>JAKSAX010000356.1 GCA_022361395.1 Desulfobacterales bacterium | reverse complement strand
TTTAAAGTACCTTTTGTGTCATAAGTTGGCAAGTTTTTGCTATTTTTCTCAACAATTCTTTACACTGTATTGTCTCTAGGTAATTATTATTCCATTTTCAAAGCACAACCAAACGAAAAAGTTGTGTAAATTGACCGATTTTGCCAATTAAAAGCGAAATAAAAGGAGAATTGCTGATAGTGGTTCCAAGGCCATAGGTCTTATGATAAGCCCTCACCAGATGGTCCGAAGAGGCTTTGCTGGCAGCATAGGGAGAATTCGGCGCATAGGGCGTCATTTCTGTAAACGGCGGCGCATTTACCTCTAATGTCCCGTATACCTCATCCGTGGAGACATGATGAAACCTGTGGGGCTTACCGGATCCTTTATCAAGCCAGCAGGTTTTGGCTGCCTTTAAAAGAGAATGTGTGCCTAGCACGTTGGTCCGGATGAATGCATCCGGATCGTGGATAGACCTGTCAACATGGGATTCTGCTGCAAAATGAACAATGGTGTCAACACCATGATCCCTAAGTATACCGCCCACGAGATTCTGATCCAGGATATTACCGTGGACAAAGAGGAATCCCGGACAGTTCTTTATTTGATCAAGATTTTCTATATTTCCGGCATAGGTCAGGGCGTCCAGAACAATAACAAGATCCTCAGGATATTTTTTCTTCCAGTAATAAACAAAATTGGTACCGATAAAACCGGCGCCCCCTGTAACAAGAAGCCTTCTCAAATTATTTCTCCTACAAGTTCTTTTAACATTTTCCGCAGCTGTTTTCGCCAGTGAACCGGACGGATCCCTGTTTTCTTTAAAAAATACCTTTTATCCAGTATGCTATAATACGGACGTTTGGCAGGTGTGGGATAATCGTCGGTGTTGATTGGAATGATCGGAATCTCTTTGCTCAGCAGGCCAAGCGCCAATGCTTCTTCCTGAATGGCCACGGCAAAATCGTACCAGGAGGCCGAACCGGCATCTGTCCAGTGATTTATCCCCTGTTGGCAGGTGGCAATTGATGCCCAAATGACATTTGCAAGGCCCTTTGCCCAGGTAGGGGTTCCGACCTGATCATCAACCACGGTCAACTGATCTTTTTCATCCATTAAGCGGATCATGGTCTTCACAAAATTGTGGCCATGCACTGAATACAACCATGCTGTCCGGATAATAAATGCATCTTTGCCCAGTATTCTCCGAACAGCCTTTTCCCCAGCCAGTTTTGTACGGCCGTATACAGATTGCGGCTCAGTGATGTCATCAGGCAGATAGGGTTTATAGTGGGTGCCCTTAAAAACAAAATCCGTTGAGATATGAACCAGTTTTATATTGTTGTTTTTGCAAAGCCCCGCCAGCAACTCAACAGCCTCGGCATTTATTTGACGGGCAAGCCCTTTTTCTGCTTCCGCCTTATCCACGGCAGTGTAACCTGCGGCATTTATGATGTAATCGAACCGATCCCGGTTAACACAGTTCCTGATACTTAACGTACTCGTAAAATCGACTTTCGGATGATCACAGGTGTGAATCTCTATGTCAGCCGGACAGGTTCTGGTCAGTTCCCATCCCAGCTGCCCGGTTGCCCCCAATAACAGCACCTTCACGAAAAGACCTCGGCATCTTTCAATTTGACACCGTTTTTATCCTTTTCCGAAACCAGCATCATTTCTTCCCGGCTTAACGGCCATTTTATACCGATTTCCGGATCATTCCACATCAGCGTCCTTTCATGCTCCGGAGCATAATAATCCGTACATTTATAGATCAATTGTGCCTGTTCACTCATCACATAAAATCCATGGGCAAAACCCGGCGGCAGCCAAAGCATGTTTTTTGATTCCGAGGATAGTGTGACACCTACCCATTTCCCAAAAAACGGTGAGGATTTTCTCAGGTCAACCCCCACATCAAAAACAACACCGGATGTTACCCTTATTATTTTTCCCTGTGTCCGGCTGATCTGGTAGTGGAGGCCCCTCAGGGTTCCTTTTACCGAGTCGCTTTGATTTTCCTGAACAAAAGTGACGTCCGCCACCTTTTCCCGAAAGACGTCATCTTTGAAAACTTCCAGAAAACATCCTCTTTCGTCACTGTGGACATCAGGAGTCATCATCACCATATCCGGTATGTGCATCGGGGTATACTTCATTTAATTTGTGGCTGTTTCACAAGATTAAGCAAATACTGACCATATCCGTTTCCCTTTAGAGGGGCTGCTCTTTTTGCCAGCTGTTCCAGTGTAATCCACCCCATCCGAAAGGCAATCTCTTCAAGACAGGCTATTTTCAATCCCTGCCGATCCTCAACCACTTTTATGAATGTTCCGGCATCCAAAAGTGCGTCATGGGTGCCTGTATCCAGCCAGGCAGTTCCCCGGTAAAAAATCTCAACCCGAAGATCTCCCCTGGAAAGATAGGCATTGTTTACATCGGTGATTTCCAGTTCCCCGCGACCGGAGGGCCGAACCTGCCTTGCAATATCAATTACATCGTTGTCATAAAAGTATAAGCCGGT
>JAKSAX010000059.1 GCA_022361395.1 Desulfobacterales bacterium | reverse complement strand
CCGGCTGATCCTTAGGCTTTATACCCGGCTTAGGCGATTTGTTCGGGGTAGTCTGGATTAGAGGTACCGGTTTTACGGGAGAGGCAGGACCCTTTGCCGGCACTGATTTTTTAACAACGACCGGGGTTGTATCAACAACCGGGGTTGTTTTATTGACAACAACCGGGGGTGTCTTTTCAGGTTCAGCAACTGCCGGTTCGGCCGGTGGCGTTACAGGCCTGTACTTGTAACCCTGTATGTGATCTTCATATTTGGGAGGATCATCCGGCGGATTGAGCAGCCCGTAAGTGATAAACCCTGCCTGGCGGCCGCCAAAGGACATCACCAGTGCCACCACTGCTGCAAAGGCAAATAGTTTAACGATATTTAAGGAAAAATTCGTAGGCATTTTTTATTCCGGTGATCCCAATTCTTATATTGCTTGTATGGTTGTAGTTAATTATAGACTGTTCGTCAATCAGTTTCAGCCATTTCATGGCTTAAATAGGCCGTGAACAAGGGTTTTGTCAATAGTTTGAAGCAAATTGGCGGTTACCGGCTTGCAAAGTTCCCTGGATTCCGTACCGGTTATTTCATTGAAAGGATGGCATCCTCATTGGTTAAAAGTGCGCTGTTGATCTGCTGCTCCTTGGATTTTAGATAATCCACAATAGCCGTACCGTCGGAATCATCCCAGCGTTTTCGCCCGAGTTTCATGATGATTTTAGCCGTCCCTGTGTCAAAGATAAAATCGTATGATACCGTTATCGCGTTTTCCCGGGGATCGATTTCATATCCGTCATAGGCGCTGTTAAGGAAGTTCAGAACCGTCTCTTCTTTTGTTTCAGCCATATTGCTCCTTCTTTAATGTTAACGTCAATTGCTGATAATTGAGATAAAAGGTCCCTTTTGTATACCACACAAAAACAATTATAGCGATTGCCAATACGTTTTTCCGATCATTGTGCCGGGTTGAAGTGATGGAATCGCTATAACCACGGTTTGCCGGTTCTTGATTTTTCAGCCGGATAATGCCATGATATTCGCTCGAAATTGCGATGAACATCAACCTGTAATTTTTCCGGAGATACGATTGATGAGGCGTTTCATACTTATAACCGTCTGCCTCTTTATTTGCCTGTGTGCGGCCCCTCTGGCTGCAAAGGATACGATCACCAAACCGGTCGGTGCCCGGCCCATCCCCCCGCTGCTTGATTCTGTACGGTTTTCAGGGGATATACTATTGTGTGGTGAACTTATTCCCTATGGACAGACCGAAGTCCGGGAGCGGCTTGAAAAAGAGGTGATGCTGGCTGCCTGGAACCGGCCCCAGGTAATCCTCTGGCTGAAACGGGCCAACCGGTATTTCCCGCTGATTGAAAAAATACTTAAAGAGGAGAATCTGCCCCTTGATATGAAGTACGTCCCGATTGTGGAAAGTGCGCTTCGCCCCCACAGCCGGTCGGGAAAAGGCGCGGTGGGGTATTGGCAGTTTCTGAAAAGCACGGGGCGCAGATACGGGCTGCGGATCGACAGTAAAATCGATGAGCGAAGGAACCTGTTCACCTCAACCCGGGCAGCCGGCCTGTATTTAAAAAAACTTCAAACGGAGTTCGGTTCCTGGCTTCTGGCCCTTGCTGCCTATAACATGGGCGAATTCGGATTAAGTACCGAGATTGAAGCCCAGGGTACCCGGGATTTTTTCTCTCTCTACCTGCCTTTGGAAACCCAGCGGTATGTGCTGAAAATCGCTGCAGCCAAAATGGTGATTGAACATCCCGAAGCCTATGGGTTTCATATCCGGGCAGGGGATCTTTACCCGGTATTTACCTATTCAAAGATAAATTTTACCCTGAAACAGGAGATTCCGCTTTCCCTGATAGCCGATGCTGCAAATATATCATTTAAGACGCTGAAAGATTACAACCCCCAGATAAGGGGATATTATCTTGAAGGGCGTAAAACAACCATACTGGTGCCAAAGGGGATGGAAAAGGGGTTTAAATCAAGGTTTTCAGCCCTTCATAAGGCCATGAAAAAGCAGGATAAGGTAAGGTTTCATGTGGTTAGGCCGGGAGAGAGCCTGATCGGGATTGCAAAGCATTATAATATGACGCTGTCCGCACTCCTGAAGTTGAACCGTTTTTCCTATAAAAAAGTAATCCACCCCGGCGACAGGCTTTTGGTCAGGTAAACCTCAGGATTTGCTGCATTCCTTTTTGGGTTTCTGTTGTTTTTTCAGGCAGACTTTATCGTCACGGATGATGGCGCACAGCTTTGGATTGTGAAGCTCTTTACAGGTCGCATGATTGTAGAGCGGGCATTCAGGGTGTTGTTTGGACATGTCAGTTCCTTTATGATTATATACCCATTGACTGGAATATACCCCAATTCAGCTATGCTTTCAACTTGTTTTCCTTTATAAAACAATGGGAAACACAGAGTGCGGAAAACCAGAACAGGTAATCAATCAATCCGGGAACTGAAATCGGCTGGTTAAAACCGCCCAGGTGGGGACCTGTTTCAAGGGTAATGTCCCTCTCTCCCTTTGCCGGGATATCTGTTACGCCCCGTTTCGTTAAAAAATCACGGAAATCTGAACTGCTCATCCGTTCCTGGTCCCTGACCCTGAGCCTCTCTTCCATGTTGTCATCCACACCCATGGCTGCAACCAGGTCTCCGGTCAGCCCGCGGGTTCGCCGGATAAGTTCGGATGTCAGGCCAGGGGGAAAGGGTCTGTCCACAAGCCCACTGAAATAAGACCGGCTGATGCCCAGGAGCAATTCATTGAACAATGCAGGGCAAAACAGATCCCTGGTATCCCGGGGGGATTGGTTATTGTCTTTTCCGCGGCGTCCCGGATCATGGTTTCTGAAATAGCTGCCGGCAACCAGGATAAAACTCAGAAGATGTTCGCCGATATAGTGCCTCAGTTCCCGGCTGTCCTTTACCCGGATCAGGTGCTCAAAATCCCTTAACCCTGATGCGGCAAAGTTGGGGTAGCGGCAGGAGTCCAGCCATTGGTCAAGCCGCCCGCCATGTTCCCAGAGATAGGCGCCGTTGTCATTTCGCCGTCCCTGTTGGACCCGGTTGTGGAACAGCGGGATCAGGGCGGTGTGAATCATCCCTCTGGCAGTGAGTGCCCCCAGGAGACGGGCGTTTTTAAAAAATATGTTTTTTATCCTGTCCACCGGCCACTTACGGGGTTGCTCGTTGGGGTAGTCAAAATAGCCGTCACATGGAACAAAGGCGATACAGAGGCCCTTGTATATTCCCTCGGGTCCGTCCGAGGGCAGGGGAGGGGTGAGTTGAAACAGGACCCGGCCGTCGCGTTTTACGGGAGC
The DNA here is from genome assembly GCA_022361395.1 of Desulfobacterales bacterium. Taxonomy (GTDB): domain Bacteria; phylum Desulfobacterota; class Desulfobacteria; order Desulfobacterales; family Desulfobacteraceae; genus Desulfobacter. The sequence goes on along the minus strand of JAKSAX010000059.1, from coordinate 6,044 downwards.
CGGCACCCGGAAGGGGTCATCAGCACTGATGGTGTTGATATTGAAGTAGTCCAGCCATCCGGCCTCACGGACCAGTTCTGCCACATTGCCCCTGGAGTTGGCAAACTTAATTACGCCGCAAGGGCGGTGGCCATCCAGGATCAGGAGACTGCGGCCCTTCCAGGAGAGCGTGGGTTCTCCCGTGGTTACAAACCGGGACACAAGATCCGGAAATTCGATGGGCAGGGGGGCTTGTGCCGGCAATTCTTTGCCTTCAGGGCCCCGGAGCTGAACAGGCAGCCTGCCCAGGGCCTGTCCCACGGCCCTGAGCCGTTTTCCCGAAGAGGCCGACAGCAGGGCGTGCAGCCGCGGAAGGATTGAACCTGATACCTGGTTTTGGGGGTGCCGTGCTATGGCTGTCATGGCGTCGGCAGCTTCCCCGTAAAGAAAAAGAACCTGTTTTTTCCCGGAAAACCTGTCTGATTCCAATACGGTTGCCAGCGCCTCAATGGTCCGGCCGGTAATGGTCTCCGGAAAATCGGCGATATGCGCAGTCAGGTACTGCACCGCCAGGTAGGAAGCGCTGAAACCGAGACCGGAACGGATCAGTTGGGTTTCTGTATGCTTCCGGCCTGTTTCATTGGGTGGTAAAGGTGTCATCTGGCACCGGAGACGGCATCACCGCTTACTGGGTAAGGGTTTCCTCAGATATGGATGGGGCGTTTCCGGTATCCAGCTGGGGAACAGGCTTTGAAGGCTGCTCCGCCGTTTTTGGGGGGACTGCCGGAGTTACGGCAGCCCCCTGGCCTGAAGAAGATGATGCCGCAGGCTTTTGCTTTTGGATTTTTGCATCCAGTTCCTGAATCATCTGTTCAAGTGACAGGCGCATCTGTTCAAAACTGCGGGACCTGGCCAGTTCACTATCCTTTTTCAGGGTTTTCAGCTGTTTGTCCAGAAGGCTTGTGCTTTTGTTCAGGGCTGCAATCTGTTGTTCATAAGCGGAGAGTTCAAGAAGCCTGGCATCAAACTCTTCTTTGAATAGCTGCATCTCTTCCTTGAGCTGGTCGGCCTGGGATTTAAAACCGGCGCTATTCTGTTTTATGGCCCCTAAAAGCTCTTTATTGCTCTTTTGCATAGAGGCCAGGGTGGCTTTGTCCCGGCCCGCATTTGCCTTTATCTGCTTTTCCAGTCCGGCAACAGCGGTGTTCAGGGCTTTCAGATCTGCTTTGGCTGCGGATATTTTTGCCAGCTGGTTTTCAAGGGACTGGCTCCGCTTGTCCACCTGGGGCAGTTTCTCGTCCAGTTGAAACTTTGCCTTGGCTATGCGGACATCCAGGGCATTCATCTTCTCCTCAAGCTTTTGGGCCATCTTGGCGACCTGGGTGCCCTTGGTTTCATCCACGTCCACCACCCGCTCTTTCATGTCAATATAGGCAAATGCCAGTACCGCAATGATAATACAGGGAAGGATGATGGTGATGATGGTTATCCGCTGTGAAAGCTTCTCAATTTTCAGGGTGTTTATCTCCTGATGGTACATTGAGGCCTGGTGGATATCCGCGTCGGTGTCCTCATTTTCCGGGAGCTGGGATACATCGCTCCGATAGTCCCGAAGGCTGCTGTCGTCCATGTGTGGTTATTCCGGATTTATTCCCATTCAATTGTGCCGGGAGGTTTGGAGGTGATGTCAAAAACAACCCGGTTGATTTTATCAACTTCATTAATGATTCTGTTGGAGATTTTACCCAGGAGATCATGGGGAAGCTTGGCCCAGTCCGCAGTCATGGCATCGTTTGAGGTGACTGCACGGATTGCAACGCAATTGGCAAAGGTCCGCTTGTCTCCCATGACACCGACACTCTTTACCGGCAGGAGCACGACAAATGACTGCCATAACTCTCTGTAAAGGCCGGCTGCCCTGATCTCTTCCAGAAGAATGGTGTCTGCCTTTCTTAATACCTCAAGGCGGTCTTCGGTAATATCTCCCATGATCCGGATGGCAAGCCCGGGGCCGGGAAAAGGCTGGCGCCAGATCAGGTCCTCGTTTATCCCCAGTTCAAGCCCGAGTTTTCTGACCTCATCCTTGAACAGAAGCTGCAGCGGTTCTATAAGCTTGAGATTCATCTCTTCAGGCAGGCCGCCGACGTTATGGTGGGATTTGATAATGGAGGTCGGCCCGCCAAAGGCTGACTTGGATTCGATGATATCTGGGTATAAGGTTCCCTGGCCCAGGAACTGGGCGCCCTCTATTTTTTTTGCCTCGGCATCAAATACTTCAATAAAGAGGTTGCCGATGATCTTCCGCTTTTTTTCCGGGTCCGTCACCCCTTTAAGGGCTGTAAGGAACTTTTCCCTGGCATCCACAAACTTGATGTTCATGTCCAGGTTGCTGGTCAGGCTGAGTTCAAGGTTTTCCTTTTCGTTTTCCCGCAAAAGCCCGTTGTCCACAAAGATGCAGTAAAGGTTTTTACCCACGGCCTTATGAATGAGGGTGGCGGCCACAGAGGAATCCACACCGCCGGACAGGCCCATGATCACCTTTTTATCTCCCACGGCATCCTTGATCTGGGCAATGGCGCCGTCTGAGAATGATTTCATGGTCCAGTTCTTTTCACAATTACACACGTCAAAGAGAAAGTGCCTGATCATGAGTGACCCGTTGACGGAGTGTTCCACCTCCGGATGGAGCTGAAGGCCGTAAAATTTCTTTTTATGATTGGCTATGGCTGCAATCTCTGTATTATCCGTGGATGCCGTGACCACAAAGCCCTCAGGCAGTTCCTTTGCAGAATCGCCGTGACTCATCCAGCACTGGAATTTGGCATCCATGTCCTTGAACAGTGGGTCGGCGGCTTCTTTGACTGTCAGTTCGGCAAACCCGTATTCCCGTTTTTCCGCGCCTTTGATGGTGCCGCCCAGGGTCTGGACCATGTAGTGCATGCCGTAGCAGATGCCGAGGACGGGGACGCCAAGATCAAAGATCCCGGCATCTATGGTGGGGCTGTTCTCTTCATAAATGGATGAAGGGCCGCCTGAGAGAATAATACCCACAGGGTTCATCTCTTCTATTTTATCAATGGTAATATCAGCGGGCTCCACCTGGCAGTAGACGTTGTTCTCCCTGACACGCCGGGCAATCAGCTGATTGAATTGTGATCCGAAATCAATTACAATGATCATGATTTATATCCTACAAGGGTTTAAAATTCTAAATCGAGAAATTTTCCTATAAACCGGTCAAAAAAGCAAGTTGTTTTTAAGTCGATCTTGCCAATATGACCGTATTATGCTTTATTAGGAACACTTTGATAACATCTTTATTTTATAATAATTAGGAGCAATAGATGTATTTAGCCAGTGATTTGAGAAAAGGCCTGAAAATTGAGATTGACGGGGATCCCCATGTAATTGTCGGGTTTGAATTTAAAAAGCCGGGAAAAGGCCAGTCCCTGTACAAGTGTAAGCTTAAAAACATGATCAACGGGTCCCAGTTTGAGCGCACCTACCGGTCAGGGGATAAGTTTGAAAAGGCTGATCTTGAAGAGCTGGATATGGAATATCTCTATGCAGATAAAGATACCTGGTGCTTCATGAACTCCACCAACTATGAACAGATTTTCCTGACAAAGGAGCAGATGGGTGACGGTACAGACCTTCTCAAGGAAAATACGGTATGCTCGGTACTCCTTCACAACGGGAATCCCATCGGCGTGACCCTGCCCAATTTCGTGGTACTCCGTGTGGTTACGGCCGAACCCTGGGCCAAAGGGGATACAGCCACCGGAGATACAAAACCTGCCACAGTTGAAACCGGATTTGAGATCCAGGTTCCTCCCTTTGTGAATGAAGGACAGCTGGTTAAGATTGATACCCGGACCAGGGCCTACGTTGAACGGGTGAATGAATAACGGGTCAGACATAACAAAGGATCTGCCCATTAAGCGGATCCTCGTGGTTGACGATGAACCCAGTCTCAGGGTCTTGCTGACCAAGGCCCTGGCAAGGGTGGGATTTATCTGTAAAGAGATGCCTGACGCTGAAAAGGCCTGGCAGATTATCTCAAATGATGAAGAGCCGGATTTTGATCTGGTCATCTCCGACATCTCCATGCCCGGGATGGACGGAATCGAGCTGCTGAAAAAGGTAAAGGAATTTAATCCGGCCATAGATTTCATCATTATGACCGGATACGCCTCGGAGTACTCCTATGTGGATATCATGGATGCCGGTGCCTCGGATTACATGACCAAACCCTTTAACATCAACTCAACCCTTGCCAGGATCAAGCGGATCGCAAGGGAAAAAAAGCACCTTATCGACCTTGAAGAGACCAATGAACAGCTCCGCAAGGCCATGGAGCGGGCAAACCGGCTGGCCGAAGAGTCCAAAGAGGCCTCTAAGGCCAAAACATTTTTTCTGGCGGCAATGAGTCATGAGATCCGGACCCCGTTGAACGGAATCGTGGGATACACGGATATGCTCATGGATACCTCCCTGGACAAGGAACAGAAATCTTTTCTTGAAAGTGCCAAATTCTCCTGCGACACCCTGCTGTCAGTGGTCAACGATATTCTTGATTTTTCCAAGGTGGAATCGGGAAAACTGTTTCTTGAGGACATAGCCTTTGACCCGGAGGTGCTCTGTTTTGACACCATTGATGTGGTCAGAACCCAGGTGGATGAATCCCGGGTGGAAATTCTCTGCCGGATTTCAGATACCGTTCCCGGAAAGGTGGTCGGGGATCCGCACAGGTTCCGGCAGGTCCTCCTCAACCTGCTGGGAAATGCGGTGAAATTCACCCCCAGGGGCAGTATCACCCTGAGCCTGGATGCCGAGAGCGTGGAGGCGTCCCATACACTGCTGACCATTGCTGTTGCCGATACGGGGATCGGCATTTCATCCGAGAACCACACCTCTATTTTCGAGCCCTTTATCCAAAGTGAGGATGATATTACCAGCCGCTACGGAGGAACCGGTTTAGGGCTTGCCATCAGCCGGAATATTGCCAGGAAAATGGGAGGGGACCTCTGGGTGGAGTCTGCCAAGGGAAAAGGATCCACCTTTTATTTCAATACCCAGCTCAAAATCGGTGAGATTACCCAGCGGCAACGGATACGGCCGGCCGGACTCAGAGGAAAAAATGTGCTTGTGGTATCCACCGGATCCGATGCCTCGGAAATTCTGAGCCACCTGCTGACCGCTGCCGGTATGCAGGTGGATATCAAGGCCATTGGAAAACTGCCCCTTATTTTGAGTGAGCTTGCAGATCCGGCTGCCGATATTCCAAAGTATGATCTGGGGATTCTGGATTTCGGCAAATCCGTCAAGCCGGGAACCCGGGATATTCCGGCCCTTATGAAAGGGACAGATCCCGGTGACTTTCCCTTTAACTGGATGGCCTGTGCCGTGCCTTTTCCGGGAATCGCCAGAATTTTTGATGAAAGCGGCTTTAAAGGCTTTATTCCGAAACCGGCGCGAAAGCAGTCTTTACTTGAGATGGCCGCTCACATCATGGGTATGCCCATGATTAAGGAAAATACCTGCAGTGGCGGTGAAGCAATGCTGACCACCCACTCTCTTTCAGAAAATAAGAAGATGGATGCCGTTATCCTTCTCGTGGAAGACAACCCGGTGAACCAAAAAATGGCCATGCTCATGCTGACCCGGGCCGGGTATCAGGTGGAAATCGCCAGGCACGGGAAAGAAGCCCTGACCGCTTATGTTCTGGCTCCCAACCAGTATGACCTGGTGCTTATGGACATCAATATGCCGGTAATGGACGGATTTGAGGCCACTGAAAAGATTCGTTCCCATGAACGTGCAACCGGCATTGACCCTGTGCCTATTCTGGCACTGACCGCAAATGTGCTTGATGATTTTAAACGCAGGTGCAGGCAGGTCGGTATGAATGATTTTCTAACAAAACCCATCAAGCGCGAAGTGGTGTTTGCCGCCATTCAGAAATGGGTCCGGGTGACGGTTTAACCCCTGACGGCGGTAGGTAAGTTAACCCGGATAAAGCCTGAAGAACTCTTCTTAGGGATCGCGCAAAAATAACTTCACCT
>JAKSAX010000230.1 GCA_022361395.1 Desulfobacterales bacterium | reverse complement strand
GGGGGTGTAGGCCCCGAAAACAATGGCCCCGGCATCCTGAATCTTCAGGGAAAGGGCCTGAAAATCATCCTCAACCTTGCAGATATTGTCCGGCACGCACTGCTTGCACCCCAGACAGGGCCGGACATTGACATCGCTCAGTTTGACGAACTCCCCCCCGCACCCCGTTGCCGCCATCATCGCCTTGACCAGGCGGTCGGTATTACTGTTTTTTATTGGACTGCCTGAAATGCCGAGAATGTTAATACCCATGAATCCCTCCTTAGTTGTAATGGTGACGTTCTAGCTGTCCACCGGATAATGATAAAACCTGGTGTCCACTTCCATGACGGGAAACCTTGAAGGCAACGCTCTCTTTGCCACCTCTGAAAACCCGTTTTTTTCATAGAACCTGTGGGCTGCCAGAAATTTTTCCGTGGTCCCTAAAAATATATCCCTGAACCCCTTGTTCCCGCACCAGTCCAGCAGCACACTGAGCAGCATATCCGCCACCCCCTGTTCCCTGCCGCGAAAGGCGTCTTTGACAAACATCTTGCGCAGGGCCCCCACCCCGTTTCCCAAATCAATGATTGCAATGGTTCCCACAACTTCTTCTCCGGCCAGGGCCACCCAGAAGTTGCCCTGGTCTTTCTGATAAGCCCCCGGGATATCCAGGAGATCCGGCTGGGCTTCCAGGGTAATGGGAATCTTAAATTCACCCTTCTGGATGGGCAGGATCACATCCACTACCCCGTCCCGGTACAGATCGGTAAACGGACGAATTTCAATTTTCATAATCAGCTCATTCCTGCTTTATGACAGCGCCTCTAATTCATCCGGAGTGGTAACCAGATACTCCGGATTTTCACTTTCCAATTCCTCCCGGCTTCCGTATCCCCAGAGTACGCCGCAGGCAGGCAGGCTGTTTTCACGGGCGGCGATAATATCCACATCCCTGTCGCCGATCATGATCGAGGACCTGGAAATCCTGTCCTGCCCGACCAGGCCCTGAATCTGCTGCCCTTTGGAAATACCGATATCCCCTCCGCTGACAAATTCAAAATAAGGGTCCAGATCAAACATGGAGATGATCTTTTGGGCAAAGTCCGCCCGCTTTGAGGTACAGACCGCCATGGGTACCCCCCTTTCCTTCAACTGTTCAAGCACCGGCGGGATACCCGGATACAGGGTGTTTTCCTTATACCCGATATCCCCGAACCGTTCCCTGAATTTAGTCACCAGTTCCCGGATATGATCCTCTGAACCGGTACCGGCCAGAAGGGCAAAGGTTTTATCCAGGGGCGGTCCTATAAATCTGGCCAGGTCAGCTTCCGGCTCTGTAGGGTATCCGAATGCCCCCAGGGCATAGTTGATGGACCGGGCAATCCCCTGAAGGGGATCACTGAGGGTGCCGTCCAGATCAAACAGGAGATACGGGGCTGCCATCTTATTCATTCCACCCCCTTAATTCACGGTACTCTTCCATAAGTGTTGCCATCTGCTCTTCGGTAATCACGGCACCATTATCCTCAAGCGGGGTATGGAAGGCTTTTGGCAGGGTCTCATCCAAGGGGGTCATCCCCTCCCTGAGGTTGAACTCCCTGACCAGTCCGGCAATATTCCCGGCTATGGCGGACAGGGATTCTTTTGATCCGTCAATGCCTGTGGCAGACCGGATCATTTCCCCCAGCAGCTCCCAGGGATACAGATCCCGGTAAAATTTACAGAGGATCAGGGCGTCAAACAGGGTGAGGCGGTCTTCGAAATCAATGAACAGCCCGGCTTTGCCTTGGATCAGGTCTTTATCGATCATCCCGGCCAGCTCAGGTTTGTAAAAGGTCGCCCTCAGATGGCAGGCCCCGCGATCTGACGAGGCATAGGCCAGGCCCATTCCCTTGAGCACCCGGGGATCGTATCCCGCCGGTTCCATGCCCTTGACATGAACTGCCTGGTCCTCCATATCCCAGGTCCGGGCGGCATGGACAATGCCTTTGGCCAGTACAGCCCCCACACCGTCCTTTGCCGCAATCAGTCCCAGCAGGATCTCAATGCCCCTGCTGTCTCCGAATTCAATT
>JAKSAX010000573.1 GCA_022361395.1 Desulfobacterales bacterium | reverse complement strand
GCACAGTTTTGCCAGTCATCTGCTCCAGGCAAATTATGATATCAGGACAATTCAGGAGCTTTTGGGACATAGTGATGTTAGAACAACTATGATTTATACCCATACTGTAAAATCGAAAACATTGAAAGAAATCAAAAGTCCGTTGGATCTCTAAAAAGCTGTCAGTCATTGAAAGCAATTAATCTCAGGGGCAACAATAATGGTATGAAAGATGACCGACACTGGTTTTTGATAAGGCAGGACTATTGGCAGAAGTAGTGATCGGCCAGGGTCAATAATAATTATCCTAATCTTTAATTCTTCGGTACCAGGGTGGGGGACTGCCAGAATAAACTTAATAGAAATACCTTTCTTTTTTGTTTTAAAAACCTGAAATAACATGCGCATGGTCTCTTTGATATCAAGTATTTCATTATGTTAAAAAACTCCGAAGTTGGTACTGAGGGCCGGACAGGCCGGAAAGCGGCATAAAGGCGCTGTTTTTTTAGATGGCCTTAACGCTGCGGAGCGTAAAAAGCCGTTTTGTTTGAGGACCGAAGGCCGCAGTTTAACGGCTTTTCGCGCAGCGAGTTTAGGTCATCTTAAAAACAGTGTCAGCCGCTTCCGGTCTGGCCAGCCCGGTTTTTCGCCCCTCCCGGTCTTATAGCAATCCATGTTCCCTGGTCTGATAAAGAAAAATCAGGAAATAAATTGCCCACATCAGATCCCCCAGGGCAACCATGGCTGCCAGGGTATTGGCGACTGAGGCAAACCAGAGGTGCCAGGTAAAGCAAAACAGGGCGATTTTGCCAATGGCGCCGATGGTGATGAAAAACCTGAACTTATGGTTTTTATATCCTACTAGGCCGTATCCGATACCTGCTGTTAAAACCGCATACCAGACCGGAGGTGCTGAGAGGAATTCCACCTGGGGCGTTATGGTGTTGAAAAAGAGGGTGCTCTTCCGGGGAAGCAGGAAAAATCCCAGGAGGCTGAAAAAAATATTCCATACTGCTGCGGCCAGGAGGGGAATAAAGTATTTTG
>JAKSAX010000355.1 GCA_022361395.1 Desulfobacterales bacterium | reverse complement strand
TAGGCACCGGCCTCAAACGCACCGAGGATAAGGTACCACTTGCTGAAAAAACCGCAGGTGGGCGGCACCCCGACAATACTGAAGGCAGCCACGACAAATCCTGCCATGGTCCAGGGCATTTTCCCGAACAGGCCCTGGAGGTCTGTCAGGTCCACCCGGTCCAGTTTATACACCATATTGCCCACGGCCAGGAACAGGGCAAAGGTCATGATGGCGTCATTCAGGATATGGAGAATGGCGCCGGTCATGCCCAGTTCGTTACCCAGCCAGGCACCGCCGACCATATAACCGATTTCACAGACAATAATATAGGTCAGCATCTTTTTAAGGTTTTTCTGCGCCAGGGCCATCACACCGCCTGCAAGGATGGCGAATGTACCCAGCCAGACCACCCCTTCAGCCAGGTTCAGGGTGTTGAATATATAATCCATGCCGAACACCGATACCATCAGCCTTACCATGACGTAGACCATGACCTTGGTCATCAGCGGCGCAACGATCCTGGCAAACCCGGTGGGTGCATAGGAGTATGCATTGGGCAGCCAGACATGGAGGGGGAACAGGGCCATCTTTATCCAGACCCCGATGATACAGAGGATAAAGGCCACCAGCAATGAGGAGGAATCCTGCATTCCCGGTATCATGGAGGCCACGTCCGCCATGTTCAGGGATCCGGTCTTGATATAGATATACCCCACACCGAGCAGGTAAAAGGAGGCCCCGATCACCCCGATAAAGACATAGTTCAGTGCGGCAAGCGCCCCCCTGTCCTTGTCGCCCAGGGCAATCATGGTATAGGAGCTCAAAGAGGTGATCTCAATGAGCACGTAAAGGTTAAAAAGGTCACCGGTGGCTGTAACACCGAGCAGCCCCACCACAAAGAGCATATACATGATATAAAAGGAACCGCCCCGGTCCGGGGTGTCCTTTTCCACGTTCCTGTAGCTTGCCACCAGGTTGAGGAAGGCAATGGCCGTGATGAGCAGCATGACCATGGCGTTGAGCGCATCTATGCGGAACTCAATGCCCATGGGAGGCGCCCAGCCCGCCATCCTGTACTGGATGGTTCCCTGGGTAAGCACCACAAAAAGATCATTCACGGCAGCGGCAGTGGCAACACCAAGTGAGGTCAGGACGATGGGAAAGGTAAACCTGTCCTCCACCCACGCGGAGATTCCGGCGAAAAAAGCCCCCAGCAGCGGGGCAATAACAACGATAGCTGGATAATTGTTCATGATTTATTTTTCCGATAAGCGCATTCTGAGTTCATCTTCTTCCAGGGTCTGGTACCGCTGGTATATTTTCACGCACAGGGCCATGGCCACACCGAATGTGGCAACCGACACAACAATGGCGGTGAGCATGAGGACATGGGGCAAGGGGTTGATATAGTCAGCCGCCTTTATAATGGCGTCCCCGGCACCGTGGCCGTCGCTCTTGATGATGGGTATGGTCGCCCCCCGTTTGTAACCGATTGAGACATAAAACAGAATAATTGCGGTCTGGAATATGTTCATGCCGACCAGTTTCTTAATCAGGTTGTTCTTTGTAATCATGGCATAGAGCCCGATCATCATCAGGATGATGTAGAGCCAGTAGTTGTACTTTGCCACGATCAGGTCAAGTAGTTCTGTCATTTTCGCCTCCTATAGTCCTTCGTCGTGTCTGCCTGCGGAGACGATATTAATATAGATGATAACCATGACCGCAGTTACAGCCATGCCAACGCCGATTTCAACCCCGAGCATGCCCAGGGCCCTGATGTGGGCCTCCCCGAAAATGGGAGCATACCTGGAATAATCCAGGAAATGTCCGCCGAGCACCATGGCAATGACGCCGATGCCCACATAGACCAGGACACCCATGGCGGAAAAAATCCCCAAAAACTTCTCAGACACCCGTTTCATTAGGGTTTTGAGGTTATAGGAAATGGCCAAGAGAATCAGGCTGGAACCGAAGATCACCCCGCCCTGGAAACCGCCGCCCGGTGAGAAGTCACCGTGGGCAACAACGTAAAGGGCATAGATCTGGATAAAGGGGATGAGGATCCTGCAGACGGATTTTATAATGGTATCCGAAGGCACCCAGTCCTTATCCATGTCTTCAAACTCTTTTCCCACCTCGATCTGTTTACTGCCGTCCTTTACATGGAGCATCACACCTGTGGGGACATGGCGGTAGTAG
>JAKSAX010000060.1 GCA_022361395.1 Desulfobacterales bacterium | reverse complement strand
GGGCGCACCCCGTAGACCAGCAGGCCGGCAGGTTTGCCGTTTTTAAGATAGGGCCGGGTTTTCATTGTCCTGACCAGGTCCCCGGGGGCCTTGATCTCCCCTTTGACCGGGATTTTTACCGGCTTGGGGGTTAAGGCACCGGCAGCGCCTGCCTTTGCGGCCAGGGCATTTGACAGTGAGTTCCCGGGGGGCTGTTTTTTGCCTGTGCCGGCCTCAAGCACCTGGTCCTTGCCGTTCAGGGTCAGGATAACCCGGTTCCGGTAAATCGCCTTGATGGTGGCTCCCTGGACCTGTTCCCCCACACGGTAAAGCGTCTGGTTCCGCTTGGCCTGGTCTTCGATCACGGCCCAGCAGCCTGACGCCTCATTTCCGGCCACCGTGCCCCAGAGGGAGAGCCGCAACTGGGTTTTTTCAAGTTCCGGTTTGACATCAGCCGGACCCGGGGCCTTGGCTGCCGGCGGTTTGTCCGTGAGCACCCTGAACAGGTTCCGTTTGACGATGAGGCGTTCCCGGTTTTTGTCGGGGAAGGGTTTTGCCGCTGTCTTTTGCCTGGAAACCGGGGCCTGGTCCGCCCCTTTTTCAACCTGCACGGGGGCTGCCGTTTCCACGGGGGCCGTATAGGATTCGTACAGCACCATCCCCTGCCATGCCGCCAGTGCGCCCAGTCCCAGATGGATTAAAAGGAAAAGCGCTTTGATCATTTCCCCTCCTTTGCCACCAGGGTATGGGCCTCAATGGTCGCCTCCAGCAGGTTTTTTTCCTTGCCGGACTTATTCATGGAGAGAGAGGCGATCCAGATGCCGCTTCCCGGGGATTCCACCTCCCGGATGAACCGGGTAAAATCCCTGAGAACGATCTGTTTCAGCTTGAGCTTGACAATGGAGAGGGTAAAGGGGCTGTTGTCCTGTTCCCTTGTATGGGGCTTCATATAGTCTATATTACCCTTTACCCCGCTTTTGGCCGCCTTCCGGTCCAGAAAGGAGAACAGGGTAAAGCCTTTGCCCCGGTTCAGTATCATATCCCTGGCACCGGAGTGATCAGGGGCAAGGCTGCGGTACTCCTCACGCAGCACGCGGAGCCGGTTCAGGGCGTTTTTCTCTGCGGCCAGTGCCTGTTCAAGGTCTGCCCGCCTGTCCCAGGCCGGCAGGTAGATGAACTGGACAAGGATGAACAGGAGGACCAGAACACCGCCCCCGGCCACCGTCATTTTTTCCCTGTAGGATAAATTGCCCATTTACATCTCCACTATGAATTTGAACCGGACCCCTTTGTCCTTGCTTCCGGTCTTGCCCGCTTCCGCAGAGTTGATGCTTACATTTTTGAACCGGGGGGAGGCCTGGATCAGTCCCTTGATCTTGTCCACATTGTTGAAATTGTCCGTTGCCCCCGTAAGAATCAGCCGGCCGTGGTTTAATACCAGCCGGGTAATCTCCATGTCAATACCCGCAGGTATCCTGCCGGACAGGTCATTGAGAATATCCATGACCCGGATATCAGATCCGGTTTTGGCGGCATTGCCCTCCGCGTTTCCGGATCTTGTTTTTCTGGCCTGCCTTATCTTGGATTCCATAAGGAGCAGCGGGGTGGCGGCCAGCTTTGCCCCGGTACCGGGAAAGGCCTCTTTATAAACAGCTGCCGCGGTCTGCCGCACCCGGGCCACTTGCTCTTCCAGGACAGCGCTCTGCCGGTATAGTCCTGCCACGGAAAGTGCGAAGGCCAGTATTGCGAGAACCAGGCAGGCCCCAAGCTGTTTTTTATACTGGATTACAAAAGAGTCTGCCCTGTAGGGACCGGTGCAGAAGTTAAAGAGAAAGGGCGGCTGGCTGTCCGGGGCAATGACAACGGGAAAGGGATCAGAGGCAATGAACCTGGCCGTGCCCGGATCAAGGCCGGTGTCTATTTCCGGATCCGCAGCCTGGACCACAACGGTCAAGTCTTCAAAGGCCTCCTGCGGCAGCCCGGTCCGCAGTCCTGCGCCGGTCAGTGTTCTTGTTATCTCCCGGGCTATATTCTCTTTGTCCGGCAGGGTCCCGGTCAGTGACCTGATAACCAGGGGATGGCCTTCCATAACAAGGGTCATCACGGTTTCCCGGCCTGCAATATGGATATGGAGAAAGTTTTTTAACGCATCCTGCCCCGCAGCAAAGGCCATGGCCTGTGCATGGCCCCTTGGGCAAACCACCCGCAGGCTTATTTTATATGCGGATAAACTATCATGGATCTCTTTTATCTTTTCTTCCGCCATGGCTGCCGAGAAGACCAGGTGAAGGTCATCCTCAAACCGCAGCTCCCGGGAGGCATCCAGGACATGGAAATCCGTTAAGACCGCCTCATCAGGGTCCGGAAGGCCGGGGGCCGTCTCCAGGGGCAGGACCTGGCGGATCTTCTTTTCCTGGGTAAAGGGCAGGCTGGTGTGGCGGAAGCTTGCCCAGGACGGGGGCACCAGGACCACGGCATGGCGGCAGTCCGATATATCCGTTTCCTGTGCCAGCGCCCCAAGGGCCTGTTTCAGCCGGGACCCCTGCTCCGGCAGGTCTCCTTGCGGGTCCTGTGCTGCCGGTTCCCTGTAGGCAACCCTGACAATCCTGTCCGGAGAGGCAGCCGTCCCCTTACAGGCGGAGATGCCTGTATCATCAATATCCAGGTATAGACAGGGTGCTGCCATTTAGTATTCCTTTGTGAGCTGAAGTATTCTGCAGGACCACTTGCCTGACGTCTCGTCCTTTTCCCGGTAGATCAGGGCGGAAACACCCGTCCGTGCCGAATTGCCGGTTGACCGCCAGGATTTCACACGAAACAGATCACTCTCATAGCGGATAGAGCGTTCAAATGCCTGTTTTTCCTTGTCTGACAGTTCTATAACCTGTGAGACCCACCCTTTGTCAAGGGTATTGGTAAAAACACCGTCATCATCCGCCCCCTCCTCTCTGAACGCCACAAGTTCTGCGGCCTGGTCCTGTGCACTGAGGGGCAGCAGCGCCCGGATGACCTCCTCGGGCGCCGTGTTGATATTGACCTTTCCCGTATACCCGTATTTGCCCTGGGGTGCCGCATCCGCTGGCAGGCCGTGAACCGTGATAACCTCTGCCGGGACAACGGGTTCCGCTTCTTCGTCATCCTCTTCCGGATCCGGCATGAACAGCTCTTCCGTAATTCCCTTGACCAGGAAGATCTCCGAAATATGGGTAAAGGGGCCGTTGGCGCATGAGTAGGGAATATCCAGGGAGAGATAATGGTCGGACTCAGCCCCGGTCAGCCCGGTGACGGCTTCATCATCCCGGTGGTCCAGCCAGTCGATCAGGCAGTTGATGATCTCCACGGGATCCTGCCCCGGGTTCAGTGTCTCAAAAAAGCGCTCCCAGATCTTAACCTGGTCCGCATTGACCTCCCTGCCGGGATACTGCTTGATCAGGGCGTTGACCTGGAGCTTTCCCAGCTCATCCGTGATCTCCAGTCCCATTTGCTGTTTGTCGTATCCCATGGCCTCAATGGCCCTGGCCAGTTCTTCCGGCCTTGCCCAGTCCTCCTGGACGGAATCAATATCCGAGGCTGAACCGTCCTCTGCCAGCAGCGCCATGGCCAGGTGAATTCCTGCCATGGCCTGTTCACGGCCCAGGAACCGGTTAGCGGCTTCTCCCGTGGTAACGGCAGACTCCCCGGCAGTCCTGGCAAGCTGAAGGGCCGCGGCCAGAAGCACGGAAATCACGGCCAGCACCACCAGCAGGGCCATGCCTGATTCATTTTTCATCACCAGCTTCACTTGTCCACCTCCCGGTTCACAGGGAGGAAAATCGCAGTTGTGATGACACGCTTCTCCTCTTCCCTACCCAGGGTAATCCGGATATCCATCCTGGAGGGCAGGGCAAAACCAGTCTCTTCGTCAAAGGTATCCCAGGTCTCATGTTCATCACCCTCACCATCGAAAAATACCAGGTCAAAGCCCTGGATATCCCTTGCCAGAACCGGGTCGGCACAGGGGGTGGCTTCCCTGTCCTCATCAAAGAGAAAGGCGGGCCGGTCCGCCCGGTGAAGGTCCAGCCGCTCCCCGTGGGCGTGGACATAGTAGGTCAACCGGGTAATACCGCCGGGCAGGCCCGGAGGACTGCCCACCTGCACAGGGGTCAGGCTGGCAAAGCTTAAGGCTGACACGGTCCGCCCCCCTGCCTGGTCCTGCTCCGCTATAAACCGGAACTGCTTCCGGGTTTCATCTGCATCGCTTTTCTCCGGATTCCGGAACCGGGGGGGCTGGAGGATAAAGACCTGCTCAAGGTCCGAGATCATGAGATCAAGCCCCGGACCCTGCCCGTTGTCCTGCCGCTCCCGGATCATCTCACCGGAAGACATGAAGGCGTTAAAGGAGGAGAACAGGGTCAGCATGAGCCCGGAAAATATGGCCAGGGCCACGAGCACCTCTACCAGGGTAAAGCCCCGGGGATTATTCAGCCTGCTATTCCTCATCAAGATACCGCCATGTATTCAGGGTGAAGCGCCGCGCCTGCCCGGGACTGTAAATGGTCAGGCTTATTCTTTTCAGTCTTTCAGCCCGGTCCCCGGACAGTATCTCCTCCCAGTCCGCGGCATCGTCACCGTTTTCCACCTCACAGGACCAGGTGTATCCCTGGTGATTATCCTCAAATCCACCGGACAGCTCATCCGGGTCATAACCGGCAAGTTCCAGGGCAGCCATCTGCTGCCGGGCCAATACAGGGGCAAGGGATTTGAAGCGGGCGGCTTCGGCCAGGGAAATGGCGGATGACTGAAGCTTGAAAAGCGAGGCCAGGGCAATGGCAAGCACGGCCATGGCCACCATGACCTCTATCAGGGTAAAGCCTTTTTCAGATACAGTCATCAAAGCTCACATGCCCCCGGATAATTTCAGGATCAGATAAAAAGGGATGGAGTTTAAGGGTTACACTTTCCCCGTCCTCACCAGCCATCCGGATCAGGGCTGTATCCGAATATCCCCGGCTGTAAAACCGGATTATGGTGTCAGAGAGTTCCGGGTCCCCCTGGTTGAGAAGCTCGACACCGGACAGGGAAAGACCCGTCAGCGTCCGGCTGTCTTCTTCGTCATTTTTGTCCTGCGCCTCCGGGTCCCGGACAGTGACCCAGGCCTTGCCCGCCACCTGGTCCAGGTGCAGCAGGTAATCCCGGTTATCCCGGACCGCCCTGTGCTTTAAAGAGGTCATGAGCCCTGCCAGTCCCAGGCTTCCCTTGATTCCGGCCTTTTCCCCCGGACTCACAAAATACGGCACCGTGAAAAAGGCCAGGAGGGACAGGATGAACATCACCACCATAAGTTCCACAAATGAAAAACCGCTTTTATTTCCTGTCATATCCTGCACCTTGAACACAGATATTTTTCTCAGAATTCACTGGCTGTTAATTAATACAGAAAAACGCAAAATACAATCAGGGAAACCCTGATTTTTCACGGATTTGGGTAATAATACTCCCATTGACACCAATATCTATTCCAATGTTATGCGGGGAAACAAGGATGTGGTTATGAACCTGCAGAGGGCAGGACTGATCGGAATATCCGCCATCAGCACCGGAGAGCTTTTAAGCGGGTTTAAAGGCGGGAAAAAGAGAGGGAAAACCGGAAAATACTGGAGGAGTTCCTTGATTCCCCAAGGGTGGAGATATTTCCAGTGGGTGAGTAAGCCGCTGATTTCTGTGCCCAGATCCTTGACACACTCAGGAAGAACGGCACCCCCATTCCGGCAAATGACATCTGGATCCCAGCCACAGCCTTCCGGACCGGGCTTAAGATCTATACCCCGGACCGCCGTTTCGCCAAGGTGCCCGGTCTGAATCTTTTATAGCCTTACTCCAGCTCCCAGCTCTTGATATCCGCATTCTTTCCCTCTCCCCCCGGTGCCCCGTCCGCTCCATAGGAAAGAATGTCAAACTCCTCGTTAACCCCGGGAGATAAATAAATATAATCCCGGTTCCAGGGATCCTTGGGCAGTTTTTTCTTATCCAGGTAGCCGCTTTCGCTCCAGTTTGGCGCAGCCGGTTCCGTGGTGGGTTTTTCAATCAGGGCCATCAGCCCCTGCTCAGTGGAGGGATAGGTCCCGTTGTCCAGACGGTACATTTTAAGGCTGGTCTCAATGGCAGCGATATCCACCTTTGCCTTGACGGTTTTTGCCTCGTCCGTCCGTCCCATATACCTGGGAACGATCATCCCGGCCAGGATGCCCAGGATGATGACGACTACCATGAGTTCGATGAATGAAAAGCCTTTTTGGTTTGATATCATGTTTGTCTGCCTCTTTTATTTGGTCCGATGTTTTATTTACTATAAACCTGCTGATTAATCGCCGGATGTTAACGGGTATTGATTAATATAAAAAAGCGGAAAATTCAATCTATTGGCCCCTGTTCTTTCTTTGTAAGGAATCGTTACAAAATAACTTGGTTTAATTTATTTTCAAAAACCCTTAAAAGACTGGGTATTTTGAAAACAAAAGACCAAGTAATTTTGAAGCCGATCCTAATCTCCTTTTCG
>JAKSAX010000061.1 GCA_022361395.1 Desulfobacterales bacterium | reverse complement strand
TTTGATTATTTTCGATTTACGAACCGCTCTTTTTATTGCCTTTTGAACATGAGTTTCATGAAGATGGTAACGGCGGTATTCATTGTCGTCAGCCACAAAAGTCAGTTCTTTTGCAGGAAAAAACCATTGCCAGGTCAATTCTTTCGGTGCGTTTTTATATTTCACTTCCGGCCGATTGGGCATGAAAACACCGGAATATCCTTCTTTTAAATCTCCTTCATGAACATCACTAACATGATGAGTCTGGCGCTCCAATTGACCTCTTATGGCATCGGGTATTGGTACTGTCCGGTCTTTTTTCCCTTTTCCGCCATGGACTGTGATAAGGCTGTGATCAAAATTAAAATCCTTCACCCGTAATTTCATACACTCAGCCAATCGAAGGCCGCACCCGTATAAAAGCTTGACCACTAAATCATAAGGATAGTTCAGGCAACTTATAACCCGATCAACTTCATCACGGGATAACACCACAGGGATATACGGTTTTCGTTTGGCTCTGACAATGCCTTCCATCTTACCAAATTCTTTTTTCAGCACATGGCGGAAATAAAACAGTAGTGCATTAAATGCTTGATTCTGGGAGGAAGCGGATACTTTTTTTTTGACCGCAAGAAATGTCAGAAATTCTTTTACATCATCAATAGTAAGCGTGTCCGGCACTTTATCCTTTGCAAAATACCGCAGTTTTTCAGCCCATAATGAATATGCTTTCAACGTTTTCTTAGAATAGTGACGGGTCAGGATTTCATCTTTTAACTTGTTAATGGACATATTCCAGGGATTGTTTTTTTCATCACCATTAAATAAAGCGGGCTCCTCCATGACCAAACCTGCTGGTGCCGGGTGTTCCTTTGCAGATATCAGTACAGGTGTTTTTTTATCTATACCGGAATAATACAGGTTTACAGCCTTTTGGGCCTGGTTCTGCTGAAATGCATTCTGTTTTTTAGATCTGAGTTTTTCGACAAATGAAATCAGGCTTTCTCTGTCAGCATACCCATGTTGATATTTATTGCAAAAATCAAGGTAAAACCGCAGCCATTTACGACAGGCAGGATATTCATTCGGCGGAATATCGCTGTTGATTAAAAGCCGATCATATTTTTGGGCTAATGCCTGAGGCGTTTTCAGCATAATATCTAACTTTGATAATCTTACTATTTCGGTATTATCCAGGTAGGGAATTATCACCTTGACTTTGTCCTGATGTCAATCTATTAAAATCATGTAGAATATACAGAACCACACATCATATTGTTATAAATCTAAGGATCAAGAGCTTACATGAAAAAAAAGAGACGCTATTATGATACTTTCTTCCCTCCTAAAATTCTCCAAGAAGCTTTTCATCACTTGGAAACTTTTGTCCGGAAAAATCCGGAGATAACAGTTAACGAAAAAGGTGAAGAACCTAATTTAATGGTTTCTATAAGTGGACTCATGGTTGACAACCAAAGAGACCATTTCATTCATGATTCTGAAGAAGAATTTTTTGCGGATTATCGTAATTTACCCAATCATGCCTCTTATACAAAGGCTATTGGAAACTGTGAACTTTATTTTCATTTTCATAATAACGGTACTGATGTACATG
>JAKSAX010000262.1 GCA_022361395.1 Desulfobacterales bacterium | reverse complement strand
TCGTGAAATTATTGAAATTTATAAATTAACTAAGGGGTCGCGCAACAATTAGTTGGCATTTCTTTGCAAAATACCCAATGTTTTAAGGGGTTTTGCAAAGAAACTATGACAAGTTATTTTTGCGCGGCACCTAAGACACACAAAGGATCAGGATATGATTAAAAACATGAGTCTGTTAAAAAAGTTAATGGGGGGATTTTTAATTTTAAGCGGAATTACGATTATCGTTGCTGGCACCGGCGTATACGGCCTGCTGAAAATAAAAGATAATTTTCAGACGGTTCTTGAATCATCGCCGCTGATTGATGCGGCAATGGAAATGAAAATCTCCGTAGCAAGAGACATGCAAATGATAATGGAACTTCTGGCATCAGGATCAAAAGATGACCTGGAAGGGGTCTGGAAGGAACATGAGTCCTTTGTCAATACCTTTGATGTATTTGCCCATGCAATACTGAAAGGGGCGAAGACAGATGAGGGCCGCATTTATCCATCTGAAAATGAAGAGTTAAGGCAGATTGTAAAAGAGGCTGACCGGTTTCATAATAATGAGTTTCAACCGAGGATACAAAAAATTTATGAATTAATGGGGCAAAAAATATCCGGGGAAGAGATCTCAGATGAGATGCTTGGAAACTATGACCGTGAAGCAGATGAAATCGGTGAAAAAATGCTGGAAATGCTGGGAACAATTGAAGAAATCACAAAAGAGACAATTGCGGCAGCCCAGGTGAATACGTCAAAAACAACCGAAGCTGAAATCAACCTGCTGATCGCAATCGGTGCTGCCGGATTGTTCGCCTCCCTTGTTCTTGGCTTTTTCACAGCAAGGATGATTACCAAGCCGGTTTATCTGGCAAACAACCTTGCCAGGGAAATTGCCCGGGGAGATCTTACACAGCAGATTGATATTGACCAGAAAGATGAAATCGGCACATTGGTGTTATCCCTGAACACGATGAGCCGGAATTTAAGAACGATGTTTACGGATATTGCCTCCGGCAGTGAGACATTAACCGAATCTTCGACCCAGTTGTCGGCGGTTTCGGAGCAGATTGCCACAAATGCGGAACAGACGGCGGGAAATTCAAATACCGTGGCTGCGGCAGCAGAAGAAATGGGCACCAATATGAACAGCGTGGCCGCGGCAACCGAACAGACTTCGGCAAACATCCAGATGATCGTTGCTGCCGCGGAAGAGATGACAGCGACAATCAATGAAATAGCAAATAATTCGGCAAGGGGCAGTGAAACCACAAGCCAGGCGGTAAAAAGTGCAGAAGAGGTTTCAGAAAAAGTCACCGAACTGGGTAAGGCCTCGGCAGAGATAAGCAAGGTCACGGAAACCATAGCTGAAATTTCCGAGCAGACCAATCTTCTGGCACTCAACGCCACAATTGAGGCGGCCAGGGCCGGAGAGGCCGGTAAAGGTTTTGCCGTGGTTGCAGGGGAAATCAAGGCACTTGCCCAGCAGACCTCAGATGCCACCAGTGAGATCAATGAAAAAATATCCGGTGTTCAGTCAACAACAGCGGAATCCGTAACCGCCATCAAATCGATTGTCACGGTTATCAGTGAGATCAATGATATTGTCGCATCCGTTGCAACGGCGGTTGAAGAGCAGTCAGCCACCACCCGGGAAATTTCGGAAAATGTGAGCCAGGCGGCAGCAGGTGTCCAGGAGGTGAATGAAAATGTAAACCAGACCTCAAGTGTGGCAGCGAGCGTGGGGCAGGATATTGCCGGAGTCAGCCAGGCCACGACAGAGATGAATGCCGGAAGCACTCAGGTAAATGAAAGCGCAAAATCGCTTTCACAGCTTGCAAACGATCTGAATGAAATGATCAGCCGGTTTAAAATATAAATTTTCATGCCACCGCCCGGTTATACCGGGCGGTGGCACACCTAAAGTGTTATTTATAGTTGCTTTTACCCCTTATTCATCCTTTTTAGTGATTTTTTCCTTCCAAAACTTGACCCGCACAATCCACTCTTTTTAAAACATCCCCTGAATCCGCAAATCATCCATTCACAGGGGGGAATAATGGCAGCCAGAGAGACCAGACTCAAGTCAACCGCATTAAACCTGGGCCGGATACCCTTCTGGCTGAAACAAAAATCACTGGTCACTGTCACGGGCCAGACCTTTCGCCCCGGCGGTTTTATACTTACCCGGCGGGCAGCGGATTTCTGTAATTTTTCCAGGAAGGACCGTATCCTTGACGCAGGCTGCGGCCACGGCATGACCCTCAGATACCTGAAAGATACATTTAAGATCAATGCCACCGGGGTTGATCCGGATCCGGCCGTCTCTAACGCGGCTTCCGGGAGATTAAAATCATCCGCCCTGATCAGCCTGGTCCGCGCCGGACTGCCCCGGCTGCCCTTCAGATCCGGGCTGTTTAACGGCATATTCTGCGAATGCGTCCTCTCCCTTGTTAAAGATCGGGAGGCATGCCTGGAGGACCTTTACCGGGTCATGGCCCCAAACGGCCGCCTGGTCCTCACAGATCTTTACATCCGCAGATGGCAAGTACCACAAAAGCCACGGTCCGTTAAAGCCGGTGCCTGCCTCGACGGGGCCGTTTCCATGACGGAAATGCTGACGGAAGTTGAACAGGCCGGTTTTAAAGTCGATATTGTTGAAGATCACTCAGGACTGCTCAGCCAGCTGGGCATGCCCAAGGCGCAAAAGACAGGTTATTGCATGATCATTGCGGCAAAGTACTAGCCCTTCCGGATCATGCCTGCCGCTGAAACGTCCGGTCCGCTTCAGCCTTTTCTTTTTTCGGATGCGCTGCAATGATTAATGCGGCAACAAGGATCAGCCCGGCACCGGCCATCTGAATCCGGCCGATGCCCTGGCCCAGGAACAGCGAAGCCAGTACCACTGTGGTTACCGGTTCAAATGTAGAGAGCATGGAGGCGTTTACCGCCCCGATCAGTTTCATTCCCAGAAAATAGGTATAAATAGCCACAAAGGTGCACAGAAAACCAATGGCCGCCATATACACCCAATAGATCCCCTCCCGGGGTATGACCATGCCCGATGTCATATTAAGTATGAAGTAGAATCCCGCTGCAGAGAGAATAATAACAAGGCTGGCCGTAAAGGTGTCATTCCGCTTCATCACCCTGGCCCCGACAATATTATATACCGAGTAAATCAGGGCTGCCCCGATGCCGTATAAAATGCCCGTTAAATTACCGCCGATATCCAACCCGATCACCAGGACAGCACCGCCAATGGCAAGCACCAGGGCAAGAACCTTTTTTTTGGTCAGCACCTCATCAAGAAAAAACACGGACAGCACCGCCACAAACACGGGATACAGGTACAGGAGAATAGCCACAAGGGATGCCGGAATCAGGGTCAGCGCCGTAAAATATGTCCAGGCCTGACCGGCGTATCCCACCGCCCCCATGGCAATCAGGATACCCAGATCCTTTCCCCTTGGGAATTTCCTTTTCTGAATCAGGGCGATCGGCACCATGGGCAATGCAGCAAAAAAGAACCTGAAAAAAAGCAGGGAATGGGTGCTGATCCCCGCCCCGTAGACAAAATGGGCAAAAATAGCCATGGCACCGAATGATACCGCAGAAATTATAATCAGACCGATTCCGAATAAGTGATTCATATGCCCCCCAACGCCTTAAATAATACCGACCAGAGCACATTGCGCCTTTACGGATGAAAAATCAAGCTTTGTTTTAGAGATTGCCCTTTGAATTTTATCAAATTGCTTGCCGCAAAAAACATTTGGTATTATAAGAGGGAAAACAAAATTTCGGAGAATTTTCATCATGAAACGTTTGCTCATTTTTCTACTAGGCAGTATTTTGTTAACCGGCTGCACGACCACGATCTCCAATACGGTTCACCATTCGATAAAGAATACACCGGAATCGAAAACCCCGAAAAAAATAATCGTTCTTCCGGCAAATGTCGTGGTCAGCGAATTGACAGCCAGCGGCGTGACCGAAGAGGTACCGGATTGGTCAGAACAGGGAAAACGATTTGTGGAAAAATATGTTGATGAAGTTGTCAGAGGAAGACCGGATGTCATCATGGCAGAGCTGCCCGAATTCAACCCGGCGGAACAGGAAAAGATAGACCAGCACGTTGCTTTATATGATTTGGTTTCAGGCAATGCATTGATGCTCCGGAATCAGGAGGCCTGGAATAACATCCGTGAAAAGGAAGGCTACACTTTGGGGGACGGCCTTTCATTTCTTTGCGAAAAAACCGATGCCGAACTTGTTCTCATTGTGGTCGGAAGAGATTTCATCTCCAGCGGAGGAAGAAAAACAACAACATTCTTTGCCGCAGCACTGGGGGTGTACATTCCCCTGGGCCGTTCCCTGCTCCATGCCGGTGTCGTGGATCTGAAAACCGGGAACATCCTGTGGATGAATACCAGTGTGAGTGAAACAGAATCCCTGAACCAGGAAGAAGATGCAAAAGACATGGTTGCAAAGGTGTTCAGCGAATACATGGAAGATAAACAATGATGATGACAAGAGTTTTTTTCATCCTTTTGATTTTTGGTTTGACTTCCTTGGGATGCACGTCCACCACCATCCGGCCGTTTCGGGACGGGGCATCTGTTACGGCTGCCACAGAAGGTGAAGAGCGGCTTTGGGCGTCTGCAGATAAACTTGACAAGTCCCTGAGAAAAAGCGGGCAGATCTACCAAGATGACACCTTAAAAAATTATATGCAGGAAATCATGGACCGGCTCTACCCTGAATTCAAGGGGAAAATTAAGGTCCGATTGCTCAAAGACCCGGTACTCAACGCCTTTGCTCTGCCAAACGGCAGTATCTACATAAATATCGGCCTTATTGCCGCCCTTGATAACGAAGCACAGATAGCAACCGTCCTTGCCCATGAAGGCATCCATTTCACCATGAAACACTCAGCCTTGCAGCGGGAACATTTTTATAATGCCACCGGCGCAGGCATGGCGGTTTCCCTGCTGGGAGTCCCGTTTATCGGACAACTGGCTGCGGCTTCCTCAATTTTCGGATATTCACAGGAGCATGAGCTGGAAGCAGATAAACTGGGATATGAAAGACTGGTCAATGCGGGGTATGATACGCTTGAAGCCCCCAAGGCATTCAAGCATTTGCTCCTTGAGAGCGGAGCCGATGGCGCTGAAAGCCCTTTCTTCTTTTCTACCCATCCGGCATTGGAAAAAAGGATTGAAAATTTTGATGCATTTAACAAAACCAAAATCCCCGGACCACGGGAAAAAGGCATAGAGGTATACCGGAGCCGGGTAGCTGAACTTCGGGATTATGTTTTGGAAGAGAAGGTCAGGGCCGGCAGATACGACGCCATCATTAAGGCATTTGCCATTGAGGAGCTGCAGAAAAGCGAAACTCCGCAATGCCGGTTTTATTTAGGCGAAGCTTACCGGTTGAGAGGTAAGGAGGGAGATATGTCAAACGCCTTGAAAATTTATACGGAATTACTGAACCTGGATCCTCAGTTTACACCGGCTTATAAATCCATGGGTATTATTTCCTACAAAGATAAAAATTTTACCGAAGCAAAATCCTACTTTGAAAAATATCTCTCCTCCGGTCCCGACGAAAAAGAGGCTGTTTTTGTCAGACACTATTTAAAAATTATAGAAAATAAGGGCACGCCAAATGAAGATTAATAAATTATCCCTCGCCTGTGTTGCTGTACTCCTGTTTTTAACGGGCTGTGTCATTCCCCAGTGGAAAGTAATAGAAAAACCAGAGCTGACATCAGCCGGGTCTTCATACAGGGTTCAGGGTCCTGTGGGCTGGATTCAGCTGACTGGTATAGAAAAGCATACCTTTATCACCAGGGAGGGGCCCTCGCTTCAAGCCATTGAAGTCCAGCAGGCCCCAATGGACAAGGCATTTGAAGGCATAGACATAGAGATCAACGACAACGTATTGATTTCGGAACTGGCCCAGTTCTATGTGGCAGATTTCAAAGCAAAGAATCAAGGGCTTCAGGTAAGCCGTACCGATACAATGCCATTTACCATAGACGGGAAACAGGGTTTTAAGGTTACCATGGAATTCAGGAGTGAAGAAGGACTGGTTTTTGATATTATCACTTGCGGCCTCTTATTCGGCGGCCAGTTTTATACCCTGGTTTACCACGCACCCAGGCTCCACTATTTTGAAAGGGATCTGCCGGTATTTAACCGTGTCGTAGCCTCCTTTGAAATAATTTAATCCCGATTTTGTGCCTGGCCGGCAAGACGCCCCCACTGCCCTGTACAGGTCAGGACAGCCAGGCCTTTATCCTGAATCATAAAACAGCACCGGACAAGTCGCTGGAGAAGAATGCGTCATAACTGGTGCACCTCCCGGCTCAGACGGTCAGGCAGGTGAAGAATGAAAATTAGTCCAGATGTAATCAGAGAGAAATTTGGTGATGACTATATGGCTGATGAGCGTACCTTTATCATGGGCATTGATCAGCGTTTCACCAAACATTTTGCAGAACGCTTTACTGGCCTCAAGGTGTTGGAAACCTGCACCGGTGCGGGTTTCACCACACTATCACTGGCCAGAACAGCCAGGCATGTATTCACGGTTGAAATTGACGACTCAAATCAGAAAAAAGCCATCAGCAATGTCGAAAAAGCAGGGCTTTCATCACATGTCACTTTTATTTCCGGCAGTATCTTGGACCCTGTGACAGTTAAGGGACTTCCCTTGTTTGATGCGGCGTTTATAGACCCGGACTGGGCTGTTACCGGGCCTGACCATGAATATCGGTTCCAACAATCAAACACATTGCCGCCTGCGGATGTGGTTTTAAAAGACATGCTCAGGATAACGGATAACGTGGCTATTGTTTTGCCGCCGTTTATAAAGGCAGAAGAATTTGAAGGGCTCCCTAAACATGAACGTGAAAAACTTTACCTGGGCGAAAGCCATGAGCTTTATTGCCTTTATTTTGGCGGGCTTATGCGATTCGTTGGAGAAACCGGATTTCATGTGAAAATATAAACGGTTCTGCCGGACACCCCCAATTTTTTGAAACCGCACTCCGCATTATACGGAAAAAATAAATTTTAATCCCGGGCCGGCGGCTGTTACCCGGCATCACCGGGATTCCCCGCAACCATTGACCATTCATCCGAAAGTCAAAATCCTTTTACACTTTACCGGGCTGTGATATGGTCACGGGGTTTCTTTTCATACTAACCTGGAATGTCCATATATGCCCAATCAATCAACAGAAAAAATCGGAACCGGAACCATTCTCCGGATTTTCCTGCCCTTTGCCCTTGGCTATTTTCTATCATATCTGTTCCGGGTGGTGAATGCCGTGATTGCCCCGGATCTTGTGGCGGATCTCCATATTGATCCGTCTGAACTGGGGCTGTTGACCTCCACGTATTTTATTGCCTTTGCATCTTCCCAGCTGCCCCTGGGTATGATGCTGGACAGGTTCGGCCCCAGGACGGTGGAGGCGGTCCTCCTGATATTTGCCGCGGCAGGGGCAGCCCTGTTTGCGGTGTCCGATTCCCTTGCAGGGGTGATTGCCGGGCGCGCACTGATCGGATTCGGGGTATCGGCCTGCCTTATGGCGGCGTTTAAATCCTATGTGATCTGGTTTCCCTCGCGGATTCTGTCACGGATCAACGGATTCCAGATGGCAG
Source organism: Desulfobacterales bacterium (assembly GCA_022361395.1). Classification (GTDB taxonomy): domain Bacteria; phylum Desulfobacterota; class Desulfobacteria; order Desulfobacterales; family Desulfobacteraceae; genus Desulfobacter. Next base: position 1,759 of record JAKSAX010000262.1, on the reverse strand, counting down.
CCGGAGGTCTCGGGGCGCTGGCCGCCACCATACCGGTGGAATGGGCACTTGGTTTCACTGACTGGCGGGGGCTGTTCTGGGCCCTGGCCCTGCTCTCCTTTGCCACGGCCCTGATCGTGTTTTTTGTGGTCCCGGTTTCCCCACGCACACCGTCACCGGAGAAGGTGGGTGTCCAGGCCCAGGGTATCATTAAAGTATTTAAAAGCCCTGTGTTCTGGCGCATCGCGCCGTTGACCACCCTTTCCCAGGCCGGATATATTTCCCTCCAGGGACTCTGGGCCGGCCCGTGGCTGCGCGATGTGGCAGGGATTCCAAGGGAGGGGGTGGCCCGGTATCTGTCATGGTCGGCCATGGCCATGATTACCGGGTTTATTGTTTTAGGGTATATTGCCGAAAAACTGGCTGCCAGGGGGATTCCTGTCAGGACCACGGCTGTTTCCGGCATGACGGTGTTTCTTATTATCCAGGCCCTGATGACATTGGGTGTGCCCCTGCCCGCTCCGATGATCATGGTGTTGTTCGGATTTTTCGGAACCTCGGGTATCCTGGCCTATACCTCACTGACCCTGGACTTTCCCATGGCCCTGTCCGGAAGGGTGACCACCGGGATCAATATGCTGGTTTTTATAGCCGCTTTCGGGGTGCAATGGGCCATCGGCGCCATTATCAATCTATGGGAGGTTTCGGCTGTCAATACCTATGATCCGGCAGGGTACAGGGCTGGCTTTTTAGCCCTGCTGGCCTGTCAGGTTGCCTGCCTGGTCTGGTTCTGGCTCCCGCGGAAAACCAACTCCTGATCCGCCCCTGATTTTCTATTTCTGTTTTCTATACCTTGACAAACCAATAAGACTCTTATATTTTCATTTTAGACAAAAAATCCAATATAGACAAAATAACAATGACCAAACATCCCCTGTCCCGGTTTACCCCCATTGCAGATGCCGTTGCCCGGCTCTTCCACCCCAGTGCGGAAGTGGTGATCCACGAACTGTCCTCGGACAAGGTGTATTACATTGCCAATCCTTTTTCAGGCAGGCGCCCCGGAGACATTTCCCTGCTGAAACTAAAGGCTGAGGAACTGGAAAATGAAGGTGATATCATCGGTCCCTATGAAAAGGCCGGAGAAAAGGGACAGCTGATCCGGGCCGTGACCTCGGTCCTCAGGGATGATAACGGCAAGGCCCTTGGTCTTATGTGCATCAACCTGGATTATTCGGGATTTGAACCGGCCCTGGATCTGCTGGAGTCCCTGATCCGGCCCAGGCAGACCCGTTCCCATCCGGAGATCCTGTTCAGGAACGACTGGCGGGATCAGATAAAACTTGAGATCAGGACCTTTCTAGAGGCACAAAGCCTCAGCCTTGATAATCTGAATGCGGGGAACCGGCGCAGCCTTATGGCATGCCTGGATGAGAAAGGGCTGTTTTACGCCAAAAAATCCATTGAACAGGTGGCAGCCATTCTTAACGTATCCAGGGCCACAGCTTATAACGATCTTCAGACTGTCCGCAAAACAGCCTCAACCCGTAAAAAAGGATAATAGCATGACCTGCAGCCCGGGCATCATACCCCTTGACCGGATCAAAGAACTCATTACCCCCCTTGATCTTTCCCCGCTGATTGAAGAGGGATTTAAAGCCTATTCCCGGGGTGAGGTGGTTGTACCGCCGGTGGGAGAACTCTGCTTTGACACCCCGCCGGGGGACACCCACATAAAATACGGGCATGTCAAAGGGGCGGAGCACTTTGTCATTAAAAT
>JAKSAX010000496.1 GCA_022361395.1 Desulfobacterales bacterium | reverse complement strand
AGGCCCTTGATGATGCGGCCGGGGAGATAGACCCGTATCTCAGGGGTAAGCATACTTTGCCCCTGGCGGATCCGCCTGAGCTGCTGACCCGTTTGTCCGTGGATATCGCCCTGTACCGGATGGTTGATGATGCCCTGGGCAATACTGATGAACGGCGGAAGCGGTATGAAGACGCCCTTAAAACCCTGGGCAGGATTTCATCCGGCGCCATGGTCCTGGACATTGAGGACACCGAACCCAGCGCCAGCGGCGGGGTGGTCATTTCCGGGCCGGGCCGCCGCTTTACCCGTGACACCATGGCGGGGCTGTAATGGCAGACGTCGGCATTGTCATAGATCCGGAGTTCGCCCGGCTGGCCAGGCGGCTGGAACGTTTGGCCGATGAAGAGCTGGGCGGACTTCTGGATCTTATCGGCTCCGAGGTGGAAAGCCAGACCCGGCGGCGGATTGAATCTGAAAAGACCGACCCGCAGGGAAAAGCCTGGGAGGATTGGTCAGACAGTTACAAAAACTCCCGTCATGATGGCCAGAGCCTGCTGGAAGGTGAAGGGGATCTGCTGGATTCCATCACCTACGAGCTGGCCGGGGATGCGGTGATCATCGGAACAAATCTGGTTTACGGTGCCATTCACCAGTTAGGCGGTGAAGCGGTGGGCATAGATATTACGGCCCGGGCCTATCTCGGGCTGTCGACTGAAAATGAAGACGATCTGGTGATCATAGTTGATGACTGGCTGGATGAGCAGATCATGGGGGCGGCATGACCTTTAAAGATCTAACAGATGCCATTTGCGGGCAGATAAAAAAATGGATGCCCGAGCTGAAGACCTGTGAATCCCACGGCGGCCGGATCGATAAGGATGAGATTAAACGGATGTCCGGGAAAGCCCCGGCCGTGTATGTGGCTGTCATGGCCACGGGCAAGCCAAAAGAGGTGGGAAACGGGGAACAGGATGTACCCTTGACCCTGGTGGCCTATGTGGTGGCCACGGACAAACGCAGGCTGTCCAGGGCTGATGCCGCCCTGAATATGACCCAGACACTTATCGAGCGGATATACTGCCAGAAGTGGGGTTTTGAAGACAAGGTTCACAGTGCCGGCACTGCATCATCCAAGAATCTTTATTCCGGCAAGATCGCCACAAAAGGGATCGCCCTGTGGGTGGTGACCTGGCAGCAAACCGTTCGCCTGGGTGAGGATATGTTCAAGTCAGGCATACCCGTACCAAAGCAGCTTTATATCGGTTTTGCCCCGGAGACCGGTGCGGAGCATTTAGACGATTACAAGCTGGCAAGCGACGTGGAGCTGCCATGAATGATCTTGAATTCCGGGTAGCCGAGCTGGAACGCCAGGTTAAGGGTTTGATCCGCTATGCAACGATCAAAACCCAGGACGGGGACCGGGTCACGGTAAAGGACGGGAAACTTGAGACCGGTGCTATCCCTTTTCTTGCTCACAGGGCCGGTCCGGACAGGGACTGGTGGGCACCGGAACCTGGAGAACAGGTGGTGCTTTTGTGCCCCTGCGGGGATCCCAATCTCGGCATTGCCCTGCCGTCGGTGTACCGGGATCTGTACCCGGCTCCGGCCGGTTCGGCAGATGTCCGGAAAACGGTATTCAAAGACAATGCCGTGTTTCAGTATGACCGGTCCGCCAGCAAACTGACCATCAATATTCCCGAGGCAATTGATATTACGGCCCCGGATATGAAATTCACCGGAGCCACGGTGTTTGACGGTTCCGTACATGCCACAGAGCCGATCACCAGTGATAAGTCCATCGGGGCACCTGATATGGAAGCTGGCGGTTCAATCTCAGCGCCCAGCATCAAGGCGGATGGTGCTGAACTGGCCCACCATGACCATGAATGTCCCCATGGGGGCAGAACTTCAGAATTAGGAGAGTAACATGCCAAGCTATACCGTTGAAAAACCATGCAGGCCTGACGGTGTTACATACATGACCGAAGGGGACGTGAAACTGACCCAGCGCCAGGCCAAATACCTGCTCATATCCGGCCACCTGAAACCAAAGCAGGAAAAGAAAACCGGGACCAAAAAGGCGGCCGGTAAATAAAATGGGCATGAACGCTGCCACCGGCAAAAACCTGACCGGCCAGGAACACCTGCGCCAGAGTATCGGTGACATCCTGGGAACGCCGATAGGCACCCGGGTGATGCGGCGAGAGTATGGCTCCAGGCTGCCGGACCTGATCGACAATCCCATGTCCCCGGAACTGAACGTGGATATTTTTGCAGCCACAGCCGAAGCCATAGACAGATGGGAACCCCGGTACAGACTGTCCCGGGTTCAGGTGGCCGAGGTCACGGCCGGTGAGCTGGTGCTCGATCTGTTCGGTATTTACATGCCTGAAGGCAGGATTGTTCCCATGGAAGGAATTATCATTCAATGAACGATGCATTTTCAGCCATAGACCTGTCCAAGCTTCCCGCGCCCCAGGTGGTGGAGGAATTGTCCTTTGAGGCAACCCTTGAGGACTGGAAAGCTGATTTTTTAGAGCGGTATCCGGAAGCGGCTGCCGAGCTGGACCTGGAATCCGATCCGGTGGTGAAGTTGATGCAAACCGGGGCTTACCGGGAAATGGGCCTGCGCCAGCGGGTCAATGACGGGGCCAAGGCAGTGATGCTGGCCTTTTCAGAAGACGGTGACCTGGATCACCTTGCCGCGATCACACCCGTGAAAAGAAAGACCCTTGACCCCGGGGATCCGGATGCTGTCCCGCCCGTGGAGCCAACCATGGAATCCAACGACGATTTCAGGGGCCGTGTCCAGATGGCCCCTGAAGGATTTTCCACGGCCGGGCCGGATGGGGCCTATATCTTCCATGCCGTGAATGTCACAGACGTCCGGGACGCATCCGTGGACAGCCCGGCCCCGGTTGAAGTTGTGGTCACCATTTTATCCCACCACGGTGACGGCACCCCGACTGCGGAACTGATCACCGAGGTGGATACCGCATTGCAGGAAAAAATGGTTCGCCCCCTGACGGATCAGGTCACGGTCCAGGGCGCTGAAATCCTGAACTACATGGTAAGCGCCACCCTGGAGTTTTACGACGGGCCGGATCAGGATGTGGTAACAGCGGAAGCCGTTAAAAAGACAGCCGCATATACCGCAGCCGTCCATAAATTGGGGGATTCCGTTACCGATTCCGGATTAAAGGCCGCCCTGCATCAGCCCGGTGTTAAGAAAGTGCATCTGATCACCCCGGCTGCCGACATCATTGCCCAGGGGCACCAGGCTCCCTTTTGCATCGGCATCACTGTGGGGCCTGCATGACCATTTTACCCCCAAACAGTACGGAATTAGAGCAGGCCGTTGACGGCACCCAGGCCGTCCGGATTGAAGGCATAGAGGTGCCTATCCGGCACCTGTGGAATCCGGATCTTTGCCCGGAGGCGGTTCTGCCGTGGCTTGCCTGGGCGCTTTCCGTGGATGAGTGGGACCCGTCCTGGAGCGTGACCCAGAAACGGCAGGTCATTAAGAACAGCCCCATTGTCCACCGCCATAAAGGCACCCGGGGGGCATTGGAAGCTGCCCTGGAATCCCTGGGATATGAGGTGACGGTGATCGAGTGGTGGGAAAAGGAACCCGAAGGGACCCGGGGAACCTTTGACCTGAATATCCTTATCCCGGCCGGGTATGCCGTAAGCCCGGACACCTACGATGAAGTGGAGCGGGTGGCCTTAAAAGCAAAAAACCGGAGAAGCCATATCGGAACCATCCAGTTGACCCCGGCAGGCTTAAGCCAGGTCCCCACATTTTCGGCCGCTGTGATCGGCGGCTGCACAACAACTGTTTATCCCCTGGGCCGCATCGGCATCGGGGATGATGTTTAGGGAGCGCTATGACTGACTTTTATACACTTTGGACAGACCAGGGATTGACGAAGTTCGGGGACGCCACCCTGGCGGTTCCCTTTAACTTAACCACGGCTGTGGTGGGTGACGGGAACGGCAATAACGTGATCCCGAACAAAGGCCAGGCCGAACTTGTGAATCAGGTCTGGGACGGGCCTATTGCAAGCAAGGTACGCAGCAAGACTGATCCGAACACCATTGTTTTTGAGTTTGTGATCCCGGTAACAGACGGCCCTTTTGACATCAATGAGGTGGGGTTAAAAGACGATACCGGTGAGCTTTGCATTGTTGGCAACTGGCCGTTGACCCATAAACCTGTGGCCGCAAACGGGGCAACCCGGGACATGGTGATGCGGGTGCCGGTACATTTTGAGAATGCCGATGTGGTCAGCCTTGTGGTGGATCCCAATGTGGTTACTGCCACTAAGGCGGAATTGAACGCCCATGCCTTGCTTCAGTTGGATCCCACAAGTTCGAATGAGGAAAAGACAAAGCATTTGTCTGATGCCCAGGGGAAATTTTTATTTGATCATGCCGATGCCGATGCGCCCCACGTCGGACACGAAACCCCAGCCGGTGCTCAGGAAAAAATTAATACAGCCATTGCAGCCCTGGTTGATTCTTCCCCTGGCACACTTGATACGCTGAATGAACTTGCCGCAGCCCTGGGAGATGACCCTAATTTTGCAACCACAGTAATGGACTTGATAGCCACTAAGCTTAATACGGCAGAATATACAGCAGCCGATGTCATGGCCAAGCTAAAAACGGTTGACGGGCCTGGGTGCGGATTGGATGCCGATCTTCTGGATAGTTATCATGTATCTTCTTTGTTGATTTCGGACTATCTGCATTCTGATAACGGATATGTGAAGCTGCCGACCGGGCTTATAATCCAGTGGGGATATGACGCTGCATTACCAGGCGGCAGTCAGGTTGTTTTTCCAATTGCTTTTCCGGGCTCAATTTTCAGTTTTACCTGTGGAGATAATGGGTCGGATTGTTATTCACACGGAGCAGGAAACCTAACCAACGCTGGTTTTCTTTTTTTTACAAGTCACACAAGTATTGAGTATGCGT
>JAKSAX010000177.1 GCA_022361395.1 Desulfobacterales bacterium | reverse complement strand
CCTGCCCCCGGCGGCACGGACAAGTTGCAGTATCTCTTCAGTCCGCTTATTCCGGTGGCCGATGGCCTCCTGAATCCGTTCACGGGGATTGGTAACCGGGCTGCCGTGGGCGGGCAGGATCAGTTTCAGCCCGGGTAACTGCCGAATACGCTCAAGACTTTCAAGATAGAGGCCAAGGTCTGACTTCATGGGACCAAGCCAGGTGGTCACCGATCTGAAGATAAGATCCCCTCCAAGCAAAATCCCATTTGACCGGTTAAAGAGGACAATATCATCATCACAATGTCCCGGCACAGGAATGACCTCCCAGGACTGCCCGTTGACTGAAAGCCTGCCCTTTTCCCGGACAGGGGTGATGGGCCCCGGAACAAACCGGACTCTAAACAATTTGATGACCAGCGCATTGATCAGATGATTCCGGATCTTTCGCCAGGAATTCTCCGGTCCCGGAGAGGGCTCAAGCATCTCCCGTTCCTCCCAGAAAAAATGCCTGTAGTTCTCTTTTGCGCCGAACTTCAGGGCCTGGGTTTCAGTGGCCAGGATCTCCAGGCCCAGACGGTTCTGCAAATGTGCCAGGCCGGAAAAATGATCCCAGTGGCCATGGCTTGCCATTGCCCTGGTAATCCGGCACGCCTCCCCCCGGTTCCGGAGCCGGGATGAAATCCGGTTAACGGATCTAACAAGCCCGTTACAGGCCCGCCTGCTGCCGAATCCCGAATCAAACACCAGGCCGTCCGGGCCTGTAATCACATAAATATTTACTGAGAATTTAAACCGGCTTATGGTTTGAATGATCCTGAAAACACCCGGTGCCACTTCCTCTGGTTCGCCCATTTCACACCCATCTGTTGTTATTCACAATTGTACAAAAATTTTTATTATAGGCCTGCCTGGGAATTAAGCAACCATGAATAAAAAAAAGGAAGGTACCCCTCAGGCCGGGGAAACGGATCTTTCACCATCCAGCACCTCCCTGATCATTCCGGCCATTTTTTCCCTGGTGACGGGTTTATGGATTAAGGCGCGGATACCGGTTTTTAAAACAGATTCTTCTGAAATATTTTTATAGTAACCGGTACAGAGGACAACCGGTATATCGGGCCGGATGGTCATCATTTGTGACGCCAGGGCATCACCGGTCATCCCGGGCATTGTCATGTCGGTGATGACCAAATCAAAGGCATCCGGATTTCTGCGGAACAGGGCCAGTGCATCAACACTGCTGGTTTCCGTTGTTACCGCGTACCCCAGGCCCTCCAGGACCCGGTTGCTCATTTTAGCAATAGGGATCTCATCATCAACAAATAAAATACGCTCTGTTCCATGGGGCAGTTCTTTTATCTCACAAGGCCATTGTTTCTCATCTTTCTCTGTTACGGGAAAATATAACTTAAACACCGTTCCCAGGCCAACCTGGCTCTCAACAAGGATCTTCCCGTTGTTGCTTTCAACAATACCGTGGACGATGGCAAGGCCCATGCCTGTTCCTTCTTCTTTGGCCTTGGTGGTAAAATAGGGTTCAAAAATGGAGCCGATAATATCAGGCGGAATCCCGGTTCCGGTATCCGAGACCCTTATCTCCATATATGCTCCCGGCTCTACCCCCTCTTTTAACAGGGAAGAGGAGTTGCCCACGGAAATGTCACTGATACAGACCTCAAGTATCCCGCCCCCGTCTTCCATGGCATGGGCCGCGTTGGAACAGAGGTTCATCATGATCTGATGCATCTGGGTCGGATTTCCGTTAATAAACGAATGGCTGTTTATGTCCTGTCTGATTTCAATGGTTGACGGAATCGAGGAACGGATAAGCCTCAGCACCTCCTTGATGATGGTGTGGGCCTGGATGGGCTTTGACCTCTCTTCAGACTGCCGTGCAAAGGTTAAAATCTGCCACACAAGATCTTTTGCCCGTTTTGCAGCCCCATAAACCTCCTGCAGGTCACCCTCCAATGTGGTTCCCGGTACCACGGATTTGAGCCCGAGTTCCGTAAACCCCAATATGGAAGAGAGGATATTATTAAAATCATGGGCAATACCGCCTGCCAGGTTACCAATGGATTCCATCTTCTGGGCAAGGAGCAGCCGGGCCTGGGCCTTTTCTCTTTCCGCGACGGCTGCAACCCTGTCGGAGATATCCCTTACGATTCCGATGGCATTCCAGTCCCCTTTAATTTTTACGGCTGACAACGAGACTTCAACAGGAAAGGTCTCTCCGTTTTTCCGTATTGCCGTTACCTCAATGGTATGCCCGATTGCTTTTCCCCTGCCGCTTTTCATAAACTCGCCCACCCGCTTTTGAATACGTTCGCAGTACGCTTCGGGGGCAATCAGGGAATGGAGATTTTTGTTGATCACCTCATCATCCGTGTACTGGAAAATCTTCTCCGATGCCTTGTTCCAATAGTTAACCGCCCCGTTTTTATCCATCATGATAATGGCATCCTGGGCAGACTCACTGATACTCCGGAAGCGTTCCTCGCTTTCCTGGAGAGCGGTTTGAATCATCATCCGCTCTTTTATCTCACAGGTCAGTTTTTCATTGGACCGTTTAAGGTCCTCGGTTCGCTCTCTCACTTTGATCTCCAACTCATCCCGGCTTTTCTCAAGTGCGGTTTCCGCCTGCTCACGCTTAAGCATACTGCTACTTGCCTTAAACAGGACAAAGACGACAAAGACCATGAGAATCACATCAATGGAGATCAGAACAAGGTAGATAAGCCCCAGTAACCGCTCCAGGTTCGCCTTCCGGTCCGTGATATCGTAATAGATTTCAAAGGCACCGCCAAACTCTCCGCTGATGATCACCGGCACATAGGTTTCCACCACATCCTGCTCCAGGATACGCCCCTCCATGGTTTCTGTATTCTTTTGAACCACCTCGGAGTGGACATTCCCTTTGGCGACAATGGAATAAAAATAGTCATGGGAATTACGGTCACCGATCTCTGCCCGGTCCGTTGAAAAAAGGATGTCCCCCTGTGCTGAAAAGACCTTGAGCTTTTCCAGTTGAAAATTCTTCTTCAACAATTCCAGGGAGAGAATCACGTCATCCGTGAAAAGACCTTTCGCAAGCGGCCGGCCGGGTGACATGAGAAGATGGTCTATATACGAAGCCGTCCGTACGGCGTCATCCTCTGTGTTGTCGGTAAGCTGCCCGCTGATGGACGGAATAATAAAGAGCACCGTAAACAGAGGGAATACAACGGAGACAATCACGCCTGTAATTAAAAAATACCGCAGTAAAGGGGTCTGCAGTATATGATTGAAAATTTGAAACAGTCTCATCAACTCAACCTGTTCGTACGTAAATTATCTATCTGATAAAAATCTTAAAAATGAATGCCTGCGGTGTTTTCCGATTTCAGGTATGTTTATGAGTTGTGATACCGAGGCAATGATTTTAAATTACATCAAATCCGGTGAAAATGCAAAAACCGGATGAAAACTGCCTTTACGGATAGGTTGAATCAGATGTTCCTGCTTTTATAATCGGGACAGAAGACTGCCTGCGGCGATGGCCATTAACAGGCAGATCCATATTTTTAACTGCTCAAGGCAGACCCGGTTCAACAGGGGTTTACCCGGGAGAAAGACAAAATTCCAATAATCGGTTCTGCCGGTCCGGGAGTCTTCATCAGACAGGATATACCGTAAAATCCGCGGCCAGTCCGTTGCCATGTCACACCTCCTGAGTTATTGGTGGAATTCTTATGTTAAATAGTATACTTATGGGATAATTAAATAACAGATGCAGAAGATCTCAAAAAAAACCAGAGCAGCCTGTCATGAAAAACAAGCATGGAAAATTCCAATACATTGACCTTGCGGATAAAATCCAGGGCCAGATAGAAAGCGGCACATTCAAACTCACTGACAAACTGCCGTCGCTGAGAACATTATGCCGCCAAACCGGGTATAGCATGACAACGGTATTCCAGGCTTATATTGAACTGGAGAAACGCGGTATGGTTGAACCCAGGCAACGCTCAGGGTATTTTATCAAAGCCCGCCTTAATCCCATGCCCGCATCACCGGTCATGACCCGCCACGACATCCGCCCACGGAAAGTCACCCTTGACGCTCTCATCCATGAACTGACCCGGGACATGGGGAATCCGGATGTACTTAAACTCGGTGCCGTGGCGGTTGCCCCCGAGTACCTGCCCTTTAAACAGCTTCATAAACACCTGAAATCAATACCGCCCCGGAAAATCCCGGAGGTAGTCGCCGGTTACAGCCCTCCCCAGGGGAATGCCCTGCTGCGTGACCGGATATCCAGCCTCATGTTTCCCTTTGTACCTTCGGTCTCCAATGAAGATATCGTCATCACCAATGGATGTACCGAAGCGCTCAGCCTCTGTCTGAAAGCCGTGTGCAGCCAGGGAGATACCGTCATAACAGAGTCCCCCATTGATCCCTGGCTCAGGCAGACCCTGAGGGATTCCCGGATTTTTGCCATTGAGACCCCCACAGATCCCGGAAGCGGTATTGATCTGGATGCCGTTGAAAAAATACTTAAAAAAGAGACCGTCTCTGCCTGCATTGTCAATCCCAACTTCCAGAACCCCCTTGGATTTGTAATGCCTGATGCACACAAGGAGAGGCTGGCGGAAATGCTGGGTAAAAAAAAGATACCTGTTATTGAAAACGATATATACGGGGAACTCTACTTCCGGGACCCCAGGCCGGGCCCCTTAAAAAAGTGGGATACAGGGGGGAATGTGATGTATTGTTCCTCATTTTCCAAAACCCTGGCCCCGGGCCTGAGGGTGGGATGGGTGCTTCCGGGGCGGTTCAGGGAAAAACTGATACGGATGAAGCTGAACAGGTCCCTGATCTCTCCCACATTAAACCAGGCAGTGGTCGCAGCCTATCTGAAAGCAGGCGGATTTCCCCGCCATTTGCGGCAATTGAGAAAGATTTTCAGCCTGCAGCACACCTATTGCTCTGCCGCCGTTCTCAGGCATTTCCCGGATTCAATCAGATTGACAACTCCCAAAGGCGGCCTGTCCGTGTGGATTGAGCTTCCCCGAAGCGTCAACGGCAGTGAGGTATATTACAGGGCCAGAAAAAAAGGCATCTCCATCCTGCCCGGGTTCCTCTGTTCCGGCCTTGAGAAATACAACCATTATATCAGGCTCGGATACGGCGGGCTCTGGGATAATCGCTCAGAACAAGCCATAGGCCGGATCGGCAGCATCATAAAGGACTTCCTGTAGGAAACGGCCCTGTTTGACGGGAGATCCGGCAGCCGGCGGATCTTCCTTTTCAGCGTGTAAACAGAGACAGGGGGGAGGGGCATATGCCGTCCATCACAGCCAGGTCCCGGGCAGTGCAATATCCCTTGGATACCCAGCCTTCATCGTACCCCTTCCGGGTGATCACCTGAAGATGGGTGTGATAAAACCGCCCCTCCATTTTCGCCTCCAGCCAGGCCTGAAAGGCCTGCTGGTCCAGGATATCCACCTCATTGAACACAGGGGAGCCCACGGAGAGACCCACCACAAAAGGATCGCCGGAAAGCCCTTTGATTACAGGCTGTATATCAACCTTTCACTATACGCCACCTAGGGATACTGCATCTTAAGTCACCTCATGATATGGGAAAATCATTTGTTTTAACAAGGCCTTTCACTGCCACCCTAGGAGAATCCGTCATAGGAACCATAGTGAGAAATTTCAGGATCCATAGACGATTTCCCCGTTAAACAGGGTGCAGGTCACCCGGGCCTCTGCCAGGGTATCCGGATCAGCCTGAAAGATATCCCGGTCCACCACCACGAGGTCCGCCAGTTTTCCGGGCGTCAGGGAGCCCAGGATATCACCGCAGCCCGACACCCGGGCCGGGGTCAGGGTATAGGCCTTTACCGCCTCCTCCACGCTCAGCCGGTGTTCGGGATACCACCCCTTCTCCGGTGTCCGGTTCATCCGTTTCCGGGTCACTGCAGAGTAGAT
>JAKSAX010000144.1 GCA_022361395.1 Desulfobacterales bacterium | reverse complement strand
GTATGGCTGGATAAGGTCCACTGGTATCAGAGTTTCAAAGCCCTGTATGCCCTGACCGAGCAGTTCGGCGCCCCTGTGAACATCGGAAACGTGGACCGGAGCCTTCTGGTGTGGCTTGAGCTTCTGAGAAACGGATCCAGCCGGAGGGTGGGATGATACCGGGGCCTGTGGGCCGTTGATTTAAGGATAGAGAAATGGCAGTCCCTGACCCGTGGGGCAGGGAGAGATAACGTTAGAGGAGGGTAAAATGGATAGAGAGAAAAAGACCGTTGCGCTTACACCTGACCAGGAAAGCCGCAGGGAATTTTTAAAAAAGAGTATTCATGCCGGAGTGGCCGCTGCCGTGGCCCCCGCTCTGATGGGCCTGATGCCGTCCGGGGCGCTGGCCGCCGATGCGCCTAAAAAAGGGGGGCATTTTATTCTGGGGGCAGGGGCGGCCTCCCCGTCCGACACCCTGGATGCCAGCCAGCTGACCAGCATCCATATGCGCCAGCTCAACTGGCAGCTTAAAAACAACCTCATTGAGATCGATCATGCCGGCAATTACGTGCCGGAACTGGCCGAGAGCTGGGAAGCCACTGCCGATGCCAAACAGTGGGTATTCAAGCTGCGCAAGGGGGTCGAGTTTCACAACGGCAAATCATTTACCGCCAAAGACGTTATCCATACCCTGGATTACCACCGGGGGAAAAACTCCAAATCCAAGGTCAAAGCCCTGATCTCGGACATTGACACGGTAAAGGCTGAAGATCCCCATACCGTCCGGGTGGTGCTTAAAAACGGGGATGCGGATTTCCCCGGCATCCTCACGGATATCCACATCCCCATCATGTGCGAAGGGGACACGGAATTTAAACACGGCACCGGGGGATACATCCTGGAATCCTTTGAACCGGGTGTCAGGTCCATTGCCAAACGCAACCCCAATTACTGGAAAGAGGGCAGGGCCCATTTTGATTCGGTGGAGATCCTGGCCATCCAGGATGTCAATGCCAGGACAAACGCACTCAAGGCCGGCCAGGTCCATGCCATTGACAATTGCGAACTCAAGACCGTCCATCTGCTGAAACGTAGCAAAGGGGTGAATATCATCAAGGCCACGGGCAAGCGGTATTTTGCCCTGCCCATGTTCTGCGACCAGGCCCCCTATGACAACCCTGATGTCCGCATGGCCCTGAAACTGGCCATTGACCGTGAGCACCTGCTCAAGATCATCCTCAGGGGGTACGGCACCGTGGGCAACGACTTCCCCATCAACAGCGTCTACCGGGATTTCGTACCCGGGGTTCCCCAGCGGACCTATGACCCGGACAAGGCCAGGCATCTGATCAAAAAGGCGGGATTCCAGGATCATGTCTTCAAGTTCCATGCGGCTGATGCCGCATTCGGCGGGGCAGTGGATGCCGGTATCCTTTACAAGGAGCATGCAGCCAAGGCCGGCATCAAGATAGAGGTGGTCAGGGAGCCCACCGACGGGTACTGGAGCAATGTATGGACCAAAAAGCCCTTCTGCGCCTCTTCCTGGTCCGGGCGGGCCACCTCCAACATGATGCTCACCCAGACCCTCTACTCCAAGGCCAAATGGAACGCCAGCCACTGGAAAAACCCCAGGTTTGACCAGCTCCTGGTGGCGGCCCGCACGGAGATGGATCCGGCCAGGCGCAAGGCCATGTATCTTGAGATGCAGACCCTGGTCAATGAAGACGGCGGCTACCTGGTGCCCCTGTTCGCGGATTTTGTTGATGCGGTGCGCAGCAATGTCGGTCACGGGCCCCTGTCCGGCATCTATGAGCTGGACGGTGAAAAGGCCAGTGAAAGATGGTGGTTTAAGGACGCATAAAGGACAGCAGGGTTGCCATGAAAAATATTTTACAGATTATTCTTAAACGGACCTTTTTCGGCCTCTTATCGGTGTGGGTGATCTCGGTATTGATCTTCCTGGCGGTGGAGGCCCTTCCCGGGGACACGGCCACGGCCATACTCGGCCAGAGCGCCACCCCGGAAACCGTGGCGGCATTGCGCCTGGAACTCAAGCTGGACCTGCCCATGCACCAGCGGTACTTTGACTGGCTGGGCGGGTTTGTGGCCGGTGACCTGGGTAATTCCCTGGCCGGAAAACGGCCCATCTCCCAGTTCATCGGCTGGCGGCTGGAAAACACCCTTTTCCTGGCAGCCATGGCAGCCCTGTTTGCCGTGCCCCTTTCCCTGGGCCTGGGCATTGCCCAGGCCCTGTACCGGAACTCCTGGTTTGACAAGTCCACCTCTGTGGTCTCATTGTCAGCCATATCCTTTCCCGAGTTTTTTATCGCCTATATCCTGATTCTCTTCCTGGCCATAAAGGTGGAGTGGTTTCCCCCCATATCAGCGGTGATGGATTCCACCCCCTTCTGGGACCGGGTCTACTTCAGCGTCCTGCCCTGCCTGACCCTGACCTTTGTGATATCGGCCCACATCATGCGGATGACCCGGGCGGCCACCATCAATGTGCTCAATTCAGCCTATATTGAAATGGCCCAGCTCAAGGGCCTTAAGCGGGCCAGGATCATCACGGTCCATGCCCTGCCCAATGCCCTGTCCCCCATCATCAATATCATCATCCTCAACCTGGCCTACCTTATCGTGGGCGTGGTCATCGTGGAGGTGATCTTTGTCTACCCGGGTATCGGCCAGCTCATGGTGGATTCGGTGTCCAAAAGGGATCTTCCCGTGATCCAGGCCTGCGGAATGATATTTGCGGCCACCTATATTTTCCTGAACATGATGGCGGATATCCTGTCCATCCTCTGTAATCCCAAACTCAGAATCAGCAACAGGACCTAATCACCATGACCCTTTTGAAGAAAATAGGAGAAATCCCCCTGAGCGCCCGCATCGCCCTGGTGGTTCTGGGACTCAATTTTATCATTATCCTCTTTGCCCCCATGATTGCCCCCTATTCCCAGGAGACCCTGGTGGGGGATGTATGGGAGGCCCCGGGCAAGGAATTTATCCTGGGAACCGACCAGGTGGGGCGGGATCTGTTCTCCCGCCTGGTATACGGGGCCAGGAACACCATTACCATCGCTATTTTTATCACCTTTGTGGCCTTTTTCGTGGGCAGCCTCCTGGGGTTCATGGCCACGGTGCTGGGGGGCTGGGTGGATGAGTTGCTCAGCCGGACCGTGGACATCCTCATGGCCTTTCCCACCCTGATATTCGCCCTCATCGCCCTGTCCATCCTGGGGCCGTCCACCATTAACCTGGTCATCATTATCTCCCTGCTTACCTCAACCAGGGTTTACCGCCTGGCCCGGGCCCTGGCCATGGACATCAATGTCCTGGACTTTGTGGAGGTGGCCAGGCTGCGCAGGGACAATATTGCCTGGATCATGGGCCGGGAGATCCTGCCCAATGCCCTGCCGCCCCTGATTGCCGAGTTCGGGCTCAGGTTCTGCTTTGTGTTCTTGTTTATCAGCTCCTTAAGTTTCCTGGGCCTGGGTATCCAGCCCCCGGCAGCAGACTGGGGGGCCATGGTCCGGGAAAATGCCGGGGCCATCAGCTACGGCATTGCCATTCCCCTGTATCCGGCAGCCTGCATTGCCCAGCTCACCGTGTGCACCAACCTGGTAGTGGACTGGTTTCTCAACCTCTCTTCCGGCCGGATCAACGACGAACTTTAGGGGACAGGACATGGAAAATAAAAGAGATAAAACAATGGAAGACAATACCCTGCTTACAGTTAAGGACTTGAAAATAGAAGGGTTCCAGGGCGGCCAGTGGTCCCAGTTCGTCCACGGTATCAGCTTTTCCCTGAAAAAAGGAGAGGTCCTGGGGCTCATCGGTGAATCCGGGGCCGGCAAATCAACCATCGGCCTGGCCACCATGGGATATTACCGGGCTGGCTGCCGTAATTGCGGCGGAGAGATTACCCTGGCCGGACAGACCGTCACTGCCATGGAACCGGCTGAAAAACGGCGGCTCCGCGGCGACAGGGCCTCCTACGTGGCCCAGAGTGCGGCTGCCTCATTCAACCCCTCCCACAGGCTCATCTCCCAGTTTTCAGAGGTGCCGGTGCTCAGGGGGCTCATGTCCAGGGACCAGGCAAAGGAACGGGCCGTGGGCCTGTACCGGAAGCTCATGCTGCCCAAGCCTGAAACCATCGGGTTCCGCTATCCCCACCAGGTGAGCGGGGGGCAGCTCCAGCGGGCCATGACAGCCATGGCCATGGGGCCCAATCCTGAGATCATCGTCTTTGACGAGCCCACCACGGCCCTGGACGTGACCACCCAGATCGAGGTTCTTCTCTCCATTAAACAGGCTATTAAAGACCACGGCACCGCGGCCATTTACATCACCCATGACTTGGCTGTTGTGGCCCAGGTGGCTGACCGGATCATGGTGCTCCGCCACGGACGGATGGTTGAAGAGGGGGATACCCGGGAGATGATCGCCAACCCCAAAGAGGAATACACCAGGGACCTGCTCAATGTCAGGTCCGCTTGGAAGGACAAGGCCCGGCCCGGAGATCCCGGAGACCCCGTGATAGAGGTGAAGGACCTGTCCGGCGGGTATGCAAAGAACAAGGATATACTCAGGGATATCAACCTGAGGGTGACCCGGGGGCGGACCCTGGCAGTTGTGGGAGAGTCAGGGTCGGGCAAATCCACCCTGGCCCGGGCCATAGTGGGGCTGCTGCCCCGGTTTAAGGGAGAGGTGGTCTTTGACGGCCAAACCCTGCCGGGTAAGTACCGGCACCGGAACCGGGAGCTGCTTCGAAAGGTTCAGATGATCTACCAGATTCCCGACGTGGCCCTGAATCCCAGGCAGAAGCTGAGGACCATCATCGGCCATCCCCTGAAGGTCTTTTTCAACATGGAGGCGGCCCGGCGGGAAGAACGGGTAAAAGAACTCCTGGAAATGGTGGAGCTGCCGGCAGCGTACATTGACCGGCTGCCCAGGGAGCTGTCCGGCGGGGAAAAGCAGCGGGTCTGCATTGCAAGGGCCCTGGCTGCCGAACCCGAGGTCATCATCTGCGACGAGGTCACCTCGGCCCTGGACCAGCTCATCGGCAAACAGGTTCTGGATATGCTCCAGTCCCTTCAGGAAAAGATGAACATCACCTATATCTATATCACCCATGACCTGGACACGGTGCGGGCCATTGCCGACGAAGTGGCCGTGATGCACCTGGGCAGGATAGTGGAAGCCGGGGACAGGGAGAGCATTTTTACCCCGCCCCATCACGAGTACACCGAACTGCTCCTCTCTTCGGTCCCCCGCATGGACCCGGACTGGATGGAGAATGTGATTGCCCGGAGAGCAGAGGCAGGTGCGCCAGATGCTTCAGAACCAGATACTTTAGAACCAGGTTCTTCAGAACCAGGTTCGTCAGAACCGGGTGTTTCCACACCGGCATAAATGATCAAGAAAGATTTAGAATCAAAGGAGACGGCAGAAAAATGCCAGGAGTTATAACAGATATCAAGGCCCAGGAGATTTTAACCAATATCGGCACGGCCACCACCCGTGTCTACCTCTGTGTTGACAATACCCACTGGGGCATTGCAGACATGCCCCTGGGAATCTGCAACTGCCATGCCGAGGCCCGGGTGATCCAGGATGAAGACGACCGGTTCCGGGGTACCGGAACAAGAAAGGCTGTGGCCAATATCATGGATATCATCCGTCCGGCCCTTGTGGGAAAATCCGTCCTGGACCAGGGCGCCCTGGATGCCGCCCTCATTGAGCTGGACGGCACCCCGGACAGGTCCGGCCTGGGGGGCAACACCCTTTATCCGGTTTCCCTGGCCGCTGCCAAGGCTGCGGCAGCCTCCAAAGGGATGCCCCTCTACCGCCACCTCAACCCTGAAGCCAATGTCCTGCCCGTGCCCTGGGTGTCCCTCCTTGTTGGGGGGTGGCAGGGGGACAATGCCATGGATATCCAGGACATTTCCATGATGTCGGCCAAATCGACCAGCTTTGCCCAGGCCATGGAATTTACCGTGGACTATTTTTACAGGCTCAAGGAGGTCCTCATTGAAAAGCACGGGACCTCTGCTGCCGGATTCACCATGGACGGCGGGTTCTCTTCCCCTGTGGGGCCCACGGTACAGGCCCTTGACCTGCTCATGGAAGCCCTTCACCGCTGCGGCGGAGAAGATTTGGGACGCTTCCACATTGATGTGGCTGCCTCCAATTTCTACGATCCCGACACCCGGACCTATGAGTTTGAAGGAAAAACCCGGACCCCGGAAGGGATGCTGGACTGGGCCAGGGATGTAAGCCGCCAATACCCCCGGGTCAAGGTCTGGGAGGATGTGGTGGAGCAATACGATGTGCAGGGGTACCGGGAACTGGTCACCACCCTGCCGGATCACATGATAGTGGGGGACGATGTCTTCGGCACTGATCCCGAACGGATCCAAAGGGGATTTGAGGCCAATGCAGTAACGGCGGCCCTGTGCAAGATCGACCAGCCCGGCACCCTGACCCAGGCCCTTGAAGCCGGGGCCTATACCCGGGACAAGGGCACCCTGGTCATGTCTGTGCGGGCGGTTGAAACCGAGGACAATGCCATCTGCGATGCCTCGGTTGCCCTTGGCGCCCCCTTTATTAAAACCGCAGGAATCCAGGGATCGGAACGGGCATCCAAATACAACCGGCTCCTTGAAATCGAGGCGGAACTCGGATCTGATGCGGTGTATTCAGGCAACCAGGTTAATTTTGACGCATTATAAGGAAAAGACCATGCTCGGATTTTACAATATACTAAGTGACGAAGAAATTGCCGCCATCCATGAGGCCTCTCTTGAACTCATGGAGACCGTGGGCATGTGCATTGACCACGAAGAGGTGTTAAAGGAACTGGCAGATAAAGGGGTGAGGGTGGACCTGGACAAGCAGCGGGCCTATTTTTCTGCAGACCAGGTGGCCCGGGCCCTGGACAATATTCCCTCTGACTTTCTCTACGGGGCCAGGAATCCTGAGCACAACATCCGGGTGGGTGCGGGCAAGGCCCCTTTCTGCCGGGCCCTGGGCGGAGCGCCCGAAGCCTTTGACGTCTTTACCGGGGAGTCCAGGCCCCTGACCCCGGAGGACGGGGCAGACCTTGCCAGGCTCATCGACGGGCTGGACAACCTCAACACCATGACCACTCCCAGCCTGTCCGGGTTCCCGGTCCACACCTATGATATCCATACCCTGGCCACATTCCTGGCCAACACGGAAAAGCATCTCTCGGCCCTTACCGTTGATTCCAAAAACCTGAAGTACGAGCTTGAGATGGTGGAGATGGTGGCCGGCTCCAGGGCAGCACTCAAGGCTGCCCCCCTGATTGACGGCATCGTGACCATGATCGATCCCTTTTTCATGCCCGGGGACGAGGTGGAGCGGCTCAGGCTTTACGGGGAGTACGGCATACCGGTTCACCTGGTCAACGTGCCCATAACCGGGGCCACTGCCCCCTATACCGTGGCAGGGACCATTGCCGAGATCAATACGGAGTTTCTCATGGGCTCCACCCTCATAGATTTCCTGACCCCGGGCCTGCCCCATTTCTACTTCTTCCTGCCCAAGGCCATGGATATGAGAACTGCGGGCATCACTGGGGCCTGCATCCCGGAAAACCAGATGATCATGGCTGCCGTGGCCCAGATGGCCAGGCATTATAAGGTGCCCTCCTGCGTATCTGCCGGTTCCGGCGCCTGCTGCCAGACCCACCAGTTCATGCACCAGTACGGCAGTGCCGTTAACCTGGCCATGCTGTCCGGGGCCAGCGAGGTCAACGGCCTGGGCCAGCTTGGCGGATCCATGCAATGCTCACAGGAGATGCTGGTGGTAGCTGACGAGGCCACAGGATTTGCCCGCCATCTCATGCAGGGCTTTGACCTGACCCGGGAATCCATGGGCCTTGATGCCATGGACCGGGTGGGCATCAAGGGCAATTTCCTCGGGGATCCCCATACCTTTGAATACTTGAGAAAAGAGGTCAAGTACACTCCCGGGGTCTTCCAGTGGACCGACCATGGAAAGTGGAGTGACGACGGCCGTCCCTCCCTCCTGGACCGGGCCAGGGACAGGGCGGAAGCTATCCTTAAAGACCACCGGCCCGAGCCCCTTGACCCGGGGCTCCAAAAAGAGATCCGGCAATTGCTGGACAGCGCAGACCGGGAGCTGGACCCCTCATAATCCCTGGTTCATAGCGAATACTTCCCCGATTTTCGGGGATAACGGGATTTGTCCCGGCGCCAGAGGTGCGCTTACGCTGCCCGGGCTGCCAAACCACAAGTAATTAAAGAAAATACCATATATAAGGAGGTAAGATGTCATACCCTTCAGTTTATCCCACAGGGACCACTATTTATGATCCGGAAAAAAG
>JAKSAX010000120.1 GCA_022361395.1 Desulfobacterales bacterium | reverse complement strand
CTTTTGCTGCAGCTGCGGATAATAACTCTTCTGGACCGATCTTTCGCCAAGTCCCATGAGTTTGGCGATGGAGCGGTCCATGGTCTTTTTTTCCGCTGGCCTGTCTCCTGCTTTTTTTTTTTTTTTTTTATCAGAGGGCGTCTTCATAAATTACCTGGAGATCCCTTTTATTTGCGGGTCTGGGATTGGTCAGAAGACAGGCGTCGTTTACCGCCTTTTCCGAGAGATGGGGAATATCCTGGGGTTTTACATTAACCTGGCTGAGGCTTTTGGAAATTCCCAGGTGAATCCGCAGGCTCCTTATCTTTTCAAACAGGGCGGTTTTAATCTGTGACCGGGTCATGCCCCGGTGGTCCAGTCCCAGTGTCCGGGCAATGGGCTTGAATTTTTCCGGTACACTGTCGTAGTTGAAGTTTACCACATGTTCGAGGAGCAGGGAGTTGCACTCCCCGTGGGGCAGGTCCAGAAGGCCGCCCAGGCTGTGGGCCATGGCATGGACCGCACCGAGTACGGCATTGGAAAAGGCCAGGCCCGCCTCCATGCTGGCCAGCATGATATTTTCCCTCAGGTCCATATCATCGGGCGAGGTGGTGATCCGGGGCAGATAGGTGTTGAGCAGGCGCATGGCTTCCAGGGCATGCACGTCTGTGATTTTAGAGCCGGCTGTTGACACGAATGCTTCAATGGCATGAGCCATGGCATCCATGCCGGTGCAGGCCGTAAGATATGGATCCATGGTCACTGTTGTTTCCGGATCAATCAGAGCGATATCCGGGATGACGATTTTACTTATGATGGCGATTTTTACCTTTTCTTCAGTATTATTGATAATGCAGAACTGGGAGACATCGGCTGAGGTGCCTGCGGTGGTGGGAATGAATATCATGGGCGGCAGGGGAGCTGAAATCCGGTCCACCCCCTCGTATTCAAGGATATTACCGCTGTTGGACGTCACAATTCCGATGCCCTTGGCACAGTCCATGGGGGAGCCGCCGCCAACGGCAACAATGGCATCGCATCCGGCTGAAAGATATTGATCGGCACCGGCCATTACCTCATGATCCCGGGGGTTGGGGGTGACTGCAGAGAATATTACAGGGCTTATCCCCTGTTCCAGCAGGCTCTGTTCCACCTGATCCGCCCAGCCCGCGTCAATGACCCCCTGGTCCGTGACAATCATGGGATTTTGAATATAAAATTTTTTGCAGTACTCTCCTGCCAAAAAACGGGACCCGTTGCCGAAAATGATTTCCGGTGCAACAAATTTTCTCAGATTCTCTATGGATAAGGCCATGGGTTATCCCTTTGGGTAATGGTTTCAAACAGAATAGCAATACCGGTTACAATATTCAATACCGGAAAAAAATGCTGATATTTTGGCGGTTCTGTGGTATGTCACCCTAAGTACAGGATTCAATTTCTTAAATATCTCCGGTAATGGATAAAAGGACATGAACCGGGGAATCCGTTAAAATAATTGTAGAGAAGATCCGGAGTATAAAAGGAGGAAAGATGAAAAAATCACTATTAATGAGTGGTATTTCCCTTGCTTTAGTCTGCTTCAGTACAATGGGCCTGGCCGCGGACTGGAATTTCTACGGGAATGCCAGGATTTCAACGTTTTATGAAGATGTGGATAACGCAGGAACATCCACTGACAGTTATTCCCAGGCGCTTCAGGGGAACTCCCGCATCGGTGCCAACGTAAAGGTCAGCGATGAACTGGTCGGCAGGTTTGAATACGGAGCCAGCGGCGGCAATGTCAATGTCCGCCATCTCTACGGAGAGTGGAGCTTCGGTCCCGGAAAACTCCTTGTGGGCCAGACCGATTCCCCCCTGAATATGTCTTTCAGCAACCAGGTACACGGCGCCGACAATGGAATGGACCCCTACGGCGGTGTGGATGCCATGCGGCAGCCCATGATCCAGCTGACATTCGGGAATTTTGAAATTGCAGCGATTTCTCCGGATGTAAGCAACCTGGGTGAAGCCAACGACACCACAGAGGTAAAACTGCCAAAGGTCGAAGCCAGTTACAAGCTGAATTTTGACAGCGGTTACATCACCGTGGCCGGCGGTGCGCAGACCTACGATCTCACGGACACATCCGCTTCCCGGGAGCATGATGTCACCTCTTATATTCTGGCCATTGGCGGCCAGATCCGTTTCGGCGCAGCTTATCTTGGCGGTGATATCTGGGCGGGACAGAATCCCGGTCCCTATAATTATAACATTGATCCGGACGGTGATCCGGAAATTATAGGCAACTCCCTGAAGGATAACGATGCTTACGGTTGTATGGCTGCGGCCGGATACAAACTGAACCCCACTTTTTCCTTTGAGGCCGGCATAGGCTATGTGGCTGCCGAGGTTGATGATTCGACCCGCTCAGAAGATGATACCGTTGCTTATTATCTGCAGTCAACAATCACCCTGGCACCGGGTGTCTTTGTTGTGCCTGAGGTCGGGCGGATTGACAAGGATAAGGATAATACCGGCACAGATGAAGATGATACGGTATACTTCGGTGCAAAATGGCAGATTAATTTCTAGAGATTTAGAACGACTTATAGTCGTATAAGAAAACCGGCAGGTCATTGACCTGCCGGTTTTTTATTCCAGGTTAAACGCTTCGGCCCAGCCCCTGAAACGGACGGCATGGCCCGGATTGATACGGTTCAGCTCTTTGATGATCCGGTCCCGGGTCATGGGTTTATCCCTGTTCTCCGGGCTTTTTGAAAAGTATTTGTCCGCACAGCAGATGATCTTCTCCTCCAGGGTGACGGGAACCATGTCGCGCAGGGGCAGGGGAAGATCTGCCTTTTTAATGTTTTCCAGGGTGATGCCGGCCCCGGTATGGCGTTCCGCCACAAGGCCGTATCTTTCAGGCAGCCCCTCATTGTCCAGGATCCCACGGCCCAGGAAACCGTGGCAGATATAGGGGGATGGCCCCTCACATCCGATGGCGGGTGCCCGGGTTTTAATTATCCCGATATCGTGGAGCATGGCCGCTTTTTCAATGAAATCCATATCCGGATTCAGGTGGGTCAGGGTTGCCGCAATCTCAAGGCTTTTTCGGGCCACATCCCTGCTGTGGTCCACCAGAACCGTGTAAAGGGGGGATCCTTTTTCATAGTACTTTTCAATTACAGATAAAGGATTCATAAGCATCCGGCCTATTTTGAACCGGAAAGCAGCACCCCTTCTATAAAAGGATCAAGGTCGCCGTTGAGCACCCGGTCCACATCGCCGATCTCATGATCGGTTCTGTGGTCCTTGACCATGCGGTAGGGATGGAGCACATAGGACCGTATCTGGCTGCCCCAGGCAATGTCGTCCTTGCCGTCGTGGAGATTCTGCATCTTCTGGTCCTGCTTTTCCTTTTCAAGCTGGTAAAGGCGGGATTTCAGCACTTTGAGGGCGATCTCCTTATTCCGGTGCTGGGAGGGTTCCTGCTGGCATTGGACCACCACCCCGGTGGGCTGGTGGGTGATGCGGACTGCGGAGCTTGTCTTGTTGACATGCTGGCCCCCTGCACCGCTGGCCCGGTATACGTCGATGCGCAGATCACCTTCGTCAATCTCAATATTGATCTCATCTTTGATTTCCGGATAGACAAAAACCGAGGCAAAAGAGGTGTGGCGTTTCCCGCCGGCGTTAAAGGGGGAGATTCTTACCAGCCGGTGGACACCGGACTCCACTTTCATGAACCCGAAGCAGTTGGTCCCGCTGACATGGAGGGTAGCCCCTTTGATGCCTGCCTCATCCCCGTCCTGGTAATCTATGATCTGGCATTTATACCCTTTTTTATCTATCCAGCGGGTATACATCCTGAACAGCATTTCCGCCCAGTCCTGGGAATCCGTGCCCCCGGCCCCGGCATTGATGGAGACAATGGCGTCCCTGGCATCGTCTTCCCCGTCCAGGGTAACCTCTATGGAGAATTTTTTTACCTTTTTTTCAAGATCGGCCAGCATGTCAGCGGCCTCAAGTTCACTCTCCTTGTCAGACTCTTCCCTGGCAAGTTCAAGGAGCACCTCCACATCTTCGATTTCACCGAATATGGTATCGCAGGTCTCAATGAGGCCGGAAATAACGTTACGTTCTTTCAGAAGACGGGTGGCAGTGTCGGAATCGTTCCAGAAATCTTCCCTGGCAATGAGCAGTTCTAATTCGCGAAGGCGTCTTTCTTTGACAGGAAGGTCAAAGATACTCCTTAAGCTGGTTGGCTTTGGCAGTAACGGATGAAATAATTTGTTTTAGTTCTACACTCATTGTCGGTTTCTCCTCATGAATAATTTTCTTATGCCTTTTACCATAAAACTTAAGAGTATTGCAACCAGAGCAGCCATACCGATCAGGTCTCCGTGCCGGGTGTAAAATGTGGTCCGGGTCAGCGCGGGAACAGGTCGGGACAGGGAGCCGGTTTCAAACAGGGCGGTTTGGGACAGCACTCTTCCGGCCGGGTCTATAAACCCCGAGATACCGGTATTGGCGGCCCTGACAACAGAGCGCCTGTTTTCCACTGCCCTGAGGGCGGCAATGGCAAAGTGCTGGGCCGGGGCAGATGTCCTGCCGAACCAGGCATCGTTGGTCATGGTGGTGAGGATGTCGGCACCATTGGTGACAAATTCCCTGGCAATGTCGGGAAAGAGGATTTCAAAGCAGATGAGTACCCCGGTTTTATGGTCGTCAAATGCCAGGGGAGGCGTACCGG
>JAKSAX010000580.1 GCA_022361395.1 Desulfobacterales bacterium | reverse complement strand
CTTAGAAATCAAGTGTTTTCTGCAGGTCGTCATTGGTGAAATCCCAGGTGGATTTGTGGGGCGGGAAGTCATCGTTGAACATTTCGGGCAGCTGGTCGTCCACAGCGGTGAAACCGGCTTTTTTGTTGAATTCCTTCTCGTTTCTGAGAATGGATTTACCCAGTTCAATGATGTCATCCGGGGTCAGCTCAAGTCCGTACTGGGCGTTGAGCATCTCCGCCACTGTGGGCAGGCCGTCTTCATTGTCAAGAACGGCAAAGGCTACGAACAGGCAGAGCCCTGCGGCGTCAATGGCGGCAGTGGCGATCTGGAGTCCCTGGGAGAGTTCCATGTTGCCCTCTTTTTTCAGGGGATCAATGGAGCCGCCCACGGCCAGGATATTGGCGGTAACGCCGTAACCGGCGGTATGGTCCGCACCCATGGGAGTGGTGGCATAGGTGACACCGACGCCTTTACAGGCACGGGGGTCGTATGCGGGCAGGGCCTGTTTTTTAACCACAGGGACCCGGTCAACGCCAAGGGCATCGCCGGTGAACAGGGCGCCGTTGCCGATGATTTTGCCTTCTGGTGCATAGGCGCCGATCTTGGACAGAAGCTCAACAGCCGCTGTTCCGTCTCCCCAGGGAATCATGCCGCCTTCCATGGCAATACCCAGGGTTACGCCCATTTCAATGGTATCCAGGCCGAAGTCGTCGCAGAGACGGTCCAGCATGGCAATGTCGTCAAGGGACTTGATGGTGGTATGGGCGCCGAAGGCCCAGATGGTTTCATATTCGAACCCGGAGGTCAGGTATTTGCCCTCTTTGTCATGGTAGACGTTGGAGCATTTGATGACGCAGCCGGGATGGCAGGCTTCCGAAGGAATACCGCCCCGTTTTTCAATGGTCTCGGCCATGGCTTCGCCGGAGATGTCCTGGGCATGGTCAAAACGGCCCTGTCTGAAGTTTTTGGTGGGAAGCGCCCCGGCTTCGTTTATAACGTTGACCAGAACCGCAGTGCCCAGGGCGGGCAGGCCTTCACCGGTTACCGGGTGGTTGCGGAGCATTTCAACCCAGCGCTTGTTGGCCGCTTTAAAGGCTTCCTTGTCTTTGACCTCGACCCGGCCCGCGCCTTTGTCGTCCACCACAATGGCTTTGATTTTCTTGGATCCCATAACCGCACCAAGGCCGCCGCGGCCGTGGGCACGTCCGGGATTTCCGTTCATGTCCGCCTGCTGGATGGAGGCGCCTTTGAGGCATTGTTCACCGGCCTGGCCGATGGAGAGGATACCGGTGTTTTTGCCGTATTTGTCCCAAAGCGCGGACATGACGTCATAGTTGCCCTTTTTAACCAGGTCGCCTGCGGGGAGTATTTCAACGCCGTCGTTATTGATAACGATCATGGCGTAATCGTCACCTTCGGGTTTGTCTTCCAGAACCAGGCCGGTGATACCGAGCTTGGCAAGTTTCTGGGATACCAGGCCGCCGGCGTTACTTTCCTTGATGCCGCCGGTAAGCGGGGATTTTGCACCTGCGGACAGACGCCCTGAATCCGCGGCAGGGGAGCCTGACATGATGCCCGGGGCAAAGATCAGCTTGTTGTTTTTTCCCAGGGGGTGGCAGGTGGCCGGCACCTCATCCAGGATCATCTTGGATGTGAGCGCCCTGCCGCCGAGACCGGCATAGGCCTCCGGGGTTTCCTCAAAGGTAAATGTTTTTTCCCTGGTGTTGATTCTCAATAACTTCCCCATAATAATTATCCTCCTTGGCAAATGTTGATACAAGTTGGGGTTGATGGTTTAACGAAATCTTTTTGGCCGTTTTCTTCTTGGTTTGGACGGCGCCATTTTTACCAGTCTCGGCTCGAATACGGCCAATGTCTCAACAAGACCCTTTTGCTGGGACATAACCTGGTTGATATTTTTATATGCCATGGGTATCTCGTCAAGTCCAGCAGAAATGAGGGTTACCCTTTTTTTTGTAAGAATTTCCTTCAGGTTTTTCTGGGTGAACCGCTTGAATGCCGCTGTCCGGCTCATCCGCCTGCCTGCCCCGTGGGCAGCCGAGTTGATGGCATCGTCATTGCCCTTTCCGATGACGATGAAGGCAGGATCAGCCATGGAGCCCGGGATGATGCCCAGGGTGCCTTTGGCAGCCGGCACCGCCCCCTTCCTGTGGACGATGAACTCCCGCAGTCCGATTTTTTCCCTGAAGGCAAAGTTGTGGTGGTTTTCCACCGTGGCAGCAGGGGACAGATTCAAGGCCTTGAATATCTCCCTGTGGATGACCTCATGGTTGGCTGAGGAATAATGGCCCATGAGGGTCATGGCCCTGAAATATTCAAGGCCCTCTTCTTTATCCATGGCCAGCCAGGCCAGGTGTTTCAGCTGCCCGGAGAGTTTGGGGCACAGCTTTTGGGCAAGGCCTGAGTAATGTTTGGCAATGGCAGCCCCTGCCCCCCTGGACCCGGAATGGGTGAGCAGGGCAATATAATCCCCCTCTTCAAGTCCCAGGGAAGGGGAATCCAGGTGCAGCTTCCCGAATTCTGCAAAGTGGTTCCCGGCCCCGCTGGTGCCAAGCTGTCTCCGGGCCTTGTCCTTGAGCCCTTTCACCGTTGGGCAGAACCCCCAGTCCCGGTCCATGACAGAATGATCCTTGGGCCGCTTGAAGTCCTGTCCGTATCCGAACCTTGTCCGGGTATCCAGGGCTTTTTTCAGCTCTCCCCTGAGCCCGTCGTAGGCATCAAAGGGAACCGGCAGCACAGACAGCTTTACCCGGCAAGCAATATCCACGCCCACGGCATAGGGGATCACGGCATTGTCCGCAGCCAGGACCCCGCCGATGGGCAGGCCGTATCCCTTGTGGGCATCCGGCATGAGCGCCCCTTTGACGGAGACGGGCAGGGACATGGCATTCTCCATCTGCTCAATGGCGGCAGGGTCAAGGTCCTTGCCGAATTGGACATAACCGGGTTTTTTAGGGGATGTGGACATTTATCTGTTCTCTTTTAAATATAAATGACGGGAAAATTAACCAATGGGAATTTCAGCAGAAAATGTCTTTTGAGTTTACAGGCGGCCGACGTCGGAGAGCTCGGATAATCCCTCAAGATCCTGAATAAGGATATCCTTTGTCTGGACTTTTATCAACCCGGCATCTGCCATTTTTTTGAAAATCCTGGACACGGTTTCCGGGGTGGTGCCGATGAGGTTTGCCAGCTGGGCCTTTGAGATCGGCAGGGTGACTTTTTCCGGCATCTCTTCCGTCCGGCCTGCTTCTGCCGCTTCCTGGGCCAGGGTGATGATATAGGCGGCCAGCCGGGCCGGCACCTCCTTAAGGCTCAGGTTCTCAATCTGGACGGTAAAGGCCCGCAGCCGCCTTGAGAGATCCGCAAGCATGTTCATGGCCAGGGCAGGGGAGGCCGTGAGCACCTTCACAAATGAATCCCGGGGTAAAAATAAAATAGTGGAGGCTTCCAGGGCCATGGATGAGGCTGGAAAGCTCTTGCCTTCAAACACCGGTACCTCGCCAAAGGTATGGCCGGGGCCGTAAATATGGAGAATCTGCTCCTTTCCCTCAAAGGAGAGCTTGAATACCTTGATTTTCCCCTTGGCAACAATATAGAACCCGTTCCCCTTGTCCCCCTCCTGGAAGATCAGCTCTCCCCTGCCGAATGTGAGTTCTTTGGCAAGGCCGGATAATACATCCAGCTGTTCATCTGAGAGCCCGGAAAAAAGCGGTATGGATTTCAGGATTTTAATGATAGAATATGCCTTTCTGTTCAATAATGTTGTCTTTTTTTATAAAAAAACTTAAAAAATTGTTTCATCTTGATCCAGGTCAAGGTTCCGTGTCCATTTCTATAGTAGGTTCACACCAGGATGTAAAGATGAATTGTCCATCACACAAATATAAGGAGAAAGTCAGATGTTTTGTTATCAGTGTCAGGAAGCGGCAAAGAACGTAGGATGCACCATCAAGGGTATGTGCGGAAAAGAGGATACCACAGCCAACCTTCAGGATCTTCTGGTGTTCAACCTTAAGGGGATTGCCGCGGTTGCCAGTCTGTCCAAAGCTGCCGGCGTTGCTGTACCAAACTCTGCAGCTGCCTTTATCGGTTCGGCATTGTTCACCACCATTACCAATGCCAACTTCAACGATGAAAACCTTGTCCAGTGGATCAACAGGGCCCAGGTCCTGAAAAAAGAACTTACGGACGCTGCCGGTGACAAGCTGGGATCCGATCTTCACGAATGTGTGACCTGGTACTCCAACGACGTATCCACCTTCCAGGCCAAAGCGGAAACCGTCGGTGTCATGGCCACTGAAAACGAAGATGTCAGATCCTTAAGGGAGTTGCTTATCCTCGGGCTCAAGGGTGTGGCCGCCTATGCAGACCACGCAGCGGTTCTGGGTGTTGAAAAACAGGATATCTGGGATTTCATGATCGAAGGCCTTGCCTCCACCACAAAAGACCTTTCCGTGGATGACATGGTCGGCCTGGTACTCAAATGCGGTGAAATTGCCGTGACCACCATGGCTGCCCTGGATGAGGCCAATACAACCGCTTACGGCAATCCCGAACTGACCGAGGTCAGCCTCGGTGTGGGCACAAATCCTGGAATACTTATCTCCGGCCATGATCTTAAAGATATGGAAGAACTGCTGAAACAGACAGAGGGCACCGGTGTAGACGTATACACCCACGGTGAAATGCTGCCGGCAAATTACTATCCTGCCTTTAAAAAGTACAACCATCTCAAGGGCAACTACGGCGGTTCCTGGTGGCATCAGAACGATGAGTTCGAAGCCTTTAACGGTCCCATCCTCATGACCACCAACTGCCTGGTCCCCCTGAAAAAGAAGAATACCTACCTGGATAAACTGTACACAACAGGAAGCCCCTCATACGCTGGTGCCATCCATATTGCAGACAGGCCCGACGGCGGCAGCAAAGACTTTTCCGCCATTGTTGCCCAAGCCAAAACCTGTGCCGCTCCCAAAGAGCTGGAAACCGGAACAATTGTCGGCGGATTCGCCCATAACCAGGTTATAGCCCTGGCCGACAAGGTTGTTGATGCGGTAAAAGCCGGTGCCATTAAACGCTTTGTTGTCATGGCCGGCTGCGACGGCCGCCAGAAAGGCCGCAACTACTTCACTGAAGTGGCTGAAAAACTGCCCCAGGACGCCGTGATCCTGACAGCCGGCTGCGCCAAGTACAGGTATAACAAGCTGAACCTTGGCGACATCGGCGGTATCCCCAGAATCCTGGATGCAGGACAGTGCAACGACAGTTACTCCCTGGCCGTAATCGCCCTCAAACTTAAAGAGGTGTTCGGACTGGAAGACATCAACGAACTGCCCATCTCCTTTGATATCGGCTGGTACGAGCAGAAGGCCGTGGCGGTTCTCCTGGCCCTGCTCCACCTGGGCGTCAAAGGTATCCGTCTGGGACCCTCACTCCCGGCCTTTGTTTCTCCCACGGTATTGAACGTGCTGGTTGAAAACTTTGACATCAAACCCGTTACCGAACCGGATGCAGATGTCGCAGCCATGATGGCAGGCAAGTAAACAGACCTTGCCGGGCAGGCCTGTCCTGCCCGGCAGTAATAAACAATGAACAGGCATGCTCAGGCTGCTTTTTCATAAAGGAAGGTGACACCATGAAATGCCCAGGACAGGATACCCAATACTGGAACCCGGATGCGATTTTTGAGACTGAATGCCCTGAATGCGGCCACCCCATGGAGTTTTTTAAGGACGACGCCACCCGGCGCTGCGGTAACTGCAAGAAGAAGATCGTAAACCCCAAGATGGACTTCGGGTGTGCCTCTTACTGCCAGTTTGCCGAGCAATGCCTGGGAACCCTTCCTGAAGAGTTTGTGGGGCAGATGGACGATCTGCTCAAAGACCGGGTGGCCGTAGAGATGAAACGCTACTTTGGAACGGATTTTAAACGGATCGGCCACGCCGGTAAGGTGGCCAGGTATGCTGAAACATTAGGTAAGCAGGAAAAGGCCGACCTGGCCGTGGTGCTCTGTGCCGCATACCTTCACGATATCGGCATAAAAAACGCCGAAGAAAAGTACAACAGCCCGGCAGCCGAATACCAGGAGCAGGAAGGCCCGGCCGTGGCCAGGGAGCTGCTTGAAAAGCTGGGCGCAAAGGAAGACCTGGTGGATGAAGTCTGTGATATCATCGGCCACCACCACCATCCAAGGGATGAGGAAACCCTCAACTTCAAGGTCCTCTACGATGCGGACATGCTCACCAACATGGATGAGTGCGAAAAAAAGAACGGGGTCGATTCCAAGGAGTTTTCAGAAAAAATCGACAGGCTTTTTCTGACGGAATCCGGAAAGGCCCTGGCAAAAGAAGTCTTGATACAGAACAACTAAAATAGTAAACAACAGGGCCCTCCCATACCAGGAGGCGCACCTTAGGAGATATAAAATGAAAGTTATCCGTAAAATTATCGAAATTGACGACGAACGCTGTGACGGCTGTGGAAACTGCGTACCTTCCTGTGCAGAAGGGGCCATTGAAATCATTGACGGCAAGGCAAAAGTGATTGCAGATAAATACTGCGACGGTCTGGGTGCCTGCCTGGGAGAATGCCCCCAGGATGCCCTGAAGATCGTTGAGCGTGAGGCTGACGAGTTTGATGAGGAAGCCGTGGAAGAGCTGCTCAAAAAACAGACCGCAGAAAAGATGAAAGCCCACGTCAGCGGCGGATGCCCCTCGGCAGCCCTGAAAACTTTCCCCACTGCCGCAGCTCCCGACCATGACTGCCAGTGCGCCACAAAGGACAAACCTGTGACCAGCGGCGGTCCTTCCGCCCTTGGACACTGGCCTGTACAGATCCGCCTGGTACCGGCGGGCGCTCCTTTTCTCAAAGGTGCGGATCTTCTGATCGCTGCGGACTGCGTGCCTGTGGCTTACCCCTCCTTCCACGCAGATTTCCTGGAAGGCAAGGCCGTTATGATCGGCTGCCCCAAATTTGACGATCCCCAGGGATATATTGACAAGCTGGCCCAGGTCTTTGCCGAATCCGGCATCAAGAGCATTACCTCTGTTATCATGGAAGTCCCCTGCTGTTCAGGCCTGCCCATGATTATCAAAAAGGCCCTGGAAAAATCAGGCATGGATATCCCCCTTGAAGAGGTTACTGTTTCCGCCAGGGGAGAAATCCTGTCTTGATCTGGGAAAAAGATGCTGATGCAGCCATAAAAAAAGTCCCTTTCTTTGTCCGGAAAAAGGTCAGGAAAAAAGTCGAAGCCTTTGTCTCGGACAAGGGAAGGGATAAGGTCACCCTCGGTGATGTCCAGGCCCTCAAGAAAAAATTCCTGTCCAAAGGGGGCATGGAAAGCGAGATAAAGGGACATGATGTATCAGCCTGCTTCGGCGGGGAGGGCTGCCCCAACTCCGTGGTTCCTTCCGGTCGGCTGGTAAAGGATATCCAGGCCCTCATGGAAGAGGCGGATATCCTCTCCTTTTTAAGGTCCGAGGTAAAGGGAGACCTCAAGTTCCACCATGAATTCAGGGTCTCCGTTTCCGACTGTCCCAATGCCTGCTCCCGTCCCCAGATCACGGATATCGGCATCATCGGCGCTGCCGTCCCCGGCATTACCACAGAACCCTGTTCAGCCTGCGAAGCCTGTGTGGAGATCTGCCCGGAACAGGCTGTGGTGCTGGGTGACATGGGGCCAGAGATTGATACAGATGCCTGCCTTTCCTGCGGAAAATGCATGCGGGTCTGCCCCACCGATACCCTGGAAACCGCCAAAACCGGATACCGTGTTCTTCTGGGCGGGCGGCTGGGCCGCCACCCAAGGCTGGGCATGGAAGTGCCCGGTATTCTGTCCCATGATGAGGTAGTGGACCTTGTCCGGCGCTGCCTTAAGTTCTACAAAAAGCACTCCAGGGGAGGGAAACGGTTCTCCCATGTGCTGGAGTCCCTTTCCCAGGTTATCTGATCCTCTTTGACATAAGCGGGCGCAGTGTGACATCATTGCGCCGTTTTAGGTTCACGGCCGATATAGCTGAGGCTTTGTAGCCGATCATCCTTAAAAACCCCTTCCGTTTTTCAATATCTT
>JAKSAX010000203.1 GCA_022361395.1 Desulfobacterales bacterium | reverse complement strand
CACGAGATCAACCGGCACTACCTGGAAGATCTTGAGTTCATGATCCAACATGATCTCTACCCGGCCATTGCCACCCACGACAAGCCCCTGATCCAGGGAGCCCTGGAACTCATCACCCAATATAAGGTCCCCAAAGACAAATATGAATTCCAGATGCTTTACGGCGTCACCCCGAAACAGCGCCGGGCCCTGGTCCATGCCGGACACCCGGTCCGGGTCTACGTCCCCTTCGGCGAGCACTGGTTCGGATACTCCACCCGCCGCCTCAAGGAAAATCCGGCCATGGTCAGCCATATCCTCAAGGCCATGCTGGGCAGAGGCTGACACGCCGCACACTGAAAACCGGGCACCACTCCTGCCGTATCAATTTGTTTTTTCCGCGCTGAATTGATATGGATGCGGTATGGAAGGTTTCATACTCACACGTGAGCATCTCGACAACCGGGGGCGGCATATCCTAAGATATACCGGCATCGGCGGTGACGGTCCCTTTGAAATCATCATCACAAGGGACCGGCCCCTGTTTTTCATCGAACGCCATGCCGTACTCCCCGGCCATATCCCGTTTCAGGAGCGGAAACCCGTTGACCTGACCTCCTTTGCCGGGACACCTGTGGATGCCCTTTATTTCAAAAACCAGCCCCGGTTGTACAGGGCGCGGAAACTTCTGC
Organism: Desulfobacterales bacterium; assembly: GCA_022361395.1. GTDB lineage: Bacteria > Desulfobacterota > Desulfobacteria > Desulfobacterales > Desulfobacteraceae > Desulfobacter. Next base: position 5,652 of record JAKSAX010000203.1, on the reverse strand, counting down.
GGGAAGCGGGAATCAAAACCTTTGAAACAGATATTCTTCCTGAGGACCGCTTTCTCATGGAACGGTTTATCCACGGCAATGTTGACATTAAAGGAGACTACCGGCAACGGGCGGGCCTTTTCCGCTTCAGGGACCCCGGCCTCGGTCCGGCGGACTTTAAGCCGGACTTCTCCATACTCTCACTGGATATTGAAACCGGGCAAAGGGGAGAGCTGTACTCCGTGGCCTTCCATTTTGAGGACCGGAAAAAGAGATCCCGGCCTGAAGCAGGGCCTCTGGGTATTGTACTCATTCATGACACAGCAGTAAAGCGGTCCGGCAAATCCGGACACCGCCTGCCCGTGGATATAGGGACATCAAATATCACCCCTGATCCCCTGACCGATACCGGATGGATAATCCGCCTGCCTGAGGAAAAAAACCTGCTCACCGCCTTTTTGAATGCCGTGAACACCCTGGATCCGGATATCATCATCGGCTGGCACGTGATCGGATTTGACCTGATGTTCCTGGAGAGAAAATGCAGGGAACACGGGATTTCCTTTACCCTTGGCCGCAACAGGACCGTGCCTGAGATCCGGGAGATCAAAAAGGGCAGCTACACCATGGATCTTTGCGGCAGGATCGTCATTGACGGCCCCCCCTCCCTCAGGGCCGCCTTTTACACCTTTGATAATTTCCGCCTGGAAACCGTTGCATCGGAACTGCTCGGCAAAGGAAAAGACATCGGCCATGAAGAGGACAAGGTGGCGGAAATAGAGCGGCGGTTCAGGGAAGACAAAGACGCACTGGCCCGGTACAACCTGCTGGACTGCACCCTGGTCCGGGATGTTTTCAAGGCAACAGGTCTCATCGACCTGACCTGGAAACGGGCACAGATTTCCGGCCTGACCATGGACCGGGTGGGCCGCTCAGTGGCGGCCTTTGACCACTTTATGCTGCCCAGGATCCACCGGCACGGCCTTGTGGCCCCCAATATCAGGGATATCCGGGATATCGGCCATGCACCGGGGGGATGGGTGTTCACCAAATCCCCCGGGTTCTTTAAGCAGATTGCCGTGTTTGATTTTAAAAGCCTGTACCCTTCCATCATCCGGACATTTAAAATCGATCCCCTGTCCCGTCTCAATGCCGGGATCAGCCCGCTGTCCACCCCTGTGGACACCACCTTTTCAAGGGAGATCCATGTGCTGCCCGGCTTTATCACCACCCTCATGGCAAGCCGTGACAAGGCTAAGAAAGAAGAGGATCCCCACCTGTCCCAGGCCGTTAAAATCCTGATGAACAGCTTCTACGGCGTAATGGGCACCACCAAAAGCCGTTTTTACAACCCGGATCTCTCCCGGTCCATCACCGGGACGGGGCGGTGGCTCCTGAAAATCACCCGGGAGTTTCTGGAGCAGGAAGGTTACGCCGTCCTCTATGGAGACACGGATTCCGTGTTCGTGCAGCTCAAGGAAGAAGAGTTTAACTCCGGTGAAGCCTCGGCCCACAGGCTTGCCGGACAGATGAATGCGTTCCTGACCCGGACCATTAATGAAAAATTCAACCTTGAATCCCACCTGGAGATTGAATTTGAAAAGCTGTTCACCCGTTTTTTCCTGCCCGCCCTGAGAGGCGGCGGCAACAGCGCCAAAAAACGGTATGCAGGCCTCGTGCAAAAGGGGGATAAGCAGGAACTGGTATTCACGGGCCTGGAGTTTGTCCGGTCCGACTGGACCCGGTTTGCCCGCCAGTTCCAGTATGATCTCTTCCACAGGGTATTCCATGACCGGGAGGTATCCCCCTGGATCCGCAGGAAAATAACGGACCTGAAAGCCGGCCGCCACGACAGGGACCTGGTCTATAAAAAACGGCTGACCAAACCGGCCGGGGAGTACGTCAAGGTGGTCCCGCCCCATGTCAAAGCCGCCCGGCTCCTCACGGGCCACCTGGCCAATTCCCGGGAAATCACCTATGTCATGACCCAGAGAGGCTCCGTTCCCACCCAGCTCCCCCACGACGACCTGGATTACACCCACTATATTGACAAACAGCTCAAGCCCATTGCCGATGCCGTTCTCCTGTTTTTTGACCTCAGCGTCACCGAGATCATGGGCGGAAAACAGCTGACCCTTTTCTAAGGGATCGCGTAAGCCACCTTAAACAGATACTGTTTCGCGGAAATCCGGCACAGTATCCCCCCCCTTATTCATCAGCACGGTAAGCTTTAGCCGATAAGGACAAAGGCATACCGGTTCTGTGTCTCCGTTTCGGACTGGAGAGGCTTGCAGGGCAGTCCCAGCCTGCGGGCTGTTTTATAAACGTCAACCCCGAAGCTCTGATCGCAGGGGCGTACCCGGAGGGGGGTGGGACAGGGCTTTCCGGCGTCTATGCTGCAGGATTTGCACAGGTTGCAGCAATGGAGGGCACTGGCAAGGTAATGGCCGTCCAGAAAGGCGGCCCTTTCTATCTTTCTGGCCGTCTGGCTCAGTTTGACCCTGTCATGGTGATGAATCAGCAAGATGGTTTCGTACTCCCGGACCGTGGCCCGGGCAGTCTCAAAGTCAAGCCCCCTGGAGCCGCATTTGATACGATTGGGGTCTGACTGGTCTTCGCATCCCCACCGGCATTTCAGGATTACCCGGCGGTCAAAAAAAATATCCTCAGGTGAAATGACAAGCGCCTGCTCTGCCCCGTTCTGTTCTGCAATACCGATATACTTTTCCATTACAGTCTCTCCATATATTATGTCCATATCAAATCAACCCGGAAAACTCTTCCGTTGACATCCCTTATATGAAACAGGTACTATCGAGTCAAATGATTCGTTTTGATATAAATCATCATAAAAAGTGATAGAAATATGGAGATAAGCCACCTGAGGATATTTCAAACCGTTGCAGAGATGGGAAGCGTTTCAGGGGCTGCACAGCACCTGAACTGTGTCCAGTCAAACGTCACTGCCCGTATCAAAGGCCTGGAAAACGAGATGGGCTCCCCATTATTCTACAGAAAACCCAGGGGAATGATCATCACACCGGCGGGCCGCACCCTCCTGGCCTATGCAAAACAGATCCTTCATCTGGAAAGGGAGGCCAAAAAAGCGCTTCAGGAGACGGACAAAATCCGGGGACAGCTCCAGCTTGGGGCATTTGAATCCGTGGCAGCCGTCCGCCTGCCCGTTCTCCTGTCAGCATACCACCGTCTTTATCCTGAAGTGGATCTCTCCCTGATCACAGGCACCAGTACCGGACTCAATCAAAAGGTCCTGGACTATGAAATCGACGGGGCTTTTGTTACGGACGGCTACAGGGTTGCGGGCATGAAATGGACCGAGGCATTCCGGGAGGAGCTGGTTTTAATCTATCCCTCAGGGAAAAATACACCGGAAGAGGCCGCCCAAAAAGGCGTATTGGTGTTTCCCAGGCCCTGTGCCTACCGGGACCGCCTGGAGCAATGGTTCCAGGAAAAGGGCCTGGCCCTCGATAAAAAAATGGAACTGGGCTCGGCCGACGGTATTGTCAAATGTGTGGCAGCGGGAATGGGGGTCAGTATACTGCCCTTTTCCTCAGTGGAAAGTGCATTGGAACTGGGGATCATCTCGGTTCACAGGATCGGCAGGGCCCTGGCCTCTGTGCCCGTTATGTTTGTCAAACGGGAAGACACCCTGGTTTCAAAACCCTTAAGCGCTTTTCTTGAAATGCTCGCCACCGGGGGAAACCAGGCAGATCATGCATGATCTACCCTTTTAAGGGGGTGCCGCTTCTTACCGCCTCCGGTTAAAGCGGGACAGGCACCTGCCCCGCTTGAGGCCGATACCGGCTGTCAGCTTATCTCCTCTTTTTCATGGCTTTTACTTTCAGGGCCACCTCTTTCCAGCGTTCCTTCTCTATGCGGTCAGCACTCTTTTCCCGGCGGTCGGACAAATACGCCAGTTCCCGCTTCATTTTCAGGTAGCTGTCAAGCCTGTCCTGCATTATCTCCCCGGCAGCCACGCCTTCACGCACCCTGCAGCCGGGTTCGTGGGTATGGGTGCAGTCATTGAACCGGCACATCCCGGAGCGTTCTTCGATTTCCGGAAACGCGACATCCAGGCCTCCGCCGTCATCCCAGAACCCGATCTCGCGGATCCCGGGATTGTCTATCACCATGCCCCCGCGGGGCATCAGGATCAGACTCCGGTTGGTGGTGGTATGCTGCCCCTTTCCCACAGCCCCGCTGACCGCATTGGTGGCCTGGACCGTTTTTCCGTATAAACGGTTCACAAGTGTGGATTTGCCGGCGCCTGATGAGCCGATCATGGTGACCGTCTGCCCCTGGGACAGGTAGGCATCCAAGGGAACTAACCCCCCGGGATCATCCGCTGAAACCATATGCACCGGCACCCCGAATGCCACACCTTCCACCTCGTGCACAAACCGGTCCGGCTCCCGGTGGAGATCAGCCTTGGTTAAGATGATAACCGGATGTAAACCGCTGTTATAAACCAGGGTAAGGTAACGCTCGATCCGCCGGATATTAAAATCCCGGTCCAGGCCGCTTACAATAAAAACCGTGTCAATATTGGCGGCAATAACCTGTTCCTTATTGGGGTGCAGGCCCTGTTTTCCCCGGGTACCGGCAGCGCCCCTGGACAGGGCGTTTTTCCGCGGCAACACCCGGGAAATGACCATGCCGTCCACAAGGACCCAGTCCCCGATAACCGGAAACAAGCCCTCTTTTTTATGGGTGAGCTTTCCTGCCGCACGAACCAGGATTTCCTTATTGCCCTGGTGAATGAGAAAGTAATTTTTATGCACCCCCACCACCTTGGCCGGGAAAACCCTGCTGTCAGGGGCGGTTTTATAATGCATCTGGAAATGGGAATCCCATCCTAAAACGGAAAGGGAGGTGAAACCATTGTCTGTTTTTTCAATCATTACAGATCTCCGCATGTTTAACCTTTTTAACTGAACCGGCCTTTGGCAGCGGATAAACCGCGCCTCAACTGAACCGGAAACTTTAAATAGTATCTTTGGAGGGGTGTTGCAGGAAGAGGCGCAACAATAACGGCGAGCCCGGGACAAAGGCCTGTCCCGGATGATCTAAAAAACAATACAGAGCTGAACTTACCATTAAGCCAACCTGCCGCCTGTTAATAACACCTTTTGCCGGCAACGGCTGACACAATCTCTAATGATCTCTTAAACAAAAAAACTCCTGTTACAAGGATTTTAATTAATGAAGGATAAATACCATACACCGGCAATTGCCGTCAACTATCAGGTACCTGATAAGGCCAGGCTATTTTCCCCGGAAATCAGGGATCCGCTTTTCAAGCAGCGCGCTGATTCCCTCTCGGGCATCTTCCATCTCAAAGGTCCTGGACTGGACATGGGCTTCCATTTCAGCCGCCCGCACCGGATCCCAGTCAAGCCCCCGGTATATGGATTGCTTCATCATCTGCACAGCCACGGGCGCACAAAGGGCAATCTCATTGGCAAGGGCCATGGCATTTTCCATGACCGCATCCTCATCAACGGCATAGTTCACAAGCCCCATGTCAAAGGCCTGTTCCCCGGTGAAGACAGCGCCGGTGAACAGCAGTTCATTTGCCTTTGCCAGCCCTACCAGCCTGGGCAGTATATAGGAGATGGCCATTCCGGAATGGAGCCCCAGCCGGGCAAAATT
>JAKSAX010000351.1 GCA_022361395.1 Desulfobacterales bacterium | reverse complement strand
CCGTTTTATTTCAACCCTTCCCCTGGATATCTTTTTAAAGCAGCCGCAGGCGACCGGAATCCCGTTTTCATACCCCACCATGGCAGTGGGGATGGATTGTACCGTATTGTGGGTGTCGTATTTTGTCTGGGCATCACCGTAGCTGGCCGCTAAATCCTCATCCAGTTTACGGGTCAGTGTAATGAAATCCGGGTGGGTGGTGGCGCGTTCTTTCAGGTTCATGGGGACTCCTCATCTTAAGTAGCATCGAGTAGCGCCATTGGAAAGTTAGATTGAAACGAATGGACCGGCGCTATGGAATGACCCTATTTTTTTGGCTGAAAAAAGTCAAGATAAAACCATAACCGGGCAACTGATAAAAAACCGCATCCCGGCTGACTATGCGCCGGAATGCGGTTTAGGAATCATTGAAACCTGATTAATTGAACCTAATCTATAGGACGATGCTGTCCAGGTCTCTTTTTCTGATGTGCCCGGAAACGGCCTTGAGGAAATCCTTGTGGGCCATGCCCATTTTAACTTTTCCGTCCAGGGTTCTGACGGACAGGGTTTCACTCTCTTTTTCCTTGTCGCCGATGGTGATGATCAGGGGCACGTAGTTGAGCTGGGCTTCCCTGATTTTCTTTTTAAGGGTTTCACTGCGCTGGTCCACCTCACACCGGATCTTGTGAACCTCAAGCAGATGTTTGATTTCTTCAGCATATTCGGCAAGATCCTGGTTGATGGGAAGGAGTATGGCCTGTACCGGTGCCAGCCACAGGGGAAATTTTCCTGCAAAGTGCTCCACCAGAATCCCGAAGAACCGTTCCATGGACCCGTAGATCACCCGGTGGATCATGATGGGGCGGTGCTTTTCATTGTCCTGGCCCTTGTAGCTCAGGTCAAATCTTTCAGGCAGGGCCATATCCAACTGAACAGTACCGCATTGCCAGGTCCGTCCCAGGGCGTCCTTGATGTGTATATCGATTTTGGGCCCGTAAAAGGCACCGTCCCCCTCGTTGAGGACATAATCCTGGCCATAGGCATCAAGGGCGGCTTTCAGGCCGTTAGTGGCCTCTTCCCACTGGGCATCGTCACCGATTGATTTTTCAGGCCGGGTGGACAGTTCCAGGTGAAAACTCAGGCCGAACCTGTTGTATATCCGTTCCGCCAGGCGGAGAACCCCGAGAACCTCTTCCCCGATCTGGTCCGGGGTCATGAAAATATGGGCATCATCCTGGTGAAAGGCACGGACCCTGAATAATCCGGACAGGGCCCCGGACAACTCGTGGCGGTGGACGAGCCCCACTTCCCCTGCCCGCAGGGGAAGGTCGCGGTAGGAGTAAGCCTTGGTTTTGTAGAGAATCATGCCGCCGGGGCAGTTCATGGGCTTGATGGCGTATTCTTCATCATCAATCACGGAAGTATACATGTTTTCCCTGTAGTTATCCCAATGGCCGCTCTGTTCCCAGAGTTTCCTGTTGAGCATCACAGGGGTTTTTGTTTCCACATATCCGGCTGCCTTGTGTTCTTCCCGCCAATAGTCCAGCAGGGTATTCCACATGTCGATCCCCCGGGCATGAAAGAAGGGCATGCCGGCGGCCTCGTCATGGAAGGAGTAAAGATCCAGGCGGGTGCCCAGTTTTCTGTGGTCCCGTTTCTTGGCCTCTTCGATCATGTGGATATACTTGTTCAGTTTTTTCTTGTCGAAAAAGGAGATGCCGTAAAGCCGCTGGAGCTGCTCCCGTGTCTGGTCCGCCCGCCAGTAGGCGCCGGAAATCTTAAGGAGTTTTACCCCTTTGATCATACCGGTATGGGGGATATGGGGGCCCCGGCAGAGATCGACGAATTTCCCGTTCTGATACAGGGAGATTTCCTGGTCATCCAGTTCATTGATCAGCTCTACCTTGAACGGGTTGTCCTTGAACATCTCAAGGGCCTCATCCTTGGATACAACACTTCTTTGGAATGTAGCCTTGGCCTTGATGATCTTTTTCATCTCAGCCTCAACCTTGGTAAGCTCGTCTTCCGAGATAGGCGGCATGTCAATGTCATAGTAGAACCCGTCTTCAACCACAGGCCCGATGGTCAGCTTTGCATCGGGATAGAGGTTGAGAACGGCTTCAGCCATGACATGGGCGGATGAATGACGGAGGATCTCAAGGCCTTCGTCATCATTGGCCGTGATAAAGCTTACAGCGGCATCATCTTCAATGAGGGTGCTCAGGTCTAGAAGGTTGTCATCAATTTTCATGGCCACGCAATTTCGGGCAAAGCCTTCGGAAATGCTCTTGGCCACATCCAGGCCTGTGGGGGGATTGTCAAAGTTTTTTACGGCATTATCCGGAAATGTGATCTGAGTCATTGTTTTGTTTCCCAATTCTATATTTACCCGGTGTCTGGTTAAGCTGTCAGTATACTTTTTTTATTGTCCCGGGTATTGATTTACCATTGTAATTAAACCCATTTGAATATAAAAATAAGAATTTTAAAAGAAGTGATGTAAACAATCAAGGGAAAACTAGTGGATTATCAGTTTATAACGTCAGATGAGGCATTAAAATCAATTTGCAGCGAGCTGGGCCGGGAAAAGATCATTGCCGTGGACCTGGAGGCGGATTCCATGCACAGCTTTACTGAAAAAATCTGTCTCATCCAGATTGCCGGAGCCAGACAGGCCTATCTGGTGGACCCTTTTCTGATCACGGATTTTTCTCCGTTTTCCCGGATTCTTGAAGCCCCGGATATCATCAAGGTGTTTCACGGATCTGATTTTGACGTCAGGAGCCTGGACAGGGAGCTGTCCGTGGAGATTCAAAACCTGTTTGACACGGAGATTGCCTGCCGGTTTCTCAATGTAAAGGAAAGGGGCCTGGGCGCCCTGCTAAAAGCTCATTTTAACGTTCATGTGGATAAGAGATTCCAGAAGGTTGACTGGTCCAGGCGGCCGCTGAAAGAGGACATGATTGCCTATTCCGTAGGAGATGTGGCCAACCTGATTGAACTCCATGACCTGCTGCGGGACCAGCTGGACAATATGGGCCGGCTTGCCTGGGCCCGGGAGGAGTTTGAACTCCAGACCCGTGTTAAGTACGAAGCCAACCATCAGCCGCCGCTTTTCAAACGCTTTAAAGGCGCCGGTAAAATGGATAACCGGACTCTTGCTGTTCTGGAAGGCCTGCTCCGGCTCAGGGTGGATTTGGCCAGGAAAAAAGATTTGCCCCTGTTTAAAATCATGTCCAACCAGTCAATCATGGGTATGGCACTAGAACGGCCCCGCGGTATAAAAAATATAATAGATTCAAGGCTGTTGAGCAAAAAACAGGCCGGTATGTACGGTGCCCGGTGCCTGGAGGCCATAAAAACGGCCATGGCCCTTTCCCACGGAGAACTGCCCTCATATCCCAGAACCCGGATGCCCCGGAAAAATCCCCGTGTGCTGGAACGGATAACCCGGCTGAAAAAAATGCGGGAGCGCTGTTCCGTGTCCATCGGGATGGAACCCGGATTTTTAATCAACAACAATTTGATCACGGCTGTGGCATTTGCAAATCCCGGGGACAGGGACGCCCTCCTGGACATCGACTCCATGCGTCACTGGCAGGTGGACGCCCTGGGCGACCATATTTTAACGGCATTAAATGGCTGCGCATGATAAGGACATATTATGGAAATTAAATTCTGGAAAATGGAAGGCCTCGGCAATGATTTTATCATGATGGATGACAGGGATGAGTCCATTGTCACCCATATTTCCTACTCAGACCTGGCAGTCCGGCTGTGCGACCGGCATTTCGGAATCGGGGGGGACGGCATCATCCTGGCCCGGAAGTCAGACACCCATGACGTCCGTTTTGTCATCATCAATTCAGACGGGACAGAACCCCAGATGTGCGGTAACGGTATGCGGTGTTTTGCCAAGTATCTCTATGAAACCGGGATCCTGGTCCGGGATGAGATGAGGGTGGATACCCTGGCCGGCACCGTAATCCCCAGGGTTTCCGTTGATGCGGCCGGTGTGGTTACCTCTGTGCGGGTGGACATGGGCCCCCCGGAACTCAGGCCGCCGCATATCCCCTTTTCCTGTGATAAAGACAGGGCCCTGGAAGAGATCGTGGAAACCGGCCAGGGGCCGGTGGCCGTGACCACCGTATCCATGGGAAATCCCCATGCGGTCACCTTTGTGGATGATCTTTCCCTGGTTAATGTTGAAAAAGCAGGCCGCGCCGTGGAAACCCATGAGCGGTTTCCCGAAAAAACCAATGTAGAGTTTATCCAGGTGGTTTCGGACACAGAGTTAAATATGAAAGTCTGGGAGCGGGGAGCCGGTATCACCCTTGCCTGCGGCACAGGGGCCTGCGCCAGCCTTGTGGCTGCCCATCTCACCGGCAGGACCGGGAACACGGCTGTTGTTCACCTGGACGGCGGAGATCTGGAAATCCACTGGGATAAAGAGACCAATCATATTTTCAAGACCGGCCCGGCCTCCCTGGCCTTTGAAGGCAGCACCACGGTTTAAGAATGAAACGCCGGGGATGTTCTATTTCCCCGGCTTTCGTCCTATCATTTCCGGGATATGCGTATCCATGAAACCGGTGTACAATTCCCGGGAATAATTTTTAGAATATTCATTCATAAACCCGTGGAGTCCGTCGGCCCTGGAAATTGTCACTCCCGGGGCCGGTGACAATACCTCAATCAGGTCGTCCACGTCAAAGTGGGGCTCGGCAGCGGGAAAAATCAAATTCATATCAAATCCGGGAGAGATGTCCCTGTGATACCTGATTTGGGAGCCGTAAAATACTATTCCGCGGACTGCCGCTGCGGAATCAGCCCTGCCTGACAGATGCCAGACTGCAGAACCACCGGCACTGAAGCCCAGGAGGATTACAGGCTGTTTTTCCCCGGACAGGCGTGCGCTGATCATGTCGCTGTATGCCGGTATGTTCAGGTGGGTGGTGAAATAGGCATAGGCCTCGTCTTCCTGCCTGAAAAATACGTTTTCCCCGTAGGGATCGATAATGTCGACGCAGGCCCCGGTAATCGTTTTTTCCAGTTTCCGGGCCAGCCGGGCCAGGGCAGGGGTGTTACCGAAAATATCCGGTGCGATAATAATCTTCATGGTGCGGGATTTCAGACCAGGGGGGCAGCCCGGAAAAACCGGGGCTGCCCCCTGAGTGGGTTATTTTTGTAAAATCAATGCTTCGGAGGCCAGGGACGCAACCGTATCCACTTTCATCCCCAGTTCAAAATGCTTGGAGAGTTCCCCCAGCTGCCTGTGGCAGGAGAGGCAGGCCGTGGCAATATGGTCAAGGCCTGTGGCCTTCATCTGGTCTGCCTTGGGCTTTCCGGTGATCATCCGTTTTTTTGTGGAGCCGGAATCCTGGAGAATTCCGCCCCCGCCGCCGCAGCACACCCCGTCTTCCCGGCTGGGGGTAAGTTCGACAACACCCTCGCAGCACAGGGCCAGCAGCTCCCTTGGAGCATCATAGCCCCCGGATTTCCGGGCAATGTTGCAGGGATCATGGTAGGCGATTTTATGGGGATGGACCGAGGGGTCGAATTTGAGAATCCCCTTTTTTGCGTATTCCACTGCAAGTTCGGGAATGCTCATGACGGAAAATCCGGGTTCCCTGCCGATAACCCGGGGCAGGATATGTTTTAGCACGTGGTAGCCGTGTCCGCACTCGCTTAAGACCAGGGTTTCTATCCCCAGTTTTTCAGCCGGCTCCACCACCATCAGGGCCATGCGCTCGGCAATATCATCCTTGCCGACAAAGTATCCCCAGTTGGTTACATCCGTATGGTGGGAGGACATGGTCCAGGTTTCGCCGGTGGCATAAAAGAGTTTGGCCATGGCAGTCAGGTGGAGCAGGTTGATCCCCAGTTCCCTGGGATTGGGAAGGTAGAGGAACTTACACCCCTCACGGTCATGGGGGATTTCAGCGTCGTCATCCTCCACCTCATCCACAAATTCTTCTGAAACCCATTCAACGGTCTCTACAAACTCTTCCTTGGTCAGGCCGTTGACGTCCCCCAGCTCCAGCCGGTTTTTCATTCCCTTCTGAATATCTTCGGGGATAAGGTCAGCGGCACCTGCCAGGCTTCTTGCCTTGCGCACCACCACATCCATGGTAATGCCCATGGGACAGGTTTCAGTGCAGCGGTTGCAGATCAGGCAGTCCCACAGCATCCCGCTTTTGATGAGCTGGTCGTCCAGCCCCAGTGCCGCCATACGGACCATCTGTCTCGGCATGGGGCCGCCCTGGCCGTCAAACCAGGTACATCTTGAGTTGCATGCCCCGCAGGTTAAACATTCGGATATATTGTCGCCCGTTCCCAGCTTGTCCAGGAACCGGGCCAGTTCAGAATCTTTATTCATGTGTAAATGTGTCATTTTATCCTCATCCTTGGGGTTGGGGGGATACAAGCCCGGCAAAGGTTTCAGGTTCGTTGGCCGCCACAGGCTTCCATATCACCCTGTCTGCCGGAATACCGGGGAGGTTTTTTACGGTGTCCACACTTTGGCCTGCAATGACAGAGCCGTCACCTGACCGGCAGTTGCCCTCGTGGCATCCGCTGATAATCACCCGGTCCGACCCCTTGATCAATGCCTTGAGAATCATGTCCGGGCTGATTCGGCATGCACAGGGAATCCTCACCATGTCCGCTGTGTCGGGAAGGCTGGCAGCCGCCAGGGCAGCGGATCTTTCACAGGCCAGGACAAGGGTGCGGCCCTTTTGGGCACGGACAGCCAGGTCTTCATTGGCAAACCCTTTGGATTCGATGGCAAAGGCAGGGCAGTTGGACACGCATGCCTGACAGGCAAAGCAGGCTGCCTCAACGATTTGGGGCCGGCTTTTTTCATTCAGGATAATGGCCCCGTGGGGGCAGACCCTGTAGCAGGTCAGGCATTTGGCACATTTTTTTTCATTAACTGTTACCGGGCCGCAGGCGCCGGTGTTGTCGGCCTGTGTGGCAAGGGCAGCCAGAATGGCCCGGATCTCCATGGCAAGATCTGTCCCGTCAATGTCGTCATGGCCGGGACCTGCAAAGAAGATTCCTTTTCTCTGGCTTTGGACCAGGCGGTGGCGGACATTGGCCGGCTGGAGAAATCCTTCCATATCCAGTCCCAGATTCAGCAGCCGGGCAAGCTCACTGAACAGGGGAGAGGCGGCAATGGTATCCGGCACCACAAGGGTATTCGTTTCAAGCAAGAGTTCATGGCCGGGCAGGGTGGCCTCTTTCAGGCGGATGCCGAACCCTTTATCACCCGGCGTGATCGTGACATCAGAGGCTGTTTCATACCTCAGAAATCTTATACCGGCCTTCCTGGCCCTGTCGTAAAGCCGTTGGCCTTCCGGGCCGTGGACCAGCATCTTGTTCATGAGGATATCCACCTGTTTTCCGGCCTCTTTTGCAGCCAGGGCCGCAGTCAGTGCCTGCCTGGCCGGCGCCTTGAATTCAGGGCCGAAGTAATCCAGAAGGATGAGGGTGGTATCCGGGGATTCGCCGGGGGGCATGGCGGAAAAATCGGCAAGCCCCATGGCGCCTTTAAAGGCGTCTGTATTGGAGTTTTGCAGGGGCTGGGGCGCTGCGATAATGGCCCCGCAGTCCAGGGTGGTCTTGGTGCCGCCGGCCTCGTGGAAGATTGAGAACCTGCCGATGGTACCGTCCACAGCAAGAATTCCGGCAGAGCCCATATCTTTTACAGATGCCGGTATATCCTTTCCTGAACCAAAGAGGCAGGCCGGATATCCCTGGTCTGCAACCGCAGAGGCAATGGTGACTGCCGCAGGGCCGTCACCGATGACGGCAATGGCCGCAGGTGTCCGGGCCAGGTCCAGTTCACCGAGTGCCCGGGCTGCGGCAATCCGGCCGTCCTGGCTGGAGGAAACAATGTCTTTCGGTCCGCCGGCACATCCCGCCACAATCAGATCCGGGTCCGGATCAGCCTCATCCGTATTAAAGAACCCCCAGGTGTTGGGCTTTGCTCCAAAGATATCAGAGGTTGTCTTGCTCTCTTCAGCCGGGCTCATCCCCACAGAGAGGACAATGAGATCGAATTCCATGGATTTTCGTGACTGGGTGGCCGGATCTTCCGTGACCATGGTCATGCCGCCGGTTTCCGGGTTTTCAAGAATTTCAGCCGGAACCCCCTGGATCAGGGAGATTTCCCTGGATAAGCGGTCAGCCGCTGTTCTGGCCTCTTTGCCGATGACCTGGAGATCCATGTAAAACAGGCTGATGTCCGCACCGGGCATCAGCCGGAGCAGCTTGCCGGCATGGCGCATGGAAATTTTGCAGCAGACCTGGGAGCAATAGTCCCTGTTCCCTTTTCGGTCCCTGGATCCCACACACTGAAGAAAAGCAATTTTGGGGGCTGGACCTGCCGCTCCCAGAAAATCAGTCAGTTTTCCTTCACGGATCAGGGTGTTCAGCTTTGCCGTGGTAATGACCTTATCAAGGGTTTTGGTATGATAGGAGGGAATATTTCCCGGATCAAAGGGGCTGAATCCCGTGGCCAGAATTGCTTTGGCCGGGGTCAGGGTTTTACCTGATGACAACGTTGCCTCCATGCCCGTTTCCGTTCTTTTTACCGCAGTAACCCGGGTATTGAGATGGGTGGTGATATTTTCCGCCTGACGGATCTGGTCTGCCATTTCATGACCCAGGCAGGCGCCGCAGTTCTGGCAGGTATGGGTTGCCATACAGGCCCAGGCCGCTGTATTGCCGCCGAGGTATTCTTGTTTTTCAACCAGGTGAACCAAGACATCCTGATGCTTCAGGGCAAGGGCCGCTGACATACCGGCCACACCGCCGCCCAGGATCAGGATTTCGGGGGATGTTTCATTCATAGATGTCCTCCAATCTCACAATGCAAGTTCCGTATGCTTGGACTGAATCCGCTGATTCCGGTTTTGAGTTTCAAAGGCATCCTTACCATAATATCAGGGCAATCAAAAGGGGTTTGTAAATATTTGAAAATAAACGGATTGCATCGGGGCAAAAACCTTCGAACGTGGTGCGGTTTTAAATTGACCCGGGTTAAAAAAGAAATAAAAGCCCGCTGACCAGGGCGGTGCCGAGAATGACAAGGGTAAGGCCCAGGAAGAGGCGGTCCAGCAGTTCACCCCGCCGTGGACCAGGCCTGGAGCCGGGCCTGGATCCAGTTTCCGACCATATGTGAATCAGGGGTAGTCCGATAATCCCGATCCCTGTTCCTGCAGCAAAACCGAAAAAATGGGCGGAAACATCGGTATTCTCCCCGTGGCTGAACATGGCCATGAGGGTGGCACCTGCGGCAACAGGGGCCAGTCCCTTAAACCTTGAGATGCCGTGACCCAGGACAACCTGCCTTGCGGCAAGGAGCCCGGCTGCCCCCATGACCGCTGTTGATGCACCAATGGAAAGGCGGGCATCCATCCCCAATCCGTTTGAGATCAGGTTGCCTGCCGTGCCTGCACAGAGCAGGAGAAACGGGCCTGTACCGTACCCCGTGAGCCTTACTATTGGCGCACCCAAAACCAGGAGTCCCGCCATATTACCGATAAGATGACGGATATCACTGTGGAGAAAAAGGGCGGTAATGGCCCTGAAAGTCTCCCCCTGGCGGATGAAATAGGATGAGGCACCGAACCTGAATACAGCCTGGTCATGGATATTGGTTTTGATGCAGATAATGTGGACAAGGGCGATGAGGCCCATGATTACAAGTACTGCAGGGGAGTAAAAGGATGAGGGGCCGGTTTCAATTATCTGTTTGATCAGGGGGCGGTTTTCCTGCGCGTACCTGTCCAGGTGGAAGAGGGCTTTTTCACGGTCGTCCGCCTTGACCAGAATCTCATAGGCGCCTGAAGCGGTCCTGGTAATTTCGGTTTTAATGGCCTGGGAGGCCAGAATCGTCAGGATCAAATCTGCTTTTTTCCGGTCCCGCCCCTGAAAAATCCTTTTCATTTACCTGCCTTATGTGCATATTAGAAAACCAAAGCGTATCCCAAGGAAACTAAAAAATAAAGGACAGATCATGAAGATCATGCGGTTTATCACGGAAGATGAAACGATTGCCTGGGGAACAGGATGGGACGGAAAAACCGCCTCCCGCCTGGAAGGGGATGTCTTTGTAAACCTTACCGACACCGGGGAGCGGCTGAAGGTCAGGCAGGTGCTGCCGGTGGTCTGGGCCTCGGCCATTATCTGTATCGGACTCAACTACAGGCGTCATGCAAAGGAGACAGGGCTTGAGATGCCGGAATATCCGGCCGTGTTCATGAAAAATCCCGGTGCCATTACCGGCCACGGCGCTCCCATTGTGATTCCGGGCTGCTGTACAGAGCCGCCGGAAGTGGATTTTGAGGCGGAACTGGGAGTGGTTATCAAAAGCCCGGTGAAAAACGTGTCTGAAGAAAAGGCCCTGGATTATGTGATGGGATATACCTGTGCCAATGATGTCTCAGCCAGGAGATGGCAGAAGCACGCCGGTGCAGGCCAATGGGTGAAGGGAAAGAGCTTTGATACCTTCTGCCCCTGCGGCCCGGTCATGGTAACCCCTGACGAGATCACCGATCCCCAGGACCTTGATATCCAGTGCCGGATCAACGGCACAGTCATGCAGAAGAGCAACACAAGTGATATGGTTTTTTCCGTGGCGCGGATTATCTCCTACCTGTCGCAGTCCTGTACACTGATGCCCGGCACCCTGATCCTTACCGGCACCCCGGAAGGGGTGGGGTATACCCGCAATCCACCGGTCTACTTAACCCCGGGTGACAGGGTTGAGACCGAGATTCAGGGGATCGGCACCCTGGAAAATACGGTGGTACTGGAAAAATAACTGCCCGGAACAGAGGGCCGGCGGCCATTGGCCAAACCCCAAACACCCGGGAAAAAATTCCCGGGTGTTTGGGGTGTTAAGATGAAGTTATGACTGGCTTACTGGGTAACAGCCTGGCCGCCGGTGCTCCAGGGGCAGGAGCCGAATCCGCCCCCTTTATTCCCGTATCCGCCTTTACCGAATCCGCCGCGGCCGTGACCGAAAGCCGACATATTCAGTT
>JAKSAX010000062.1 GCA_022361395.1 Desulfobacterales bacterium | reverse complement strand
TGGGGCAGCTGTGGTCCACCAGCCCCTTGACAAAACTTGCCAAGTACGGCGCGGATCTCTATGCCGGGCTGGAGGCCAAAACCGGGCAGCCCACCGGATATAAGCGCCACGGTTCAATCAGGGTGGCAAGGACCCGGGCCAGGCGGAGCGAATATTTAAGATCCCTGGGCATGGCACGGGCATTCGGTATCCGGATGGAAGAGATTGATTTTGAAGAGGCCAGGCGTCTGGTGCCGGTAATGAGTACCGATGATCTCACCGGTGTCTGGTATCAACCCGATGACGGGGTCACCAATCCCGAAGATACCACCCAGGCCCTTGCCAAAGGGGCGCGCATGGGCGGGGCCACCATCATCGAGAATATCAAGGTGGAAGATATCCTGATGAAGGGCAACACCGTGACAGGTGTTAAAACCGACCAGGGGGATATCCGGTGCGAGTACGTGGTCAACTGTGCCGGGATGTGGGGCAGGGAAGTGGGCAAGATGGTGGGGGTGAGCCTGCCGCTGGTGGCTGCCGAGCATATGCACATGACCACCGAACCCATTGAAGGGGTGTACAAGGAGATGCCCTATGTCAGGGACATGGACGGGTTCATCTATATTAAGGAGGAAATGGGCGGCCTGCTCATGGGCGGGTTTGAACCCATGGCCAAAACCTGGGGGGTAAAAGGGATCCCGAGTAATTTTGAATACACCCAGCTGGACGAGGACTGGGACCAGATGGATCTGTTCATCGAAAACGCCATTATGCGTGTGCCTGCCTTTGCCGAAGTCGGGGTGACCAATCTCACCACCGTGCCTGAAAGCTTTACCCCGGATACCTCTTATCTTCTGGGTGAGGCCCCCGGGGTGAGGAACTTTTTTGTGGCCTGCGGCATGAACTCCGTGGGGATCACCAGTGCCGGCGGAGCGGGCATGGCCATTGCCACCTGGATAGTCCAGGGATATCCCGAAGAAGACCTATGGCCTGTGGATGTGCGCCGGTACAACCGCTGGCAGAATAATCTCAAATATATTGAGGAGCGGGTGAATGTGGAGTCCGTGGGCAACCTGTATGCGGATCATTTTCCGTTCAAGCAGCCCACCTCCTCGCGATCCGTGCTCAAAACCCCCATCCATGACCGGTTAAAGGATATGGGGGCCTGTTTCGGTGTGGTCTCCGGCTGGGAAAGGGCCAACTGGTTCGCCCCGGAAGGGATCGTGCCTGAATATGAATATGCCTGGGACCGCCAGAACTGGTTCGGGTATTCGGCGGATGAACATATGAATATCCGCGAAAATGTCGGCATCTATGACCTGACATCCATGGGCAAATTCCTTATGCAGGGAAAAGATGCGGAATCCGTTCTGCAGATGATCTGCGCCAACAATGTGGCAAGGCCGGTGGGCAAGGTTGTCTATACCCAGATGCTTAACGAACGGGGGGGCATTGAAGGGGATATCACGGTGACGAAAATGGCCGGAGACAAGTTTTTCATTGTCACCGCCGGCGCCACCACCACCCGGGATTTTGACTGGATCAGCCGCCATATTCCCGAAGATGCCCATGCCGTGCTCACCGATGTGACCTGGTCTTACACCATGCTCGGGGTAATGGGGCCCAAATCCAGGGATCTCCTGTCAAAGATCACGGATGAAGACCTGTCCAACGAGGCCTTTCCCTTTGCCACGGCCAAAGAGATTGATGCGGGATATGCCACGGCCTTTGCCGTCCGCATGAGTTTTGTGGGAGAGCTGGGATGGGAGCTGTACATCCCCACCCCCTTTGCCCAGGGCATCTTTGATGAACTTGTGGCGGCCGGGGAGGAATTCGGAATGAAAATGTGCGGCCTGCACGCCGTGGATTCCCTGCGCCTGGAAAAGGGATACCGTCACTGGAGTTCGGATATCACCCCGGACACCACCCCCTATGAGGCGGGCTTAGGCTTTGCCGTGGATCTTGATAAGAAAGATTTTATCGGAAAGGCAGCCCTGGTCGAGCAGAGAGAGGAGGGGATCAAGAAAAAACTGGTGATGTTCACCATTGATGACCCCCATCCCCTGATTTACCATGACGAGCCCATTTTCAGGAACGGGGCACTGGCCGGCGAAAATACCCACGGCTCTTTTTCCCATGTAAACGGCAGTGCCATCGG
>JAKSAX010000563.1 GCA_022361395.1 Desulfobacterales bacterium | reverse complement strand
TTTTAGATGGCCTTAACGCTGCGGAGCGTAAAAAGCCGTTTTGTTTGAGGACCGAAGGCCACAGTTTAACGGCTTTTCGCGCAGCGAGTTTAGGCCATCTTAAAAACAGTGTCAGCCGCTTCCGGTCTGGCCGGCCCGGCTTTTCGCCCCTCCCGGTCTTATAGCAATCCATGTTCCCTGGTCTGATAAAGAAAAATAAGGAAATAAATTGCCCACATCAGATCCCCCAGGGCAACCATGGCTGCCAGGGTATTGGCGACTGAGTTAAACCAGAGATACCAGGTAAAGCAAAACAGGGCGGTTTTGCCAATGGCGCCGATGGTAATGAAAAACCTGAACTTATGGTTTTTAAATCCTACGAGGCCGTATCCGATACCTGCTGTTAAAACCGCATACCAGACCGGAGGTGCGGAGAGGAATTCCACCTGGGGCGTTATGGTGCTGAAAAAGAGGGTGCTCTTCCGGGGAAGCAGGAAAAATCCCAGGAGGCTGAAAAAAATATTCCATACTGCTGCGGCCAGGAGGGGAATAAAGTATTTTGAGCCGGCCTGTGGCATTTTTATTGGCCGGAACCCGGGTCAGCTGCCATCGGGGCAACGGTGATGCCGGGATATGATTCCCCGGTGATGCGGCAGAATTCCGTTTCCATCCTGCTTCGCAGATCCTTAAGTTTCTGAATCTTTTTTGTGAGCCCTGATTGCAGTGCCCCCTCTTTTTGATCCGGGCAGAAGTACCATGTGCAGACAAAGGGGCGGCGGGATCTGGGGAGACTGCAGCCGGTATCTGTAAGGCAGGAGCATTGGCTGTTTTTTGAAATCTGGGAACCTGGCAGGGAACCCGGCCCGAAGAACAGATAGAGCAGGTCCCTGAAGTCATACCAGATGGTGGCCCGTTGACAGCAGTTGTTTCGGCAGTCCGGGCAGGTGACGGCGCAAAGGGAATCCAGGCTGGAATCCATTTCCCGGAAAATCATCCGGATGTCCCCGGCCAGGGATCTGACCGGGTCAAGGTCATGGCCCCGATTGCTGCTCACGGTAGTGAAGAACATGAGCACTTCCTGAAATTCCGCTTTTTTCTGCCAGGGGATATTCACCGGGGCTCCTGTGGTTTTAAGGGGTTTTTAAGTGGTTTGACAAAATATCAAACCCGGTTTATTTTTGCTGATACAACGTTTAATTGCAAAGGAAAACAGCATGGCAGATCAAAAAGTGACATTGAATGTGGATAATATGAGTTGCGGACATTGTTCGGGAATGGTTCAGAAAACCCTTGAAGGCATCCCCGGGCTCTCTGATATCAGTGTGGATCTTGAGGGGAAAAAAGCGGCTTTTGCCACATCGGACCAGGATCTTGTCCGGACCGCGGTTGATGCGGTGACCAAGGCGGGATACCCGGCTTCAAAAGCCTGATATCTGCATAACGCCTATTTATAAAAGCCCGGCAAGATCAAAGCTTTCAGACTTGTTGATGGTGATGATAAACCGTCTGAGCAGGTCAAGGTCAAAGCAGTGGGACATACCTTTGTCCCTGAGCTTCACCCGGGCTTCAACCCTTTTTTCAGCCTCTTCTTCAAGCATTTCCCTTTCCCGCAGGCGACGGAGTTTGGCCTCGTAGTCATCCCGGACAATTGCGGTCAGCGGCGGCTTAATATTATCCGCAGCCTCGCTCTCAAATTTTCTCAGGGTCTCCAGGTAAGGGTTGTCCCCTGCCATGAGTTTCAGCGCCTCAAAGGGGGTTTTTGCCTTTTTGTAAGGGCGCTCGGAGGTCAGGGCGTCGAAGACATCGGCAATATGGCAGATCTTGGCCATCAGGGGGATCTGGTCATTGGCAAGGCCGCAGGGATACCCGCTGCCATCCTCGTTTTCATGGTGGTAGATGATGGTCTGCATGGCGGTGTGGGACAGTCTGCTCTCAAAGAGAAGGCTGGCGGCATAGGCGGTATGGGACTGCATGATGATCCATTCAAGGTTATCCAGACGACCCCGCTTGTTAATGACATTCTGGGGTATCTTTATTTTCCCGATATCATGGAGAAACCCTGCCACTGCAGCCTCTATCATGAGTTCCCTTAACTCTGACACCCCGCCGGTATCAAAAAGGTCCCTGTTGGAGTTAATAAAGGTGGCCGTGAGCCATCCGACTTTTATGGAATGGGTATGGGTCTCATAATCATGGCCGATAAGGCTCGCAAGGCCGTTGAGCGACTCAGTACCGGAGATAAAATCCATGGCCTTTGCAATCAGTTTCCGTATGTTCTCCACCACCCGGACACAATCGGCTTGTGAGGAAAAATTGGCGGCAAAGGAGTCTTTCACCACCTCCGTGGACAGGGCGACCAGGGTGTCGGTTTTCTGTTTGGGAAGGATTTTTTCATGGTTGAGGATGAACGCCAGGTTTTCCCTGACATAGGCTTTGTAAGCCTGGGCCTCTTTTTTGTGAATGTAGATTTTCTCCCAGTTTCCAAGCAGTTCCAGCAACCGGTCCTTATCAATGGCGCTTGTATCCATCAGCAGGCAACGGAACCTGAACACCCCGTCCCTGGGCGGATATCTTTCAAAAAGCGAAAATTCCGCCAGTGCATCCGGGTTAATGGACAGGGGGTCAATGGCAAGAAATGAACTGCCATCGTCAAAATATTCGGCTGCCAGGCCCATGGGATTTGCTCCTTATCACCGGCTCAGAACGGCACCGGCTGGTGGGGGGTACAACAACTCTGCTAATACTGGGAAATTAACAAATTATGCCGGAACTGTAAAGGCAAATGCGCTATACATAAGGGTTTGACAAATTTTATTTTTTTGCTTGACTTGCCCCCTCTTTACCTTTATCGTTGATTGGCGATTAACGATAAGTGGATATGAGGCCCTATGGAAACCGAGCAGATTGCAAAAATATTCAAGGCGTTGGGACACCCCACCCGGGTCAGGATCGTTGAACACCTGATCCGGATCAACACCTGTGTCTGCGGTGAGATCGTGGATATTTTCCCCTATTCCCAATCCACCATCAGCCAGCATTTAAAACAACTCAAGGCCGCCGGCATTGTCTGCGGAGAGGTGGAAGGCCCCAAAACCTATTTTTGTGTGGACAGACAGATACTAAAGCAGTTTAAGGATTATATCGGCTCGCTCGGAAACGAACTGAGCGGGGAAGCGGGTAAAATAAAGGAAGTGCAAAAATAATACAGAGGATGATTATGAACGAGGAAAAGCCAGGCAAGGGCCTGTCCACATCCGGGGTCAGTCTCATGGGCTCCATGGACCAGGCAGGGTACGGGTGCACGGATACCCCGCCGGAACCCGGGCATGACAGGCCCGGATACATTTTATGCGACTGGGTTGATGATTTCATTGATACCCCGGCAGGCCCGGTGCCCAGGGTAAAAACAGAGCTCACGGTCAGGGACCGGGTGTCAACGGGAGTGGTCAGGTGCGGCATCAACCGGTATCAGTATACAGTGGTGCCGGGGCTCTATGCAGTGGGGCAGCCGGATGCCGGATCAGAGGTCGTTGTAACGGCCAATTTCAAGCTCACCTTTGACATGGTGAGAACGGCGCTTAAGGGGCTGAACATATGGATCCTGGTGCTGGACACCAAGGGGATCAATGTCTGGTGCGCAGCAGGCAAAGGCACGTTCGGCACAGGGGAGCTGGTGTACAGGATTGAGAATTCGGAACTTGCCGGGGTGGTGGACCACAAGCGGGTTATCGTTCCCCAGCTCGGCGCCACCGGGGTGTCGGCCAAAGAGGTCAAGGCACGGTCCGGGTTCAGGGTGGTATACGGGCCTGTCCGGGCTTCGGATATTCCCGGGTTCCTGGAAAACAACCGCAAGGCAGCCCCTGAAATGAGGGAAGTTACCTTTACCATGGGCGAACGGTTTATCCTGACCCCGGTGGAGGTTCAGATTGTGCTTAAACCAGCTCTTATTACGGCTTTGGTGCTCTTTATCCTCTCCGGCTTCGGCCCGGGGATATTCTCCTTTGGGGCCGCATGGACAAGGGGCTGGACAGGGTTGGGTGCCATGGCAGCGGGCATTATTTCCGGAGCCGTGGTCACCCCGGTGCTCCTGCCCTTTATCCCGGTAAAGGAGTTTGCCCTGAAAGGCATCATCACGGGCTGCGTAACGGCTGTTATCCTGCTGGCCGCCCTGCCTGCAGCAGGGTTTGTCAACGGCCTTGCCCTGTTTTTATTTACCGTCACCATCAGTTCGTTCCTGGCCATGAACTTTACCGGGACCACCCCCTTTACCTCACCATCCGGTGTTGAAAAAGAGATGAAACGGTATATTCCGGCCCAGCTGGCCTGCCTGGTGCTCTCAACCGGGTTCTGGATTTACGGGGCATTTTAATAGTATTAATTAAGGACAGAGATATGAAAGAATTCAGACATTACGAGGATGTATCCACCCTGGTTCTTGATAAAGAACTTTGTGTGGGCTGTACCCTCTGCACCCAGGTCTGCCCCCACCATGTATTTGAGATGGCGGACCGGAAGGCCGAGATAGTGGATTTCAACGCCTGCATGGAGTGCGGGGCCTGTGTGAACAACTGCCCGTCAGGCGCCCTGAGTGTAAATCCGGGGGTGGGCTGAGCCGCCTATATTATCCAGGTCTGGATAAAAGGCGAAGAGAACGCATCCTGCGGAAGCGGCGGCTGCTGCTGATACCGACAGGTTACCCGGAACACCGGCCTTAAGGGATCGCGTATGATTCGGTTCACATTGTGTTTGCAAAATATTCAGTGTTTTAAGTTTTTTTATAAACAGACCAGGTGAAGTTATTTTTGCGCGGTTCCTAAGTTTATCAGGCCGGTGTTTTATTGACAAATCCGTTTAGCATATATACACTCAATCCCATGATAAGTGATAAACAGAAAATCCACGGGAAATTCCAGTCCGTTATGGAGCTGGCACTGAAACTGTCAAAAACCCCGAGGCGGTTCGGCACGGATAAAGACCTGTCCCATTCAGAGATCCACCTTATTGAAATTGTGGGAGACAACCGGGATCTCAGTGTGACGGATATTGCCGGGCTCATCGGTATTACCAAAGGCGCGGTCTCCCAGAGCCTGAAGCGCCTTGAAAAAAAGGGGTTAACCGGGAAGAAACAAGATCCTGAAAACCTCTCCCGGGCCTTGGTCTTCCTGACTGCCAAAGGCAAGATGGCCTATTGGGCCCATAAACACTGGCATGAAACCATGGACGGCGGGTTCAGGCAATACATGGATGAACTGCCCCCTGAAGAGACCCGTGTCATTCTTGAGTTTTTAACCCGGACCGAGGATTTCCTGGCCCGCAGGATAGAATCTGAAGAATAAAAAATTTTAAGAAAAGTGTATACCAACTAAACACATTTGAGGAGGCATTATGTACAACCCGTCATTTAAAGGCGATGTCTGCAGCCACCGCCACGCCATCTTTCTGGACAACTTCATCCGCAGGTTATTCCAGAACCCCAAAAAGATAGCCGGCCCCTATATCAATCCGGGTGACACGGTATTGGACCTTGGCTGCGGTCCGGGCTACTTTTCCATTGATATGGCAAAGATGGCGGGAACAGGCGGCCGGGTATTTTCCGTGGACCTCCAGGAGGAGATGCTCTCCAGGGTGGTCCAGAAATCCGTGCAGAACAGGCTGACCGGGATTATCACCCCCCACCGGTGCACCCAGGAAAACATCGGTCTCGGTCCGGAAATCAAAGCGGACTTTATCCTGGCCTATTACATGGTCCATGAAACTCTGGATCACGGCAAATTTCTTTCCCAGGTCAGGGCCCTGATGAAACCGGAGGGCCGGTTTCTCATGGTTGAGCCCCTGTTTCACGTGTCCAGGAAAAAGTTTGAGCAGATTGTGAAAACCGCCATGGACACAGGATTCATCTTAAAGGACAGACCCCCGGGAAAGGGAGGAAGAAGTGTTTTGCTGGGAATCTGACCGGGCACCCGGGGCAAATTTTTTTCCCGGGCAGCTTTTTTCTTATTTTTAGTTGATATATCCACCATATTTTTTGAGACAGCAAGAAAATCACAACACCCGGCAAGCCAGGATGCTTCCCGGCCGGATGCGTACCCGTTTTCTGGTGCCGGAAGGCGCCCGCCTGCACCACAGCAATGGTTGACAAGGTTTTTGCCCGATGCCAACACCTTCCTAACCCGCTGAAAAAACAAATAAAATTCGTCACATCTTTTTCCTTGACAGGTCTTTGGAATTATGGTTTCACTTATGGAACTTTAAACAGAGGAAACCAAATGAATTTTTGCAAAGCAGACAGATTTTATTTTTACTTTTGGTATTATTTTTATACCCATCTGCCTGTATTGCGCTGATTTCTTACATACCCCAAGCCGCAGGCAGACACTGCCTGCGGCTTTTTTATTTTTAAGTTTCAGGCAAGACAAGGCCTGCAAAGGAAAATTGCCATGAAACAGACCTATGATGTAAATGTCAAAGCGTTCAAACCCCTGACCTCCCCGGCAGCGATTAAAGAAGAGCTGCCCGTGCCTGGGACAGCCGCAGAAACCGTGCTCAAGGGCCGTAAGGATGTGGAAAACATTCTCACGGGCAAAGACGGGCGCCTCCTGGTGATTGCAGGCCCCTGTTCCATCCATGATGCCAATGCAGCCACGGAATACGCCAGGCAGATGAAAGACCTGAGAGAGGAGGTGAAGGATAAGATAAACCTTGTCATGCGGGTCTACTTTGAAAAACCCAGGACCACGGTGGGATGGAAAGGGATGATCAACGACCCCTTCCTGGATGCCAGTTACAATGTGGACCAGGGCCTCCGCCGGGCAAGGTCCCTGCTGATCGATATCAATGCCATGGGCCTGCCCACGGCAACGGAAATCCTCGATCCCATCACCCCCCAGTACATTGCAGGGCTTTTGACCTGGGTGGCCATCGGCGCCAGGACCACAGAATCCCAGACCCACAGGGAAATGGCATCCGGCCTGTCCATGCCCGTGGGATTTAAAAACGGCACCGACGGCAGCCTCACGGCCGCAATAAATGCCATGCAGGCATCAGGCGCACCCCAGCATTTTCTGGGCATTGACCCGGACGGAAAATCCGCCGTGGTTTCCACCACGGGGAACCCATACGGCCATGTGGTCCTCAGGGGCGGCCCCACCCCCAACTACGATCCTGTCTCAGTGGGCAAAGCCCAGGACAGGCTCAGGGAGAAAGACCTGCTGGAATCGGTTATGATCGATTGTTCCCATGACAACTCCGGACAGAAATTCAAAGGCCAGTCTTTTGTATTCAAAAGTGCGGTGGACCAGCGCCTTGACGGCAATGAAAAGATCATCGGCTTGATGCTGGAAAGCAACCTTTTTGAGGGCAACCAGAAGTGCCGGTGCAACGGGGATGCCTGCAACCTGAAGTACGGTGTTTCCATCACGGATGAGTGCATCTCCTGGGATACTACTGTAAATCTGCTCCGCTGCGCCTACGAACGGTTATAGTATTACCCTCGTAATAATATAAGGATAACCCATGGATTCGGATACTAACCTCCCTTCCGGGGGGCAGTATCCGAATCCGGACAGGTCTCGGTAATGCGCCCCTCCTGGTGCAACTGCGATACCAGGTCGCATTTTTGCACCTCAAATAAAAACATCCCGCCCTTCCCCTCTCACCTGCAACACAGATATTTTCTTTATTTTCCAGTAAGATACGATTTTAATTGCTCAAATTCACCATATGGCACAGGCTTTGCTCTTCTTTAGCTCCGTAACACAGGAGACTTAAGTCTCCCTGATGAAATTGAATTTAAGAGGTGGAGTTTCTGATGAAACGAGCTGTATTCGCAGGCAGGGATGAAGATCAATTTATTGAAGTTGAGCAGATGCTGTCCAGGAAAAACGTGAGTGTTGAGTCGGCCGGAACCGGTAAAGACCTGTTGTCCCTGCTTTCGAATTCCCCTGAAAACGGGGGGATTGACCTGGTGGTCATGGATGAGAAGCTGCCGGATACCACTGCCAGGGTACTTGTTGAGTCGGTCACAGTCCAAAGCCCCTTTACCCATTGTGTGGTGGCAGGCACCATGGACAAAAAAGAATTCCACGATGCCTACGAAGGATACGGGGTGCTGATGCAACTGCCCCCCCGCCCGTCGGAAAAAGATGCCCTTGCCCTTGAAACCCACCTGGACCAGCTGGCCGGGCTGAGCTGCTGATCATGAAAGGGAGACGGATCTGATGATTATAAGCATTGCCAGCGGAAAAGGCGGGACCGGAAAGACAACGGTGGCCACCAACCTAAGCGCCAGCCTCGGGGCAGGCCTGAAGCTCCTTGACTGTGATGTGGAAGAACCCAATGCCCATCTTTTTCTGGATCCTTCAATAACAGGGTCGGAAACGGTCAACGCACCGGTGCCGGAGGTGGACGAAACCCGCTGCACCTATTGCAAAAAGTGCATGGCTGTCTGCCGGTTCGGCGCCATTGCCGTCATGGGCCGGAAAGTCATCACCTTTCCGGAACTCTGCCACTCCTGCGGGGGGTGTTCCCTGATCTGCCCTGAACAGGCCATCACTGAGGCGGACCGGTCAATTGCCAGGGTGGAGACCGGAACCTTATCCCGCCTGCCCGGAGTATCCTCCGCACCGGCATCCGGATTTGCCAGGGGACTTCTGGATATCGGCCAGGTCATGGCCCCCCCTGTAATACGTCAGGTCAGAACCCATGAGAACCCGGACGGCCTGACCATTATTGATGCCCCGCCCGGTACCTCCTGCCCTGTTATCTCCGCCATGAAAGGGGCGGATGTTGTGGTGCTGGTCACGGAACCCACCCCCTTCGGACTCCACGACCTGGTCCTTGCGGTTGAAGCGGTCAAGATTCTGGGCATTCCCCACGGCCTTGTGATCAACAGGGCAGGCATGGGTAATGATGAGGTTAAGGAGTATGCAGCCGCAGAAGGGCTGCCCGTCCTTATGGAGATCCCCTTTGACAGAAAAATCGCCATGGCTTACTCCAAAGGGGAACTCCTTATACATGCCCTGCCGGAATACAGAAAAAAATTTCTGTCCCTTTACCGGAAAATCTCAGCCCTGGCCGGGACCGGAACTGTGTCCGGGGCGGAAGAAGGGACTGTAATGGAAACAGCAGGAGGGGTCCGATGAAAGAACTTGTCATTTTAAGCGGCAAAGGCGGCACGGGAAAAACCAGCCTGACCGCGGCGTTTGCAGGGCTTTCCTCAAATATGATCCTCTGTGATGCGGATGTGGATGCAGCCGACCTTCACCTGATCATGTCCCCTGAAACCGTTGAAACCCATGATTTTATCGGTGGCAACGAGGCCGTGATTGATCCGGACAAATGCTCAGGCTGCGGCCGGTGCGAGGAAGTCTGCCGCTTTAATGCCGTA
This sequence comes from Desulfobacterales bacterium, assembly GCA_022361395.1. Lineage (GTDB taxonomy): Bacteria > Desulfobacterota > Desulfobacteria > Desulfobacterales > Desulfobacteraceae > Desulfobacter. Next base: position 9,317 of record JAKSAX010000563.1, on the reverse strand, counting down.
TCAAGGCACCGGTCAGGCAGCGGCTTTACCGTTGATCCCATCGACTGCGAAGGTTGCGGTGTCTGTGTGGATCTCTGTCCGGAACAGGCGGTTGACTTCCCAAGAAAGACCTGCGGCCAATGGTTTGTCTCCCATACAAGATTCGGGGATATGGTGCACGCGCGTTTAGGCATTGCCGAGGAAAATTCCGGCCGTTTAGTGGCCCTTGTCCGGGAAGAGGCCAGAAAAAGGATGGCGGCAGACCATGTCGACCTCCTTCTGACAGACGGCCCCCCGGGTATCGGATGTCCGGTGATTGCCTCGATTGGACAGGCCAATGCCGTTCTTATTGTTGCAGAACCCACGGTATCGGGCATCCACGACATGGAGCGGGTGGCAGAACTCACTGCCCACTTTAAGATTCCGGCCATGGTCTGCATCAACAAGTATGATCTTAATCCCGGCCAGGCCCGGGCCATTGAAACCATTGCCGGAGAAAAAAAACTGGATCTCATGGGCCGGATTCCCTTTGACCCGGCATTTACCCAGGCCATGATCCAGGGAAAATCCATAGTGGAAACCCATAAGGAATCGCCTGCGGGCAAGGCTGTCACAGCCATATGGAACAAGGTCATGCAAAGCAGGCCGATGAAAACGGAACGGCTCTGCTGACCGTTGATGCACATGACCACTGATATCAAATCAATATAAAGGAGCAGATAAAAATGAAAAACGGTAGAATCGCCATCCCCTCAAACGGAGAAGGTGGACTTGGCGGCACCCGGTCAGGCCATTTCGGACATTGCGACGTATTTACCTTTGTGGATGTCAAGGACGGCGAGATTGAAAACGTATCCACCCTGGCCAACCAGGAACATGTCCAGGGCGGCTGTATGGTCCCGGTGAACCTGCTGGCTGAAAACCGGGTCAATGCCCTGATCGTGGGCGGTATCGGCATGCGCCCCCTTATGGGATTCCGCCAGGTGGGCATTGATGTATACCATGATGACCAGCGCCCTGAAATCGAGCCGGTGGTCATGGACCTTATCCAGGGTAATCTTACCGAAATCCGTAATGACCAGGTGTGCGGCGGCGGTGCCCACTGACCCCTTGTGAGGACAAAAAAATGAAAATAGCCGTAACCTCAAAAGGAAAAGACCTGGATGCCCAGGTGGATCCCAGATTCGGCAGGGCAGCCTATATCATTGTGGTGGAAACGGAAACCCTTGAATTTGACCTCATTGACAATGAAGAGAACAAAAATGCCTTTAAGGGCGCCGGCATCCAGGCGGCCGCAGCCATCTGCGACAAAGGCGCCCAGGTGCTTCTCACCGGATTTTGCGGGCCCAATGCATTTAAAGCCCTGGCTGCCGCCGATGTCCGGGTGGCCAATGATGCATCCGGGTCTGTCAGGGATGTGATCCGGGATTTCAAAAACGAAAAATTTGAAATGGCGACACAGCCCAATACCCAGGGGCACTGGTAACAGCGCCCTTTTTGATAAAGCCCTGTCCTGGTGGCACCTTTTACCCCTATCTTACCCCCGTCTCATTTAAAGGTGTCATCAGCACAGGGCTTTATCTGTTTCCGCCCTGATTGACAGGGCTTCCGCGGCTGTGCTAAAACCCTGTCATTAATCCATACAAGCCAAGGAAAATATTTTATGGAACTCACCGATATCTGCCCCCTGTCCGGATGGGAAACCGTGGAAAACGAAATCTTTGAAAAATTCAACTTCCAGGGTTCCGTGTTCAATCCGGAAGGCATAAGGATCACCCAGGTCAAAAACTGGAGCAACGGCCTCTGCCCGGCCATCAAGGCCACGGAAAAGGGCCAGAGCTATATCTGCTCCGTCGCCCATATGAACATGACCGCCATTGCCAAAAACACCCGGAAAACCATTGTAGAAGAGTGTGATGCCGGATTTGCCAAAATCGTGGTCCCCATCTATGTTGAGGACAGGTTTCTGGGGGTGGCCGGCGGTTGCGGACTTCTGACGGAAGACGGGGAAGCCGATACCTTTGCCGTCACCAAAATAGCCGGGATGGAGGCAGACCGGGTGGAGGACCTGGCTGTTGACCTCCCCGTCATATCTGCCGGGGATCTGAAAGCAGCCAAAGGATTTATCGAGGACCAGGTAGCACGGATTCTCGACAATTATAAAAAACAGGGATAGACCTCATTAAAAAAAAAGCAAAGCCCTCGGCCTTTGACAAAAGGCTCAGGCGCCGGGTGTCGGGGCGGGATCACGATTTCTTTGCGGTCTGTCCCCCGGGCCTCCGGCAGATCTGCCACAGCGAACTGACGGCCCTGCCCGGCCGTCTTGAAAAAGACCGCATCACCCCGGTTGTACCGGACATAAAGGCACTCACCGCCCTGCCCGGCGGTATACGATTTGTCTCCAGGCTTGACGCAGCCTGCCTGGCCAATATTTTCCTGGGAAGCCCCACGCGGATTCTCATGCGGATAGCCGGCTTTAAGGCTGATAATTTTTCCCGTCTTGAACACCATGTCAAATCCATTGACTGGGAGCTGTTCCTGCCCCCGGATCTTGAAAACAGGCACCTGAATATCCAGGTCACCGCCCGGAAGTCCAGGCTCTACCATTCGGACGCCATTGCCGAACGGATCCGCCCCCTGATCCTGAACCACTTAAAATATGTCCGGGATCATTTACCGGCTGTATCCGGGGATTCCGGCCCCAGGACGCAAACCCTGATGATCCGCGCCGACCAGGACCGGTTTAAACTCTCTTTGGACATGTCCGGCGCCTCCCTGTACAAACGGGGAATCAAACAGAAAATTGTCCGGGCGCCGCTGAGGGAAACCCTGGCCTATGCCATTTTAAAAAGACTGAACTTCTCCTCTGACGATACCCTGGTGGACCCCATGTGCGGCTCCGGCACATTTTCCCTTGAAGGTGCCATGATCCGGGCTGCGGTTCCGCCGGGACTGTTCAGGCGGTTCGCCTTTGAGGCCTGGCCGGGATTCAGGGAAAAAGGGTTCCGGCATGCCAGGACCAGGGTACAGGACGGAATCAGCCCTGCAACCGCCCCCAGCATCTTTGCCTCTGACCTGGATGCGGCAGCTGTCAGCAATTTAAAGGACAGCCTTTCCACCCATCCGCTCTTCGGATCAATTTCAGCTGATACCCTTGATTTCTTTGATGTCCGCCCCCCGGATGTTCCGGCCGGGACAGGAGTGGTGGTATTAAACCCGCCCTATGGCCGGAGGCTGGAAAAGGGTATGGATAAGGGAAAATTCTTCAGAGAGATCGGGAAAAAACTGGCTAAGGATTTCAAAGGCTTCCGGGCCGGCATCATCTATCCTGAAAAACACCTGGCCAAAGATCTTGGGCTCAACCTGAGTCCCATGACCTTTTTCCACGGCGGGCTGGATCTGTACGCAGGCATCGGCAGGATCTGATAATATATCCTATTGATAATCCCGATACCTTTATTGATTCCTATCATAATTATCGTTTTGATTTATAGCTGCCCCTGTCTATATTTTACCCCATGGTAAAAATCGAACATATTCTGGAAAAAGGGTCGGGGCCTGTGAATGAAGACCGCCTGGTTATCGGAGAAAACCTCTTCGGGGTATTTGACGGCGCCGCAAGCCTGTCCGGTCCTCCGGCTGCATCCCGGCAAGGAGTGCCGGATAAGCCTCCGGGCCGCACCGGCGGCAGCATGGCCGCCTCGATTGCCGGGAAGACATTTGCAGCCAACCACTTTCCCCTCACTGATCTCGGCCGCACCGCCAATACTGCCATCCTGAACCAAATGAAAGAATCAGGGGTAAACACCAGCGCCATAGAAGAGGTCTGGAGCACCAGCGCCGCGGTGGTCCGGATAAAAGGAAATGATCTGGAGTGGTTCCAGACCGGAGACTCCCACATTCTGGTCATTTATGAAGACGGCAGTCACAGTATCCCGGCCCAGCGCGACGACCACGATTTTGAAACCCTGACCATGATGAAAGCCGAGGAAGATAATACCCTGGCCAACCCGGTTCTCAAACGCCAGGTATTAAAGGTCAGGGCCGGAATGAACAAAAAGTACGGGGTGTTGAACGGAGATCCCGCAGCCATGGCATTTGCCTCAGGCGGAACCCTTTCCCTTGACCGGGTTGAGGCCGTTCTCCTGTTCACAGACGGACTGAACCTGCCTGCTCCGGTTCCGGAAAAGAAAAAATGCTTTACCCCCCTGGCCCTCTCTTTCCGGGAACTCGGCCTGAAAGGCCTTCACCGGAAAATCCGGGTTCTTGAAGAAGGGGATCCGGACCGGAGGGCATTTCCCAGGTTTAAGCGCCATGATGATATAGCCGCCATCGCCCTCCACCTGAAGCCGTGACTAGATGAAGAGGGCTTCTCACTGTTTTTTTCCGCTACATATTTTTGTTTCCTGCTGCAGTACGTTCCGGTTCAAACTTTTTTGCGCCCTGCATTTAGGCAGCGGGTGCCCTTATCCGTTTGAGACAACAGAACGCTAGACCCCTTCGATGCGGTCAAACACCCTTGTCCAGGTATGGGGGCCGGCCGCTTCTTCAATAAGGGTCCTGTCCGGTGCGGGTTTCTGCAGAATTTCCGGGATCAAGGCCTGCAGCCTTTCCGCCAGGAGTTCTTCAAGCCGGGGTTCATCTTTCCGGTAAGGCGCATCAATGGTCTCCAGGGGGGGAAGCGGTATAAACCGGGCCAAATTCCCGCTCCCGGGAGGGAGAATCTCTTTGGCCCCGGGCAGGTCTGTCGACAGGATACGGCATCCGCAGGCAAGGGCTTCCATGAGTACCAAGGGCACCCCTTCAAAAAATGACGGCAGGATAAAAAGATGGGATCTGCCCAGGAGGGCGGCCAGTTTCCCGTGGCTCAGGACGCCGTGATAGACTGCTTTCTCCCCCAGGGCCCCGGCCAGGGCCAGGCAGGCCTCCTTTTCCCGGCCGCTGCCCCCGCCGGCCAGATGAAGACGGAAGGGGAGATCTTTTATCCTTTCAAGGCTCTTCAGCAGCCAGGGCACCCCTTTGGCCCTGCACAGCTTTCCTGCATATACCATTTCCACTATGCCGTTTTCCGGTTTGGCTGCCGGTTTAAAAAGGGTGTCGTCATATCCCCCGGCCATCACCGGCACCCGTGACGCATCATAGCCGAACCGCCCCACAATCTCCTGCTGCTGGCTGATACTCAGCGCCATAACCCTGTCAATGCCCTTAAGCGCAGGGCTGATCCTTTTACTGATATCACCGCAGAAGCGGTGCTGGCGCAGGCAGGTGCCGTGGCAGGTGGTGACCATGGGCAGATCCGGGGCCGACGCCCGGGCCAGGGCAGATACGATCCACAGATGGTGGGAGTGGACCAGGTCCGGCCGGAACTGATTGATTGCCCGCCTGATTTTCCCTTTGAATACTTGTTTATAAAGTTCCAGCTGTTCTACCGGCATTTTAGAAAACAGCGTGCTCTCATAGGGCATGGCATCACTCATCCCGGCAACGGGAAAGGGCAGATCCCGGTTGTCAAACCTTACCAGGGCGGCGTTTTTTTCCGAAATCAGTTCCCCCGGCAGTTGAAACCCGGCCTGAACACCGGCCACAAGAAAATTATCATGCCCCTTTTTCCGTGCATGCCTGATGATCTGCCGTATAAACTTTCCGCTGCCGGTAAAATCAGGGGGCTGGCTGATCAGATGAAGGATCTTCATGAAAAACTACTTATCATATAATTGATTTTAATAAAATTACACCCATGTTAAACAATAAGGACAAAGACAAAAGCATACAACGGAGATATGTATGAAATCAAAATGGACGGCAGTCTGCATCGGACTGCTCCTGCTCATTCCGGCTGTGTCACAGGCCGGCGGTGTGGACAACAGTATATATAAAGAACTTCTGGCAAAACATGTAAAAAAGAACCGGGTGGATTATGACGGTTTCAAAAAGGATGAAGCCCTTCTGGATCAATACCTTAAGATTTTGAGCACTGCGGATCCTGACACCCTGTCACGGAACCACCAGTTTGCATTTTATATAAATGCCTACAACGCCTTTACCATTAAACTCGTACTGAGCCGCTACCCGGAGGTCAACTCCATAAAAGAGATCAGATCCTTTTTTTCAGGCCCCTGGAGTAAAAAATTCATCTCCCTTGGCGGCTGGACCGTGTCTTTGGATTATATAGAGCATGAGGTATTAAGGCCCCGGTTCAAGGACCCGCGGATCCACTTTGCCATTAATTGTGCCGCAAAAAGCTGCCCGCCCCTTCTCAACCGCCCCTATGAGGGGAAAACCATTGAAAACCAGCTGGACGAACAGACCCGATCCTTTATCAACACACCCAGATCCACCTTTGTAAAGGACAACACCCTGTTTATCAGCAAAATATTTGACTGGTTCAGTGAGGATTTCAACGATAATCCCCTGCTGTTCATCCGGCAGTATGCAGATGACCGCCTGAAAGCCGAACTGGATGCAGCCGGCCCGGAAGTTAAACTCACCTACCTTCACTATAACTGGAACCTGAACCGGCGGTGATTTTCCCCCGCCTGTCAGTTGCCGACGGCAAGACGGCCGAAACGCTCCAGCAATTCTGCAGCCTCGGGTGTATTGTCCAGATCCCTTATCAGCTTTTCAGGATCCTGTCCCTCCTGTCTCACGGTATCGGCCATATGGCCGATGTACCCTTCCATGGCCCGGACAGAAAACTCAGGGTGGAACTGGACCCCCCATGCAGAATCCCCGATCCTGAACCCATGGTGGGGCTCAAATGAATTACAGGCCAGGAGAACCGCATTGTCAGGCAGGCGGGTTACAGTCTGGGAGTGTACGGTATGTCCCTTAAACCTTTCAGGGAGGCCTTTGAACAAAATATCCTGCCCGCCGGCAGGAAGGCGGGTGATCTCCCTGGTTCCGATTTCGGTTCCTTGGCTGTGGAAATCCACTGTACCGCCCATGGCCCTGGCAAGGATCTGGTGGCCGTAGCAGATGCCGAGCACAGGTATTTTTGCAAGAACCAGCTGCCTTGTCCAGGTTTCCAGGGAAAGGCTCCAGTGCAGATTCCGGGTCACCATGGCATGGGAGCCTGTGATCACCGCCCCGCTGACTGAGGAGATGTCCGGCAGCTCCATTCCGTTTTCAACATCAACCACATCAAGAAGAGCAACATCAAGGCCGAGGCCGCTGATGATCCAGTCTTCAAAATCCCCCTGCTCCGCAGCCATATCGGGAAAGGTTGATCCGGCTTTTATAATGTATACCAGTTTATCTGCGCTCATCATCCCTCCCCGCCGCCAAGATGGCGGTTTACTTCGCCCAGGATCACATCTTCAACCGAGGCAGCCGCCCCAAGGTGACGGGTAACCGTAAATTCAACCCCGGGGTAGGTCTTCCCTGATTCCGCCACCAACTCCGGAATATCGGTGAGAATATGGCTGCCTGCGGAAATAAAAAAGGGAAAGATCACAATCTGTGTGGCACCCAGGGCCACTGCATTATCAATCACGCCGGGAAGCAGAGGTTCTGAAAACTGCAGGAACCCGTGGTCCACCCGGTCAAAACAGGCCCCGGATTTAAGGCTTATTTTTTCAGTCAGTGCCGCAACCTCCCTGGCGGACTCCGCTTTCCGGCTGCCATGGGCAGCTATGATCAATACCTTCACTTGGATCTCCATTCTGAACTTCACGTTATAACAAATCGTACTTAAGTAGAATAACACCCCTTAGCGCTTTGGCAAGGCAGGATCATCGTTTTTTAAGCAACAGAATCGTACGTTATCCCGCTTCTCTTGTTTTTCACCTTGCCTGCCTGATGAGAAATGTTCAGTATCCTGAAGTGCCGGCGTCATATCCGGAAGCGGGACCGGCCCCGTATCCCGTGCCTGAAGCCCCGCCATAACCGGCTCTTTCACCGGCCTTTGCATCACGGCCGACAACCCGGACGGCAGCCTCTCCCGGCACAGGGCAGACATGCTCACAGATCCCGCAGCCGATGCATCGTTCAGTGACGACATAGGGGTGCTTTACAACTTTTGGTTTTCCCCCGGGGTTTTCCACCCGGATCTCGTCAAACCTTATGGCCTTATTGTGAACCGGGCAATGTTCCTCACATACAATGCATTCCTTTTTTTCAGCCCAGGGCAGGCAGCGGTTTTTATCGAAAAAGGCCTTACCCATGACAGCAGCCTGCTTTTCAATGCGGGGCAAAGGCAGGATGGCATGGGTAGGACAGACCGATGAACAGAGCACACAATTAAACTCACAATAGCCCAGACGGGGGACCAGTACCGGCGTGAACATACGCTCAATCCCCGCATCCGGTCCTAACGGCTGAAGTCCCTGGGTAATGCAGACCTTCATGCATTCCCCGCACCTGACGCAGGATGCCAGAAAGCCAATCTCATCCAGTGCACCGGGGGGCCGGATTAAATCGTTCCGAATCTCCCTGGCACTGGTCCGGCTGAGTACTGGCAGGGAAATGCCGATAACGGCCGAGACCAGCAGCTTCCGCCGGCTGATATCAACAGGAAACGGGGACTCCGGGCCCTTGATCCTGAAAGCGGTCACCGCATCCGGACAATAGGCCAGGCAGTTCATGCAGAGGGTGCACGCTTCACTCATAAACCGCCCGTCTTTATCAAAGGGGGCCATGGCGCACCGGGTGTGACAAAGGCCGCATCCCCTGCAGGCCCTGACCGGTATCCGTTTCAGGAAGGATACCCTGGCTGCCAGGCCCAGAAGCGCTCCCAGGGGGCAAAGGTTTCTGCACCAGAACCGTTTGCCGATAAATTCCAGGCAGATAATTCCGGCAAGCATTAAAAAAGAGAGAACGGATAAATAGTAAAAAGATTGTTTATAGGGAAGCACATAGGCTTTAAGAAGATCGTACACCGGTTCTGTAAAACCTGACACCCATTCGGGACCGGAAAAGTACACGCGGTCAAACCCCGAGGTCACCAGGAAGTTAAATCCGGGATCCAGGCTGAAAGTCATGGCCCTGACCAGCAGGGCAAACGGATCAAAGAACCCCATGAACTGGACTGAAAACAGGGAGGAGATCAACACAAGGACCAGGATTCCGTATTTCAGGAACCGCCAGCCTGACAGCGCCGCGGGCGGATACTTCGGTTTTGCGGCCCTGCCGGTCAGGTCCAGAATAGTCCCCAGGGGGCAGATCCAGGCGCAGAAAAACCGTCCCAGGACCAGGGTCGTCACCAGGACCACCAGGCTTGGCCAGAGCAGCGGCAGGACGGTCCGGGTGGCCAGGGAAACACAGGCACCGACCAGGGGGTCCATGCGAAAGAAAATATTTACTGCCCAGGGAATCCCGTCACCGCCGGAATAATCCGTCAG
>JAKSAX010000063.1 GCA_022361395.1 Desulfobacterales bacterium | reverse complement strand
TGTCTTTTTTTGCTGCCGGTCCGGATGACTTTGATCTTCTCATAACCGATATGGACATGCCTGGAATGATCGGAAGCCGACTGGCAAAAAAAATACTGGAGATACGGCCGGATATCCCCATTATCATCTGCTCAGGCTATAGTGAAAAACTGGATGCCATGGAAAAAAGAACCCTCAACGTAAAAGCGGTCATTGATAAACCCATTCTCATGGAGGATTTAATAAAAAACGTCAGAAATGTATTAGACGGATGTTGACCCTTTTTAATCCGGTTCAGGCAGCCCCAGCTTATCCCTGGCCCAGGCGTGCATCATTTCAAGAATGGGAAAAGCGCTCCGTCCCAGTTCTGTCAGAGCATATTCAACCCGGGGCGGTATCTCCGGGTAAACCGTCCTGATCACCAGCCCGTCCCTTTCCAGTTCCCTGAGCTGCTGGGTCAGCATTTTCTGGCTCACACCGGGCACGATCCGCTCAAGTTCCTTGTATCTTTTGGTCCCGTCATTTAAATGCCAGAGCATAAGACTCTTCCATTTGCCGCTGAGAATATCCATTGTCACTTCAACCGGGCAATGATAAGCCTTACCTTTCCATTCAATCATTCCTCACCCTTTTAAAAAAATTTTCCGTTGTATCCGCCCCATTATCAACGATCCGAACCAAAAGGTCCGCAGCGCATAAAAAAGTACCTTCTTGTTAAATCATTCCAAAAACTTATCATTATAGGCATATGTCGTACCACGATAAAAACATGACTCAACCATAAGCGAATAACCGGAATTTATAAAGGGGAAAAACAATGACCTATCCGAGAACATTTTCACACATAGGACTCTCTGTCACCGACCTTGAAAAGGCGGTCGACTTCTACACCAAGGTACTGGGCTGGTATGTCATCATGCCGCCCACCACAATCAAGGCTGACGATTCAGCCATCGGCATCATGTGCAATGATGTATTCGGGGAAGGCTGGGGCAGCTTCCGCATCGCCCACATGTCCACCGGAGACAAAATCGGGGTTGAAGTCTTTGAATTCAACAATGCCGAACAGCGGAAAAACAACTTTGAATACTGGAAAACAGGGGTATTCCACTTCTGCGTCCAGGATCCTGATGTTGAAGGCCTGGCCGCAAAAATTACCGAACACGGCGGAAAACAGCGTATGCCGGTACGGGAATATTATCCAGGTGAAAAACCCTACCGCATGGTGTACTGCGAAGATCCCTTCGGCAACCTCATCGAAATCTACTCCCACAGCTATGAACAGACTTACTCTGCCGGGGCGTATCAGGATAAGCTCTGATTGATCAGTCAATGGGGAGGGTCTTCAGGCACTCCCCTCACACATCAGCACCCAGATCTTTACCCAGCCGGAAAGCAGCGGCCAGGACCTCATCCTTAATCCTGCCGATTTTCTGTTCATCAAGGGAGCCAGAAAACCCCACCACCCATAAAGCCAGGGGCTGGCGGTAGTGGTCGCCCACATCCACTGCCAGGGCATTCACCCCTGACATGTACTCTCCCCGGTCCACGGCATAGCCGGTGCTGCGGACACGGGCCACTTCGTTTAGATAGGTTTTCTCATCCGCTATGGATGCCGGTGTATAGGCCGGAAGCCCCTTTTCTTTGATGATCTCTTTCACCTGGCCGTCGTCCATTCCGGACAGGTACAGCTTGCCCAGGGCACCTGCCAGCAGGGGAATGGTGGAGCCGGGCTGTGAAGAGATTTTCATGGGGTTCCGGGCTTCGGACGCGGCCATGATCAGGGCCTGCCAGGGATACATCATCCCGAAAAACACGGTTTCATGGATGGTGTTCTGGAGTTTGTCCAGGGCGGGCTGGGCCCGCAGGCCAAGGGTGAGGTATGTCCGGTCCTTGAGGGCCAGCTCCACCATGGCCGGGCCAAGGGAGAGGCGTTTTTTTGTGTCCTGGACCAGGGCGCCTGCGGAGAGCAGCGCGCCTATGAGGCCGTGGGCAGAGCCTTTGCTGATATTGAGCTGGCCTGCAAGGTCGCTTAAACGGGGGGCTTCATCAGCATCAGCCACCCGCCGGAGCAGGCGGAAGGCCTTTTCAACGGCTGGTGCATGGTATGTTTTTTTGGGTGACGGCATTGGTTATCCTGGATATTTTAAGTTCTCTATACTGAACAACATGCTTTAGAACTACCTCTATTTTTTATAATGGTCAAGAAAAATTAAAATATAAACATAAAATTAGTTTACATGTTATCTTTCCTATGCTACTGAATTAATAAAGCTCTATGAAATTTCAGCAACAGGTGTGGCTTGCATTTAAATTCAAGGGTCAGTGCAATTCACCATGCTGAACAAAATAACCACGATCCGGTTTGGAGGGACCATGACAAGTGCCAAGGAGAGATCCTCTACCCAAGAGAGGGCAAAACATCGTACCACAGGGGCATTTCGCTGCCTGTCCTGCTTTGAACGCCTTTCCCCCCCAAAGGGGGCGAGCCTGTACACCTGTCCCAAATGCGACTATGAATGGCGGGTGGCCTGGTTTACCCCGGAGGAGCCCAGAATACGCGGACCCGTATGGGAGTCCTATGAACGCCTGAACCAGGCCAGAACCAAGGGGGAAAAATAATATGTCTCTTACACGTAAAATCGCCTATATCAACCTGACCACGGGCACGGTGGACACCAAGCCCATCTCCGAAGAACTGAGGCGCAAATTCTTAGGGGGCCGGGGCCTGGACATGTACCTGCTTTACAACCATACCAAACCCGGGATTGATCCCTTAGGCCCCGACAACGTGGCCCTGATCTCTGCAGGCCTGCTGGTGGGCACCCTTGCCTCTGCCTCCTCCAGAACCCATGTGGGCGGCAAATCCCCCCTGACAGGTTATGTGGGGTCCGCCAATGTGGGCGGCCACTTCGGACCGGAAATGCGGCTGGCAGGCTTTGACCACCTGGTGATCACGGGCAAGGCTGAAAAACCCGTCTACCTCTGGGTCCATGACGACCAGATCGAAATCCGGGATGCGGCCCACCTCTGGGGCACGGACACCCGTGACGTCCAGGACATGATCCGGCACGAGCTGGGTGACGATGACGTGCAGTCCCTGTGCATCGGACAGGCCGGGGAAAACCTGGTGAAATACGCCTGTATCAGGACCTCCATTAAAAACGCGGCCGGTCGTACCGGCATCGGCGCCATCTGGGGTTCAAAAAACCTCAAGGCCGTTGCTGCCAAGGGAATGCGGGACATCGAGATCGCCCATCCCATGGAGGCCCTGTCCTATAATAAGGAAATCATCGACCAGGTTATCTCTGCCAAGGTATCCAAGACCATGCAGAAGCTGGGCACCCCCTTTATCTGGGGCGTGACCAACAGTACCGGCCTTGTGCGTACCCGGAACTTCCAGATGAACCAGCTGGTCAACGCCGACGACATTGAACCCGAATCCATTGAAGAAGATCTTGTGGGCACTGCCGGCTGCTTCGGCTGCCAGGTTCACTGCCGCGGCAAGTACTTTATCAAGGAAGGCAAATACAAGGGCACCTATGACGAAGGCCCGGAATACACCTCCCAGGGCGCGTTCGGCGCAGAAGTGGGCTGTACCAGCAAAAACACCGTACTGGTGTGCAACCACCTGGTCAACTACTACGGCATGGACAACCTGGAAACCGGCTCCATGATCTCCTGGGGCATGGAGCTGTTTGAAAAAGGCATCCTGACCCTGGAAGACACCAACGGCCTGGACATGACCTGGGGCAATGACGAAGCCGTTATTGAACTGGTCCATCTCATTGCCAAACGTGAAGGCGTCGGCGACATCCTGGCGGACGCCCCGCTTGAAGCTGCCGCACGGGTAGGCCAGGACTCTGAAAAATACCTTGTCCATGTCAAGGGCATGAGCAACCTGCACTCGGACGAGCGCCCCACACCCGGACTGGCCCTGAACATCGCGGTCTCCTCCCGCGGCTCCGACCATCTGCGCGGCAGACCTGCCATCGACCTCTACCATCTGCCTGAAAAGGTCCTGCGCCAGATTTACTCCAACCCCATCCCCTACGACGGTCCCATTACCTCGGATTACCGGGACTATGAAGGCAAACCCTGGCAGGTGATGTGGCAGGAACACCTTTACTCCACAGTGGACTGCTTAGGGATCTGCAAGTACCACACCGTTTTCCTTGGGCCGAACATGCCGGCTTACGAGGAATGGGTCAACCTGATCCGCCTGAACACCGGCCTTGAAATGACGGCTGAAGAGATCTACCGGGCAGGCGAGCGCGGCTACACCCTGGAGCGGATGTTCAACATCCGCGAAGGCATGACCCGCGATGACGACAAACTGGTGGACCGCTACCATGACGAGCCCACACCCTTAGGGCTTCCCGTTGTCCGCGGCCGCTACATTGACCGTGACAAATTCAAGGTCATGGTGGATGAGTATTACGGCCACCACGAATGGGATGAAAACGGCGTGCCCACACAGGAAAAGCTTGCTGCCCTGGGCCTGGACCAGGAACCGTCAAATTTGGTGTAAAGGAGTATAACAATGGAAAAAGTATTGGTCATAGATGCAAATAAATGCACGGGCTGCCGCCTGTGCGAGCAGGTCTGTTCGGTCATGCACGAAGGCACTGTCAACCCCCACAGGGCAAGGCTTAAAATAATGAAATGGGAGATCGAGGGAGAGGTGCTCCCCATGGTCTGCCGCCAGTGCGACGAGCCCCCCTGCAGGGATATCTGCCCCATGGGCGCCATTGAAAAAAACGAAGATAACGGACTTGTCCTGGTGGATTACGATAAGTGCATCGGCTGCCGCATGTGCATCAGTGCCTGTCCCTTCGGGGCCATGGATTATGATACCGTGGGCAAAAAGGTCATGAAATGCGACCTGTGCGGGGGCGAACCCCAGTGCGCAAGCTTCTGCGATCCTGCCGCCATCCGGTTTGAACCCAAAACCGTCAATGGTGCGGAAAGCAGGAAAGCCGCCGCAGAAGCGGCCAGGGCCGTCCAGTCAGACAAGGACAGATAGGCCATGGCTCACACCCAAACAGCAACAGGGCCGGACCAGGCTGTCATTCCTGAGCCCGGCCGCTGCTACATGGATACCGTGCGCAGGCACCTGCGCACCCAGTGGAAACAGGCTGCCGAAGCCGGGGACGCAGCTCACCTGCCGGCCCTGGCCCGGGCTGCCCGGCTCACCACCCGCATTGCCCTGGGCGAGGGCGAAATCGATATGCTGGACGAGCTGCGCAGCCTTGCCGCCGGTCTCGGGGATGCAGGGGCTGTCCTTGAAAACGCCCTTGCCGACTTCAGGCCGGTATGGCAGGACCATATCCTTGGCCGTGCCTGCGACAGTCCAGAGTGCGGGATTTCAGCCCCGCCCCCCTGCCAGGGGGCCTGCCCGGCACACATCGACATCCCGGGCTTCATGGCACTGATCGGCGCCGGGGACTATTCCGGCGCGGTGGGTACAATCATCAAAGACAATCCCCTGCCCCATGTCTGCGGCCTGATCTGTCCTGCCCCTTGCGAGGATGCCTGCCTGAGAAACGATATGGACGAGCCTATCAGCATCAGGCCCTTAAAGGCCGTTGCCGCCCGCATGTCCATCGAGGAGGGAACCTATCCCGAACCCGGGGCTGCCGCCGCCACCGGCAAAAAGGTGGCCGTGATCGGCTCCGGCCCTTCCGGCCTGACAGCCAGTCATTTCCTGTCCCTTAAGGGTCACGGCGTCACCATATTTGAGGCCGAGAAAAAAGCAGGGGGCATGCTGCGATACGGGATCCCTGAATTCCGGCTGCCCCGCGACATCCTGGACCAGGAGATCGGATGGATACAAAGCACCGGGGTTGAGATCAAAACAGACCACCGGGTGGGCCACCCCGACACCCTGTTCGACATGGGATATGATGCCGTGTATGTGGCCATCGGTACCCAGCTGGCCCGGTCCCTGCCCATTGAGGGCATCGACCTGCCCGTGGTAAGCAACGGCCTGGATTTTCTAAAGGCCGTGAACCGCGGGGAAGATCCCCGGCTCAACGGGAACGTGATGGTACTGGGCGGCGGCAACGTGGCCATTGACGTGGCCATGACCGCCCTGCGCCAGGGCGGAAAAGAAGTGCACATGGCCTGCCTGGAGCAGGCCCATGAGATGCCTGCCTCTGATGACGAGATCCGGGCGGCAAAAGCCGAAGGCATCATCATTGAAAACGGGTGGGGTCCTGAAGGCATATTTGAAGATTCACAGGATGATTTCCGCATGGACCTGAAATGCTGCACCCGGGTTTTTGACGATGAGGGACGGTTCAGTCCGGAATTTGACCCGGAACGGATCAACTCCTTTAGCGTGGACCATGTCATCCTTGCCATCGGCCAGGCAGCAGACCTCACCTGTGTCATGTCCGTGGACAAGGTGGACATCTCCAACGGCCTGATCTGCGTGGATGAAGTGACGGCTGCCACGGCAGACCCCAGAGTATTTGCAGGCGGCGATGTAGTCTCAGGCCCCAGTATTGCCATCAATGCGGTGCGCGCAGGCAAGCAGGCTGCCGAATCCATTGACAGCTTCTTAAACGGCAAAGACCTGACAACACCTGCCTGGTCCACCCCGCGGCCGGCCAGTCAGCCCCCTGCCCTGTCTTCTGATATCGAGGGCAGAAAGCAGCCCCGCCGCACCGTCCTCACCGAGCTTGACCCGGAGGAACGGGCCTGCGGCTACGACTGCATCGAGCATGAACTTGAAGCGGACGCCGCCCACAAGGAAGTCACCCGCTGTATGAGGTGCGATATCTGCATCGGCTGCGGCATGTGCGAACTGGTCTGCAGCGAGATGGGATTCAACGCCTTAACGTTCACTGAAACAGAGGCCGGGCGTCTGGTGTTCACGGACTTTATCGGTCCTGCCAATGCCTGCGCCGGGTGCGGGGCCTGCGAGCGGGTTTGCCCTACAAAGGCCATCCGCGTGAATCGCGGAAAGGCCCTGGTGTCCACGGAATTCACGGGCACTCCCCTGTGTGAACAGCCCCTGGCTGCCTGCACGGTCTGCGGCACCCCCCATGTAACCGAACGGTTCCAAGAGGGCCTGACCCAAAGATCAACTGCAGTTAAGGGCATGGCAGAGGTAAACGGCCAGGTCTGCGGCAGCTGCGCCAGAAAAAAAAGCGCGGCCGCACTCAGGGCCACAGCCAGTAAGTACAGAAGGTAATTTATGAACTTTACCCCCGAAGAACTTACACGGTATGACCGCCAGATACGGATCAGGCAGCTGGGCAAAGACGGCCAGGAACGCCTGAAACAGGCCTGCATTGCCGTGGCAGGTGCCGGGGGGCTGGGCTCTCCTGCTGCCATGTACCTGGCAGCAGCAGGGGTGGGCAGGCTGCGCATCATTGACAGCGACACCGTGGAAACCGGCAACCTCAACCGCCAGCTCCTCCACGGCCAGCAAGATGAAGGCCGGCCCAAAACCGAATCCGCCAAAGAGACCCTTACCCGGCTCAATCCGGATATCCGGGTGGAGGTCATCCAGGCCAGGATCGTCCCGAAAAATGCACAAGATCTTTTTCAAGACTGCCAGGGGATCGTGGACGCCATGGACAATATAGAAACCCGGTATATATTGAACCAGACCGCCATATCCCTTGGCATTCCCCTTTTCCACGGCGCAGTAAACGGATTCGAAGGCCAGGCCATGACTGTCCTGCCGGGCACATCAGCCTGCCTTTACTGCCTGTACGGGAAACCGGTACAGAATGCACCCAAAGAGGTAATCCCGGTCATCGGTGTCACCCCGGGAGTCATCGGCACCATCCAGGCCACTGAGGTCATCAAGTTTTTAACCGGCACGGGAGACCTGCTGACCAACAGGCTGATCCGGTACGACGGCCTTGCCATGGCCTTTAAGGAGTTCGGCATCCGGCAGCGGCCGGACTGCGGCCATTGCGGCCATTGCGGCCACGGGAACACAGGTAAGGAGGAAAAATGATTACCATCCACATCCCTTTGATCCACAGGCATTTGAGCGATGATGTTGAAACCTATGAGGTTGAGGGCGATACCGTGGGCCAGTGCCTAACGCAGCTGGTGAAAGCTTTTCCCCTGATGCAGGAGGCTGTTTTCACGGATAAGGGGGAACTGCATCACCTTGTTGAGATTTTTGTGAATTCGGAAAGTGCCCATCCGGATGAACTGGCCTGCCCCACCGAGGATGGGGATGAGGTTCATATTATTACCCTCTTGTCTGGGGGATGAAAGTTTGATGATAAATGCCCGGACTCCATTGAGAGTCGCGGGCATTTATTTGTCTGAATCCAAACCCTTATATTTTAAACTGTGAGACGTTCTGCCCCAGTTCATTTGCCAGTTGATTAAGCTCTCCGGCATTGGCCTTTACCTTCCGGCTGTTTTCAGACATAGTGTTGAGAACCTGACCGACATCTGATACTGCCTGGGCGATTTCATTGGCCACATTGGAACTCTGGTTTATATTCTCGGTGACATCCTGGACCGCGTGGGCGGCCTGCCCCACGTTGCCTGCAATCTCTTTTGTCGTAATGGACTGCTCCTCCACAGCCGAGGCAACCCCGTCAATCATATCGCTGACAGCAGAAATTTCATTTGAGATTCCTTCAATTTCTGAGACAGTATTTTCAGTGGACACTTGGACATTAGTGATGTTTTCCTTGATCTCAAGTGTTGCATCAGCTGTCTGTTGGGCTAAACTTTTTATTTCACTGGCCACCACTGCAAATCCTTTACCGGCCTCTCCGGCTCTTGCCGCTTCAATGGTAGCATTCAGAGCCAAAAGATTGGTCTGCTCGGAAATATCCGTGATGGTTTCCACTACTTTGCCTATATCCTTGGCCGAAGTGCTCAGCCTGCCCACATCATAGGATGCTTTTTTTGACCTCTCGACAGCCCGCCGTGTGGTCGCCTTTGTCCGATCCGTATTCCGGGCGATTTCATTAATGGTGGCAGTCATCTCCTCTGTTGCCGAACTTACCATGCCAATGTTGGTGGACAGCTCTTCAGCCGCGGCTGCAACACTAGTCATATTTTCGCTCATTTTTTGGGTAGAAGCCGTTACGGAAGCGGCATTTTCCGATACATTACCCGCCCCGTCTGACAGTTCTGCGGATATGTCAGTCAGATTGGAGGAAGAATCAGAAAGTGTCGTCACCCCACTCATGATCCCACCCACAGTCTGGGTCAGGGTATTGATCATTTTCCGGGCAGCTTTCTGCATCAGGCCGATTTCATCTTTGCCTGCCTCTCCAATGCTTCCGGTCAAATCGTTCTTGGCCAGGGTTTCAATTACCTCAACCATGCGGCTCATGGACATAAGAATCCCCCTTGTCACCGCGAAGACCAGGGCAAGGATAATAGCCAGCATTATGACCGCCACAATGACAATAGTTTTTTCCATCTTTATAATGGTTTCATTCAGCTGCTCGCTGGCCTCAGCTAATTTTTCCTCTTTTAGCTTAACCAGCGAACCGAAATATTTCCTGGACTCCACAGCCAGAGGCGTGGCGGACTTGCCATATTCCGGATATTTTGTGTACCGCCGGGACTTATCCAGACCCTTAAGCGCTTTAGAAAATCTATACCCGTCATTGACAAAATTCATGGTCGCAGCCTGGGCCTTCCGGATTAGCTCTTTCTCCTCTACACCTTCAGCAACTAAGTTCAAGGTTTTATAATTACCTTTGATACGGTCCAGCATATTTTCCAGCTTTTTCATATCTTTTTCCCAATTGCTGCCCAGCATCATGTTCCGGGTAAGGCGACTGACATAGTTCACATCCCTGTTAATCTCCAAGACATCTATCTGGGCGCCCACCACCTTATGGCGCAAATGGTCGTATGACTTTTGCACATGGGCCAACTCCATATAGCTGACAGTTGCGATCCCTCCGATTCCAAGTACGATAAGTCCGCAGATAAGTAACATTTTCCGTTTAATAGTCATTTTAATTCTCCAAGCTAAAACTGAAGACTTTTAAAGGATGCGTATCAAGTAAGCTGAAAAATACGTTGAGAATAGAAATATCCTTTAACGAACAGTTTTATTTTAATTTCGTCTTTTTGGGCTACATAACCATTTAAAATTCCAATCTCTGTAAAAACAGCAAGCTATGTGCCAGGCCCTGTTACCCTTGAGAACAACAAACCTCAACGTTCTGAAAATATAAGACAATAAAGCAAAAAAGATAAGATATATACTTATTGCTTCTTTAAAAGTGTTGCCCCAAGTTTACACCACTACCTATGAAATGCTTATTGGAGTTTACACACTTCGGAAGCTGTGTAACTAAAAAGAATTATAAGAAAAGAAAACTATCAATATATGGTATGTTTGTGGGGTTGCCTAATTTTTAAACTGCAAGGACTGACAGAACTAGTGTGGAGTAATCCGAGAAAGCCCTATAACGTGACATCATAATCTTCCTGACTTCCAAACCATCTCCAGACTATCCCTGTGATTCCGGATATTGAC
>JAKSAX010000064.1 GCA_022361395.1 Desulfobacterales bacterium | reverse complement strand
TACTCGCCTGTTGAAGACAACGGGGTCTTTTCCAAAGATGTGGAGATGTTCGGCGGCCAGTTTATCTTCAAGGCCAACAAAGAGATCAACAGGACCCTTGAGGAAAAGGGCGCTCTCCTGAAAAATGAGAATCTCTCCCATTCCTATCCCCATTGCTGGCGGTGCAAAAAACCGGTGATTTACCGGGCCACCCCCCAGTGGTTTATCTCCATGGATAAGATGAACCTGCGCCAGAAGAGCCTTGAGGAGATCAACAATGTCCGGTGGATTCCTTCATGGGGAAGGGAACGGATATACTCCATGATCGAAAACCGTCCGGACTGGTGCTTGTCCCGGCAGCGGTCCTGGGGGGTTCCCATTCCGGTATTTCACTGTGCCGACTGCAAGAAGGTGCATGTGACCCGGGAATCCGTGGACAGGATCCATGCGCTTTTCACCGAACACTCATCCGATATCTGGTTTGAAAAGGATGCGGAGTTCCTCATGCCCGAGGGCGCGGTATGTGAAGACTGCGGTTCGAAAAACTTTACCAAGGACCATAATATCCTGGATGTCTGGTTTGATTCCGGTGTGAGTCATGCTGCCGTGCTTGAAGAGAGGGAAGGTTTTTCCAGGCCTGCGGATATGTACCTGGAAGGCTCCGACCAGCACAGGGGATGGTTCCACTCTTCACTGCTGACTGCTGTGGGCCGCACTGACCACGCCCCGTACAAGGCGGTTCTTACCCATGGCTTTGTGGTTGATGAAAAAGGACACAAGATGTCAAAATCCGTGGGCAATGTTGTTGCCCCGGATAAGGTGATCAAACAGTACGGGGCTGACGTGCTGCGTCTCTGGGCCGCCTCTGCAGACTACAGGGGGGATGTGAGTATCTCCGACAATATCATCAAGCAGCTGTCAGATGCCTACAGGCGCATCAGAAACACCTGCAGGTTCCTCCTGGGCAACCTGAACGGATACAAGGCAGCCGAAGCCAGACCGGTTTCCGAGATGTCCGAACTTGACCGCTTTATCCTCCACCGTCTCCACGGGGTTGTAAAAAAATGTGTTAAAGCCTATGACGATTATGAGTTCCATGTCATCTACCATACCCTGCACAACTTCTGCGTGGTTGATCTGTCCTCCTTTTACCTGGACATCATAAAGGACAGGCTCTATACCTCTCCTGCCGGGGCCCAGGACCGCAAGGATGCCCAGGCAGCCATGGCAATGATTCTGGATGCCCTTGTCAAGATCATGGCACCTATCCTGCCCTTTACCGCAGATGAGATTTATGCCCATATGCCGGCGGATGACCGCAAGGAGAGCATCCACATGGAAGATATGGTTGCCGTAAACGAGGCCTGGGAAGACAAGGAACTTTCCGCCAAGTGGGAAAACATCAGGGCGCTGCGGGCCGAAGTCACCAAGGCCCTTGAAGAGGCAAGGGCTGCCAAGCTCATCGGCCATCCCCTGGATGCCTCCATTGAGATCAGACTGCCCGAGGGTGAACTGGCGGAGCAGGTGAAAAGCCTGCCGGAAAACCTCAACGATATCTTCATCGTGTCAGAGGCCTCCGTTAAAGAGTCGCTTGAGGGAGAGGTCTACGAAGGCAAAGAGATCGAAGGCCTGGCCATTAAGGTAAACAAGGCAACCGGTGAAAAGTGCGAACGCTGCTGGCGCTTCGATACCAGTATCGGTGGGGATACAGAGCATCCCACAGCCTGTGGCCGCTGTGCAGCCGCATTGAAAACCATTCTGGCCTAGACCTGAGTGAGTATCTTGAAATCAAAAGCGATCATGCGTTTGATTCTGGTCAGCGGGGGCGTTGTCCTCGCTGACCAGATTACCAAGTTTCTGATCACCCGGTATCTGGCTCTGTACGACCATATTGTGGTGATAGAGGGATTTTTCAATATCAACCACGTGTTGAACCCGGGCGGGGCATTCGGTCTTTTTGCCACCCAGTCCCCCGGAATAAGGAAATTCGTCTTTCTCTTTCTGTCCTCCCTGGTGGCCCTGTTTGTGGTCTGGATGTACAGGAAGGTTGCAGATTCCCATATCTTTTTGTCCTATGGGCTTGCCTCTATTTTCGGAGGGGCCGTGGGCAACCTGATTGACCGTTTCCGGTTCGGCAAGGTGGTTGATTTTCTCGATTTCTACTTAGGCACGGCCCATTGGCCGGCCTTTAATATCGCAGATTCAGCCATCAGTATCGGAATGGCTATCCTGATCTACCATGTGGTGTTCAATAAAATACCCGAGATTTAAATAACAAGGGGCGTATATGTATCCCATTCTTCTGGATTTAGGTCGCGTCAAGCTCTATACCTATGGCCTTTTTCTGGCCCTGGGCTTTATTACCGCCATCTGGTTTACCAAACGTAACGCCAGGTTTTACGGTATTTCCGACCGGACCGTTTCCGATATCTTTTTTATTATTCTGGTATCTGCCATTGCCGGGGCAAGGCTCCTGTACGTGGTCATCAACTTTGATGCGTACAAGGGAAACCTCCTTGATATTTTCAGAATATGGGAAGGGGGGCTGGTTTTTTTCGGCGGATTCCTATTTGCCACCCTGGCAGCGGTTGTCTTTGTAAAGATCAGGAAGATGGATATCTGGAAAACGGCCGACATCCTGGCCCCGGGACTTGCCCTTGGCCATGCGGTGGGCAGGTTCGGCTGCCTGTTTGCCGGGTGCTGCTATGGCAAAACCTGTGACCTGCCCTTTGCAATCTCGTTCAGCCATCCCCAGAGCCTGGCGCCCCAGAACGTGCTGCTCCACCCCACCCAGCTCTATATGGTAATCTCAAATTTCATCCTTTTTCTTGTGCTGCTGGAAATCCAGAAACGTAAACGGTTTGACGGGATGGTCTTTTTGAGCTACGTCATGCTCTACTCCGTGTTCAGGGCGGTTATTGAGTATTTCCGGGGGGACTTCCGGGGGGATTTCTTCTTTGAGTTCCTCTCCCTGTCCCAGGGCATCGGCCTGGTGGTATCCTGCCTGGCCCTTGGATTCATGATCATTCGTTCACGGTTTGCCCATGGCACTGATTAAGCACAACACCCTTAACAACGCCCTGGCATCTTTAACAGGGGAGGGCGGGCCGCCGGCCTTTCTGATCTGTGGGGAGCCTTTCCTGGTCCGCCAGGCCTTTGACACCTTGACCGCAGCACAGCTCAAGGGCCTGCCAAAGGAGTTTGCCCTGGAGAGCCTGGACGGCAGGACCACGCCTGTGGGGGATATTATCGAACAGGTCTCCACCTTTTCCTTTATCCAGTCCAAAAAGGTGATTGCGGTAAAGGATGCGCCTCTGTTCACGGCAAAGGCAGGCCCGTCTGAAATTTCCTATTCAAAAAGAGATATGGACCTGCTGGGGGATCTTGTTGAAAAGGGGATTCCCGAAAACCACATCCTGGTAATGACCAGCACGGCACCGGACAAACGCAAGAAGATCTACAAACTGCTGCAGGAGCATGGGGCAGTCATAGACTGTACTGTTGCACAGGGCGCCAGAAAGGCGGATCTTGAGGAGCAGCGCTCCGTTCTCAGGGACCTGGCCAGGCAACTGCTGTCCGGCACCAACAAGCAGATGGATCAGGCCGGATTCAACGCCCTGGTGGACCAGACCGGTTTCAACCCGGATCTCTTTGCCGGGAATATAGAGAAACTGCTGGCCTATACCGGCACCCGCCCAAAGATATCTGTCCAAGATATCATGGCTGTGGTGCACAGGGATAAAAAAGATCCCATATTCAGCCTGACCAATGCCATTATGGACCGGGACGGCGCCAAGGCCATGACCCTGCTGGCCTCCCTGTTTTCTGAGGGGTTCCATCCCCTTCAGATTTTAAAATCCCTGGAAAACCAGGTCAGAAAATTGCTGAACATCAAGTGCTTTGTTGCCGGGCTTTATCAGGAGGCACAGGGGCTGCCGCCGCTGAGAACCATGCACTTCAACGGGTTCAAACAGGTGATGATGCCTAAAATTACGGCCTATGACACTGCCGTGGCAGCGGCAGATGAAGAGAGGGACCGCCGGCTGGCACCGTCAGACGACGCCAAGGGCGGTAAAAAGAAGAAAAAAACAGCCAATGATCTTTTGCTTGCCCCCAATCCCAAAAACCCGTATCCTGTGTTCCAGAATTTCCAGAAATCAGAAAATTTTTCCCTGGACGAATTAACCGCAGCACTGATGGCGCTAAGCGATCTTGACTTCAGCTTAAAGTCCTCAGGCGCAGATGCAAAAACAGGGATAGAGAATTTTATCATGACCCTGTGCCGAAAAGGAGGCTTCCGTGAAAATGCGTAAAACCAAAATAGTTGCAACGGTATCCAATCTCAACTGTTCGCCTGAATTTATCGGGCGCCTTTACGAAGCGGGGATGAATGTGGTCCGTCTCAACACGGCGCATATGACCCACGAAGATGCCCTGGAGGTTGTTGAGAACACCCGTAAAGTCTCTGATAAAATTGGGATTCTCCTTGACACCAAAGGGCCTGAGATCAGGACCTGTGATGCGGAAAAACCACTTAGCGTGAAGCACGGGGACTATATTCGTATCAAAGGGGCGCCTGACGAGACATCCAGGGATGATGTGATCTGCGTCTCATACACGCATTTTGTAAAAGATGTCCCCGTGGGCTCTTCAGTGCTTGTGGATGACGGGTACATCGCCCTTGCCGTGATGAAAAAGGATGATGAATACCTGATCTGCCATGTGGAAAACGACGGGGTAATCCACCCCAGGAAAAGTATCAATATCCCCTCTGTCCATGTGAAGCTGCCGGCCCTGAGTGAAAAGGACAAGGGTTTTATCGAGTTTGCCGCGGACAATGACCTTGACTTTATCGCCCACTCTTTTGTCCGGAACCAGGAGGATGTCACTGCCGTCCAGAAGATTCTGGACAGAAAAAACTCCCCCATAAAAATAATTGCCAAGATAGAAAATGCCCAGGGGGTAAAATACCTGTATGAAATTCTCGAAAAAGCCTATGGCGTAATGATTGCCCGCGGTGACCTGGCAGTTGAAATTCCCACGGAGCAGATCCCCCTGATCCAGAAACAGATTGTCCGGACCTGTATTGAACTGCGGCGGCCCGTGATCGTGGCCACCCAGATGCTTCACTCAATGATGGAATCCCCGCGGCCGACCCGTGCCGAGGTCTCTGACGTGGCAAACGCCTGCCTGGATCATGCCGATGCCCTGATGCTGTCCGGGGAGACTGCCAGCGGCAAATACCCGGAGATGGCCGTCCGGACCATGGCCAAGATCGCAGAAGAGGTGGAGGAAAAGCGAAGCTCATTTATCGATGTGCCCTATACCATAGAGAACAAGGTGACGGCCTACCTGGCCAAAGCTGCGGTAAAGGCAGCACTTCGGCTGAATACCAAGGGCATTGTGGCCGATTCCCTGACCGGCACCTCAATCCTGGCCCTGGCTGCCTACCGGGGGGACAACCCTATTTTCGCCCAGGTCTACGACCGGAAGGTGATGCGGCAGCTTTCCCTTTCCTTCGGGGTTTTTGCCGACTATATCCCCATGGAAATAACCTCCACGGAACCCTTGATGAAATCCATCTGCCGCCTCATTGACGAGAAAAGGTTCGACGACAACCACCTGATCATTGTGCTGGCCGGCAGTTTCGGCGCAAAGCACGGGGCCTCTTTTATCGAGATCTCAACCGCAGCCAGTTTCAAGGAAAAGTGTAATTAATCGTTCTGTCTGCTGCTGAATTCCTTAAAGGGCCGGACCGGAATTTTCT
This sequence comes from Desulfobacterales bacterium, assembly GCA_022361395.1. Taxonomy (GTDB): domain Bacteria; phylum Desulfobacterota; class Desulfobacteria; order Desulfobacterales; family Desulfobacteraceae; genus Desulfobacter. The sequence continues at coordinate 9,170 of JAKSAX010000064.1, read as the reverse complement.
GGTCCGGCCTTTTTATTATTGCACGGTTTGCAATGCCATTTTTTCCCTTGTCCCGGCAACTTCAGGGCTTTCAATATATTCATCAAAGGTCATGAGACGATCAATAACACCATGTGGGGTGAGCTCGATAATGCGGTTCACCACGGTGTTGACGAACTCATGGTCATGGGAGGTAAACAATACCACTTCCTTAAAGTTGATCAGGCTGTTGTTCAATGCCGTGATGGATTCCAGATCCAGGTGGTTGGTGGGTTCGTCTAAAATCAGGACATTGGACTGGGCTAACATCATGCGGGACAGCATGCAGCGCACTTTTTCTCCACCGGAAAGAATATCTGTTGTCTTCAGGGCATCGTCCCCGGAAAAGAGCATCCGTCCCAGAAAGGTTCTGGCAAAACTTTCCCCTTCCTTGGGCGGGGCATACTGAAGCAGCCAGTCAATGAGTGTCAGGTCCTTTGTGAAAAAACCGGAGTGTTCCTTGGGAAAGTAGGAGTGCGTGATGGTGGTGCCCCATCGGTAACTGCCGCTGTCCGGTTCCATCCTCCCTGCAATGATTTGCAGTAGCGCTGTTTTGGCCGGAGTGTTCCTGCCAATGAGGGCAATCTTATCTCCCTTGTTAATGGTAAACGACACATTCTCCAGCAGTTTTTCCCCGTCAATGGTTTTGGACAGGCCTTCCACTTCCAGAATGATGTTGCCGCAAGACCGTTCCGGTGTGAACCGGATAAAAGGATACTTTCTTGAGGAAACCGGCATATCTTCGATGGTCAGTTTTTCCAGGAGCTTTTTTCTGGATGTGGCCTGTCTGGATTTTGAGGCGTTGGAAGAGAAGCGCCGGATAAAGGATTTAAGTTCGTTGGCCCGGTCTGTGACCCGTTTATTATCCGCCTGTCTTTGTTTTAGATTCAGTTGACTGGCCTGGTACCAGAAATCGTAATTTCCCACATACACTGAAATCTGGCTGAAATCGATATCGGCAATATGGGTGCAGACCTGGTTCATAAAATGGCGGTCATGGGAAACCACAATCACCGTGTTTTTAAACCGGTATAAAAATTCCTGAAGCCATTTAATTGAAGTGATGTCCAGGTTGTTGGTGGGCTCATCAAGGAGGAGCACATCCGGGTTTCCGAAAAGGGCCTGTGCAAGGAGGACGCGTACCTTTTCCCCGCCCTCAAGCTCTTTCATTTTTTTAGTGTGAAGATTTTCACTGATGCCCAGGTTTTTCAAGAGCACCGCAGCCTCCGACTCTGACTCATATCCGTTCATCTCTTCAAATTGAACTTCAAGCTCACCGGACCGTATCCCATCCTCATCTGAAAAATCCGGTTTGGCATATAGGAGGTCCCTTTCCTCCTTGATTTTATAGAGTTGTTCGTGTCCCATGATCACAGTATCCATGACCCGGTGCCCGTCAAAGGCAAAATGATCCTGCCGTAAAACCGCGATTCTTTCCCTGGGGCCCACAGAAACGTTTCCGGAGTCGGCTTCAATATCTCCGGCTAGGATTTTGAGGAATGTGGATTTTCCTGCACCGTTAGCGCCGATAAGGCCGTAGCAGTTTCCGGGCTTAAACTGGATGTTGACATCTTTGAACAGCATCCGTTTGCCATAAGCCAGGGTAATGTTGGTTGCACAAATCATAGGTGGAAATTTCCTGATGTTCTAAAATATTCAATAAAAAAACCACAGGAAAGTATCCTGTGGTTAAAAGACGGAGCGTATAATGCCCTTTATTGAAGCAAAAAGCAAGTTTAAAGTACTTAAAAATCAGGGGGATAATTCAAGGCTTCCGGTTTGCCTGGGAAAATAATGGCAATAATCTGAAATTTAGGATAATTATCTGTCAGGGTCGGCTGGAGGCGGCCCATTGCTATGCCAGGAAAGAAAACATCGCATAATCATCTTATTGTTTCCCCGGGCCGGAATAAGGGAACCTTTTTGTCCGAGTCAGGGGAAATTCTTACACCGCCTGCCGGATGGACCTTTCTGCCTGCCGGGGATGCAGGCGTTACCAGGCGGGTTAAGAGCAAAGGACCGGCATGGGTGGTTCAGGTGACCCGTGGCAGGCGGAAGATCTCAAAGGGGATCTGGGCCGATGCCGGGCATATCAGGGTATCAAAACAGGAGGTCCTGGCAAAAAGGGCCACCCCGGCCTATGCAAGGCAGCAGGAGCGGGCTATTGCCAGAAGAGAGGCAGCGCAGGAGGCCTATGCAGAAGAATTTTATTGCAAGGTCATCCGGTTTTTGAACTTTCATCCAAAATATAGGACCGAGGCAGAGCTGCTCGGGAAAAAAATAAGCGCCCATGCCACCCCTGTGGGCAGCGGAACCGTTGCCAGAACCAGGCGGATTCCCGTTGAAAAAAGGGCGGAAGCCGCAGTCATCGCCTGGATGCGCCACCAGACCACTGCCTATGATTCAATGAAGATAGCAAGGGTTAAGGGAAAGAGGCGGGAAATAAGAAGAGAGCTGGCCAGGAGATCTGTGGTCCTCTTAAACGCCTATCGCCTGGGACAGGATATTGAAGAGGCATGTCCCCTTAAAAGGGCATTGGAGGGGTTGTCATGACCAATAACGACATTTTGAGAAGACTGCGCTATACCTTTGATTTAAGCGACTCGAAAATGATGGCCCTTTTCAGTACAGCCGGCTTTACTGCCACCCGGGAACAGGTCTGCAACTGGCTCAAACAGGAAGAAGACCCGGATTATACCAATTGCACGGATAAGCAGCTGGCCGCTTTTTTAAACGGACTGATAATCGAGAACAGGGGGGTAAAAGAGGGCGGCCCGCCTAAACCGGAACCCAGGCTGACCAATAACATTATCCTGAGAAAACTTAAGATTGCCCTGGCGCTTAAGGCCGGGGATATTCTGGAGATACTGGAAACAGCAGACCTGTATATCAGCAAACATGAGTTAAGTGCATTTTTCCGGAAGCCCGGGCACCGTCATTTCAGAACCTGTAAAGACCAGGTTTTGCGCAGGTTTTTAAGAGGGGTGCAGATGACCTACAGGCCGGATGTGTGGAATTCGGCAGATTCCTGATACGGACTTTTTACAACCTGTCAGGTTAAATTCGCCTCCGGCTTTATAGCCGGTTCTGCTCACAGCCCGTATCGTTTTTTCCTGCGCCAAAGGGTGACCCGGGAGATTCCCAGAGCCCGGGCCGCAGCCTCCTGGCTGCCCGGATATGCATCAAGAGCCTCCATGACCCGTTTTTTATCTGCCGACACTTTCTGGTGCGACCCTTTTACACGTTTTCCCCGGGAGCCGTGAACAAGGGTCTCTGCGCAGATCTGGGCAGGGAGTGAGTCGATATCAAGTCTCTTTTCCCGGCTCATGACCATGGCATGTTCCACTGCATTTTGCAGTTCTCTTATATTACCGGGCCAATGGTATTGGGACAGGCTCTTTCTGGCATCGGCCGAGATGGCGGTAAACCGCTTATGCCTTGGGTGCTTGCTGATAAAATGCTCAGCAAGTTTAATGATATCCTCGGGACGCTCCCTTAAGGGCGGAATATGAATGGTGACAACAGAGATCCGGTAGTATAAATCCTGACGAAACTTCCCGGACTCGGACAATTCCAGGAGTTCCTGGTTTGTGGCGCAGATAACCCTTAGGTTAACTTTATAGGTTTTGTCGTCCCCCACCGGGCGAATCTCGCCCTCCTGAAGGGCGCGCAGCAATTTGACCTGAAGCGGCTTTTCAATGTCCCCGATTTCATCCAGAAAAAGGGTTCCGCCCTCGGCTTCCCTGAAAAGTCCGGGCCGGTATTCACTGGCACCTGTAAAGGCCCCCTTTACATGGCCGAAAAGTTCGGATTCCATCAGATCCCTGGGTAAAGCACCGCAATTGACAGCAACAAAAGGATTTGCCCCCCGGTTACTCTGGATATGGATCATACGGGCCGCAACTTCCTTGCCGACACCGGTTTCCCCGGTTATGAGAACAGGGGTGTCAACTTCGGCACACCGCAGGATGGTGTAAGCCACGCTTTCCATTGCTTTCCCGGTCCCGATCATCTCCGTCTTCATGGATTGCTGCCTCAGCTTTCGACGCACGTAAGACAGCTGCCGCTCCTTTTCCTCCAGGTTTTTCTGGGTGCTGATATCTGAAATGACCACATTGCAGGAGACAGGACGGTTCATAACATCCCTGTTCATCATAAGGTGAAACATCATGGGGATTTTGATTTTTTTATCCTTGCCAAAAACGTAGAGTTCAAACTGAAACGCGGAATTCGTTTTGAAAACTTCCTCAACCGCATTTTCGATAATTGCCCTTTCACCGGGCCGCACAAGGCTCAGAACATCCCGCCCCACAAGCCGTTCCCGCTTACCGCCGGTAAGTTCGAGAAATGTTTCATTAATATCGAGAATCGTCAGTTCCAGGTCCACAAGCCAATAACAGATCCCAAGGTATTCCAACATCTGTTTCATCTCTCTGTAACCGGGCTGCAGGCTTTGGTCCACGCTTATATTCCTGTCCATTTTTTTGCCTCCCTTCAAAGCTCGGGCCGGTTTCAATACACCAGGCCCTATGGTCAGATCAAAGTATCACCACGTTTCAAGTTTTAAGAGTTATGAAATGTTTGTTTCAAATGCAACATAAAAAATGAAACATTTTACGGGTTTAACTCAAATTCAAGTTTAAATAATTAATATTTTCAGATAGATAAATAATGATCCTTTTTCTGGTCCGGATTCTGCAGATTCCCCTGCCAAATTGTGATGTTTTTTTGCCCAATCTCATAGAGGGAGGTAATTAATGGAATCTGTCTTAGCGGACCTGGTTGCAGAATATGAGGCACTGGACAGCATCGTAGCAGACCTTGACGGGAAAAAGTGGAGCGACACCACGCCCTGTGGCAGCTGGACAATCAAAGACGGGATCAGCCATCTGGCATATTTTGACAGGGCAGCCTTCCTGTCTGCCACAGATCCCTCGGCATTTAAAAAAGATGTCGAGTGGATGCTGGAAGGCTTTTCGGATTATGACCGGATGTACGCCAGGGTTAATGCCGTGGGAAACGCCATGGCACCGGAAGACCTTCTGTCCTGGTGGCGGAATCAGCGAACCCGTTTGGTGGACGCGTTCGGGACATTGGCGCCCGGCATCCGCCTGTCCTGGTACGGTCCGCCTTTGACCCCGAAAAACGCAATCACCGGACGGCTCATGGAAACCTGGGCCCACGGCCGGGATATTGCCGATACCCTCGGCCTTGAGCCTGTGGCCACGGACCGCCTGAGGCACATTGCCGGCCTTGGGGTGGCCACCTTTGGCTGGTCCTTTAAAAACCGGCAGATGAAGGTACCGGAAACACCGGTGCGGGTGGAATTGTCACTGCCGTCGGGCCGGACCTTTGTTAAAGGGGCTGAAACCCCGACCAACAGGGTTTCGGGATCAGCCCTGGACTTCTGCCTGGTCGTCACCCAGCGCAGGCACCTCAAGGATACGGACCTTGATATCCGGGGAGAGGCAGCCGGCCAGTGGATGAAGATTGCCCAGGCATTTGCAGGTCCCCCTGAAGAGGGTCCCGGGCCTGGAGAAAGAATTGTTTCCAGATAACCTGACCGCAGAACAGAGTCCTTAACCAAGATAAGGGAGAAAACGGATGCAGACAGATACTGGTGTTGCAGGAGTCCAGGAGTATTTTAATAATGAGCATAAACAACTGCGCCTGGCTGTCCGGGATGTGGTGAAAAAAGAAGTACTGCCCCATATTGATGAATGGGAAGAGGCCTGCGGGTTTCCCAGAACGCTTTACCATTTGTTCGGAGACCTGGGGTTTCTCGGAATCGGATATCCCGAGGAAACCGGTGGCAGCGGCGGGGATATCTTTGACACGGTGATCCTGACCGAAGAGCTGATGCGTGCAGGATCGGGCGGTTTAACCGCCGGCCTGGGATCCTTGAACATTGCCCTGCCTCCCATTGTAAAAAAAGGAACAATTGACCAAAAGGAACGGTTTGTCCGGCCCGTGCTGGCGGGCAGGCGGATTGCCGCCCTGGGAATTACAGAACCCGGTGGGGGATCGGATGTGGCCAATCTGCAGACCACGGCAAAAAAAGAGGGAAACCACTATATCGTCAACGGCAGTAAAACATTTATCACCAGCGGTGTGCATGCAGACCAGCTTACCTGTGCGGTGCGTACAGGTGAGCCCGGAGCCCGCGGCATCAGTTTCCTGGTGATTGAGGCAGATACACCGGGCTATTCCGTGGGAACCCCTTTAAAAAAGACGGGCTGGTGGGCCTCTGACACGGCTGAAATCTTTTTTGACAACTGCCGTGTACCGGTTGAAAACCTGATCGGCGAAGAGAACCAGGGGTTTTACATCATCATGGAAAATTTCCAGATGGAACGTCTTCAATTGAGCGTCATGGCCTATATGACGGCTCAGGTCGCCCTGGATGAGGCTGTGAAATATACCGCCGAACGGGAGGCATTCGGAAAAACCTTAAAAGGATTCCAGGTCACCCGCCATAAACTGGTGGACATGGCGACCCTGGTGGAAGTGGCCCGGGAGTTCACCTACCGGATAGCCGCCAAAATGAACAGCGGCAGGGATCAGTCCAAAGAGATCTCCATGGCCAAGAACTTTGCCTGCAGCGTCAGTGACAGGGTCACCTATGATGCGGTCCAATTGTTCGGCGGATACGGGTATATGCGCGGATACCTGGTGGAGCGCCTTTACCGGGATAACAGGATATTGTCCATCGGCGGCGGCACCACGGAAATCATGAAAGAGATCATTTCAAAGCTGATGTAACCGGCTGGAAACCAGCCCCGGAAGGGGGCTGTGAGGCTTATAACTCCAATTATAAGGGTATCCATATGAAACAGATTATGAAACCACGCAGTGAAGCAGGAAAAGAGTACTTTGATGCGGCCTTTGACCAATGTTATCAGCGGATTGAATATCCAAAAGACTGGCTGGATGAAGGAAAGCAGTACAAACCCTGGGATGCTTATGTCATAAGCCATCCGTCATGGTTCTCCGAAGATATTCCTGAGATCCCGGAACTATCAATTTATGACCTGTTTAAAACTGCGGCGGAACGCTTTGCGGAAAATGAGGCGGTTATCTTTTTTGACCGTCCCGTTACCTATGCAGCGCTCGATGATTTAATAGGGAAATACGCGGCGTTTCTGAAAGACCTGGGTATCGGAAAAGGGGATGTCATTGCAACCATGCTGCCCAATTCCCTGCAGCATATTGTCGCCTTTTATGCCGCAGCCAAAATCGGCGCAATTCATACCCCTGTAAACGTCATGTACCAGGCCGAAGAAATTGCATATCAAATAGAGGACGCCGGGGCGGAACATATTTTTATCCTGGATATTTTCTACAGCAGGATCAAGGCGCTCCATGACACCGGAATCCTGAAAAATGTGATTACCACCAATCTGAAGGATTTCTCATCCCCTGATGCGGTGGTACCTGATGCGGTCAAACCCATATGGAGCTTTGAGAAAACCCATGTCCCGGGTACATTTGATTTTTTTGAAAATATCGGAAAATTTGACCCCTTAGATGAAAAGGCGGTATGCAACCCCAGGAAGGATACCGCAATTCTGCTGTACACGGCAGGAACCACGGGAAAAAGCAAAGGGGTCATAGAGACCCATTTCAATCTGGTTTTCAATTCATTGTCCCACACGCACGGATTTCGGGACTGGGAAGGCCGTGAGGTCAACTTTTCCGTGATGCCGATGTTTCATACGGCAGGGTACCTGCTGCACCTGCTCCCTGCCATTTATCAGGGAGGAACAGTGATTCCGGTTCCCATGTTTGATCTGAAAGACGCGTTCCGGGTAATAGAAAAATACGGGGTCAATGTTATTTTCGCCCCGCCCACACTGTTCATCGCACTCATGTCCCGGCCGGAACTGATGAAAACGGCAGACCTGTCAAGCCTGAAGCTGACCATTGGCTGCGGTGCTCCGGTTCCTGTGGCTGTCCAGGAAAAGTGGCTGGAAAATACAGGGGCCAAACTGGTCAACGGGTGGGGAATGACAGAAACCAACAGTGGCGGCATCATGTCGATTCCGGGCGTTAAGGCTAAAGCGGAGGCGATCGGTATCCCTGTGTTCGCGGAAACCAAGATCGTGAACGATACCGGTGAAATCCAGGCCCGTAACGTTGAGGGTGAAATCTGCTACCGGGGGCATCAGGTGGCGTCCGGGTACCTGAACAAGCCCGAAGAGACCGCCCAGGCCTTTGGCACCGATGGCTGGTTGCATACAGGAGACCGGGGGTATATTGACGATGAGGATTTTGTCCACTTCATAGACAGGATCAAGGACCTGATTGTTGCGGCCGGGTATAATATCGCACCTGTGGAGGTTGAAAATGCCATCTACAAACATCCATCCGTGGCGGAAGCCGCTGTTATAGGTGTCCCGGACGGGTACCGCGGCGAGACGGTCAAGGCGGTTGTGGCGCTGAAACCGGAATTTAAGGATAAGGTGACCGGAGAAGAGATCATTGCGCTCTGCAGAAAGCACCTGGCGACCTTCAAGGTTCCGAAAATAGTTGAGTTCAGGGATTCGCTGCCGAAAAGTGCCGTGGGCAAAATTTTAAGGCGGAAACTGAGATAAGTTTTATGGGTTGCCATAAATGGAAAAGAGACCGGTGCATTATTAACCTCAACCCCCATGGACCGGATGCCGGCCTGGAGGGATGCTTCCATTGTATTTGGCCCTTTTTGAAAAAATAAATTGATCTTTTGAATTAGATTGTGTTATTCAAACTTAGTTTGTTTTGATGCTTTAAATTTGCTCAAACTAATTTAAGGAATAATTCAATGGAAAATCGTTACGGCACCACATCGGATATGATCATTCAGGAAATCGATAACAACGGCGCTGCCCAGCTCCTGGCCATAGACAGCCGGGGACTCTACCTTACCGACAAGGACCGGGTGGACCGGATGGTGGCGGATGTCAACCGCTACGGGGTGGCGCGGGAAGAGGTTAACCGCCGGCTGGAGGACCTGGGAATGGATCCCCTTGAGCTTTTCAATGCCAATAAACACTTGATCAAAACCGTTTCAGGTACTGCCAAAGCCAAGGTTAATCCCATAAAGGCATCCAAGCGGAGAATGTAAGTCCCGGGACATACCGGTCAAAAATGCACCGCCCGCTGCCGGATACCGG
>JAKSAX010000152.1 GCA_022361395.1 Desulfobacterales bacterium | reverse complement strand
GGGGACGGCCGGTTGCAGAAGAACCAACTCGTCTCCGGAGGAAATTTCGGCTACGCTGAACTTCTTACCGATCTGGAAGATGCTGTGACTTACATAACTGAACGTTTTCCGGGAAAAAGAATCATCACTGTCGGACACAGCCTCGGCGGACAGCTGGGATGCCTTTTCCAATGTCATGGAAATCCCCATGCAGCCGCCTCAATCGTTATTGCCGGCGGCAATGTCGGATATCAGTCCTGGAAAGGCCTGGAAAAACTTAAAACCCTCTTTGCAACTCAGTTTTTCGGACTGACCGCCAGGCTCATGGGCTGGTTTCCGGGAAAGAAAATCGGTTTCGGCGGAAACCAGCCAAAAACCGTTATGATCGACTGGTCAAACAATGCCCGCACCGGGATCTATAAGCCAAAGCACCGGAAAGTTGAATATGAAACCGCTGCTCCCGGGATAAAGTCATTTTTCCTGGGCATCGTTATTGAAAACGATTTCTTTGCCCCCTACCCTTCCACCAAAAGCCTGCTGGATAAATTCCCGGTAAGTGATACTGAAATTTATACGGCAAAGACAGAGCGTTTTAAGACTATAACCCCGGATCATTTCAGCTGGCTGAAAGAACCCGGGCCGGCAGTTGACGTCATTCTTGAGTGGCTGTCCCGGAAAGGACTTACCGGGCAACACTGTGTAATGCCTGACCAGGAAAAATGATTTAACAATTCAATGTGTTATTTTGGTCAATGTGCTGTTTTGGGCCTGTATTTTACGCGTGGGGCGTCGGCATATACCCGGCAGCCGGAGCCGCGGGGCCCTCAGCGAATACCCCGCCGCCGTCCTGACGGCGGGGTAACGGAAATTTTCAGGACTGCCTGTCCATGGCGTCCCGAAAATTTCACGCGCCTACAGGCCTCCGCACCCCCGGCTGCCTGGTTGCATTGGTTTGCGATGGTTTATTCCCTACGTCGGTTTTCTATGTATAAACATGCTCCTTGATTTTTTAAGCAAAGGATGATTATGTCCAATAAATGAGACTCTTGACTTTATGTCCGTCCTAATTCACCAGACATCACTCAAAAAATCGAGGTTTTGACCAATATGCAAAAAATTATCGAACTTGTAGAAGAATTGGAAGGATCAAGAATATCAAAGTCAAAAATGGCGACACTTGAAGTGTTTGCTTCCAAAGATCTCTCACAATCGGACATCAAAGAGGCATTATTAAATGCATATAATAAAGTAGGAATAGAAAAACCTTGGAATTATTTCTGCGCAATATGTTGGCGGATCATCAAACGTACTGATAGAGGGTCAGAAGGTGAAACTGTTGGATCTTATGGTAAATTCCCCTGGAGTTAATCCCCCCTCTTTAATCGGAAGAAGCCGCGTTAGAGTGAAAGAAAAAATTATGCATAAATCTATAGAAGTATTAGTGAAGCATTTTCGGGATATTGTAGAAAAAATACCAAGATCTGAATTCAGGGGGCATTCGTCACTTAGTGCGGCTGATTTCCCTGACGGATGCTGTGATGACTCTTCACATCTCTTAGCAGAGTACTTGTTTGAAGAGCTCGGAGTAATAGTAGATTTGATTCATGGCTCGAATGGAGGGGAAAAGAATGAAATTCTTAGTCATGACTGGCTTTATTATGATAGTATCATAATCGACATAACATCTGATCAATTCAATTGGAAAGGTTACAAAAATCCTGCAATATATTTCGGAAAAGAAGACGAATTTCATTCATCGTTCACCCAAACAAGGAGGCAAGATGCAAGGTGGTCAAGCCTTGACGACCAAGGAGGGTTAGGATTTGCGTATTCCATTGTTAAAAAAAATCTTTAGCTATAAGTGATATGCCGAAATATAATCCCAGTAACAGTATCCAGTGGGGTAATCAAAATAGTATAACTAAGTGTACCGTTCATCTATATTCTCCCTTTAGAACAGCACCACAAAAGATTCGCAGGCCGGGTATTCCAGCCGGGCCGGCGGTTGCGGACCCTTTATATAAACTTGCCATTTGCACGGTGCCTGTGCTAATAATTGACTCCATAATTTAAAAAATCGTTTAAATGGTAAAGGGTTAGGACTATTCTTAAAATTCGTATCGGACATTTAAACATTGTTGATCATCTGATCCTGGGATTGTCACTGCCGGGAACGGGCGGTCAGATAAACCTGGAGCCGGAACTGCCGGCGGAGATCCATACCCTGGCCATGAACTCATGGGAGCAGATCAGCCGCGGGTTCCGGAAAAACGAAATTGACGGCGCTTTTATCAATATCCCTCTGGCCATGGATCTTTTTGATGCAGGGCTTGATCTGGTTCTGGTCATGTTTGCCCACAGGGGCGGCAGCCAGATGGTGGGGAATCCCCGGATCAATAAAATATCAGATTTTTCCGGGAAGAGCGTTCTTGTCCCCCATCCCCTTTCGGTCCAGCATATGTTGCTGCACAAGTTCATGGGCACCAAAGGGCTGGACCTTGGGCAGGATCACAAGACGGCCGCTGTGCAGGCAGAGTTCGTTCCCCCGGGGGTGATGCCGGAGATGATGGCACAGGATGAGGATGCTGATATTGCAGCCTTCATGACCGCAGACCCTTTTGCCACTGTTGCGGTGGACCGGGAATACGGAAAAAAGCTGCTCAGCTCCCGGGATCTGTGGAAGGATCACCCCTGCTGCGGTTTTGTTATCCGGCAAGACCTCATTGAAGAGGGGTATGAAGAGGTGGATGCCCTGGTCCGTCTCTTTTTTGAGTCTGCATTTATCCTTGACCGGCACAGGACCGGGGAATCAGTTCTGGATAAGACAGCCCTTAGGCTTGCAGCCGATTTCCTGGGTCAGTCCGAGAGGATCACTGCCAGGGCGATTGAGGCCTCCGGTGTAAGCTATACCCCGGATCTCCTGATTCCGGAACCCGACCTTTTGGCCATTGTACAGGATTATATGAGTCAGACCATGGGAATGCTGGCCGGCACCACGGATTTTGACACCTTTATCAACCCGGTTTTTGCCCGGAATGCCGTATCGGAAATATACCCTTGAAAATAGATATTGAAAAAGTCAGCAAAGAGTACAGGCGTCCGGGGAAAAAACCACATATCGTGTTAAAGGACATCTCCTTTTCCATTGATCCCGGGGATTTTGTCATTATTCTGGGCGAATCCGGATGCGGCAAAACCACCCTGCTTAACATGCTGGCAGGGCTTGATACCCCGAGTTCCGGTTCAATTTATGTGGATGGGGAGGAGATGGCCGGGATCCACCCCTCAAGATCCATGCTGTTCCAGCAGCCGGCCCTTATTCCCTGGCTCAACGTCAAGGAAAATGTAGCTTACGGATGCAGGCTCCGGGGGGATGTTGAAGAACTGGATTACCGGGTAAACCAGTTTCTGGAGATCATGGGACTGACCGGTTTTTCAGATGCAAAGCCGGGCCAGCTCTCTTTGGGGATGGCCCAGCGGGTCTGCCTGGCACGGGCACTGGTGGGACTGCCCTCAGCCCTGCTTCTGGACGAGCCCTTTGCCTCCCTGGATACCTTTACCCAGTCCCATATCCAGGAAGAGCTGACCAATCTGTGGCTGTCGGAAAAATTCACAGCCGTATTTGTCACCCACGATATTGACGAAGCCATCAGGCTGGGAAATAAGATAGTCCTTCTGGCAGGTGACCCGGCCAATATCACAGAGATCTTTGAGATTAACGAGGAATACCCGAGGAACAGCCAACATAGAACAATTAAAGAGGTCCGCACCAAAATTCTGGACCGCTTTAAAAATGCTTACCTGGCAAAAAGGAGACTGCTATGACCCCTCCCGATAATAAAGAGGATTTACGCGTTCCCTTATATTCCCGCAGACGATTTTTAAAGACCGCAGCCGGTGCGGCAGGGACGGCGGCCTTATCCCCCCTGATCCTGCCCCGGGGCGCCCTGGGAAAACAGACGCCGGTGAAACTGGGATATCTTCCCATCACGGATGCCACCCCCCTGCTGGTGGCCCACGGCTTAGGTTATTTTGCCCAGGAGGGCCTGGCAGTGGAACGGCCGGTCATGGTGCGGTCCTGGAAGGTTCTTACCGAATCCTTTCTGGCCGGCAAGTTCAATTTCACCCATATGCTCTTTCCCATTCCCGTGTGGATGCGGTTCAAACAGAAAGTACCGGTGAAGGTACTGGCCTGGGACCATACCAACGGCAGCGCCGTTACCGTTCGCGGGGATTCCGGTATATACCGGTTCGGGGATCTCGGTGGAAAACAGGTGGCGGTTCCCTCCTGGTATTCCATGCACAACCTGATCATGCAGCTGGGACTTGAAAGCCAGGGACTGACACCGGTTATCCGCCCCCAGTCAGCCCCCCTTGCCCCCCATTAAGTCAACCCGTTTATTCTGCCGCCCCCGGACATGCCCACAGCACTCCTGGGCAGAAAGCTTGACGCCTTTATCGTGGCAGATCCCTTTAATGCCCTGGCCCAGTTAAAATTCAACGCCAGAATCATGCGCTATTCAGGTGATATCTGGAAAAACCATCCCTGTTGTGTTATCGTAACCAATGAGAATCTGATCAACCGGGAGCCAGTGACAGTACAAAAGGCGATGAACGCCATTGTCCGGGCACAGGCCTGGTGCATAAAAAATCCCAAGGAGACAGCCCATCTGCTGAGCAGGGACGGAGACGGATACCTGCCGGTACCGGAAACGGTTCTGGCCAAAGTGTTTGAAAATCCCCAGACAAAGGAACTGGTTCATCCCGAATGGGATGTATCAAGAATCGGATTTCAGCCCTTTCCATTTCCCTCCGCCACCCGCTTCATTGTGGACCAGATGAAAAAAACCCTTGTGGAGGGAAATACTGATTTTCTGGCCGGGCTTGACTCAGGAGCGGCCACCGCGGACCTGGTGGACGATACCTTTGTCAGAAAAACTTTGGATGATATGGGCGGAATTCATAACTTCTGCGATTGTGACGTGGAAAAACCCTTTACCAGGGAAGAAACCGTTGAAATCAACTGATAAATTTTCAAACAGGGACACCAGGCAGGTCGGCCTTACCCCTTTTTTCAAGCGGATGCGGTTCGGCTGGAAGTATGAGCTGGTGGGTCTCGGGATTTTTGCCGTATTATGGGTTGTTGTCACCGGTATCCTTTTTACCCGGCCGGAATTTTCCCAGTTCAGCGGATTTCTGCCTGGCCCGACACTGGCCGCCCTGGGCGATGCATTTCAGGACAGCCGGTTCTGGGTTTCCGTATTTACAAGTCTCCGCAGGATAGTGCTGGGAATTGCCATTGCTTCGGTCATAGGGCTTCCGCTTGGAATTTTAATCGGATTTTTCCCCATGCTCCGGGGGCTTTCCTATTCCTCCATCCAGTTTGTAAGAATGATCAGTCCCCTGTCCTGGATGCCCATTGCCCTGCTTTTATTTACAAGCTTTGAGTCAGCAGTGTATTTTTTGATTGTAATGGCCACCATTTGCCCTATAATACTAAACACGGCCATCGGGGTCATGGACATCAATCCCCAATGGATCAAAATGGCCCTGAACCAGGGGGCCAATAATATACAGCTCATACGGACCATTGTTATCCCCTACTCGGTACCCCATATGCTGACCAGCCTGAGACTGGCGCTGGGCGTGGCCTGGATCGTCCTGGTACCGGCGGAGTTTTTGGGGGTATCCAGCGGACTGGGATATCTCATCAATGATGCAAGGGATACCATGGAGTATGACAAACTCATGGCAATGATTATTGCCATCGGTATCCTGGGCTTTCTTCTGGACCGGATGTTCCAGAAGCTTCAGTACAGATTCAGCTGGTCTTGGAATGAATAAAAATACGAAAGATATTTTATACCATATGATTTAAGGAGCATTTTATGGCGGTAGATCCAAACATCAAAATTGTTGTGGCAGACGACTCGGGTACCATGCGGATCATGTTTAAGCAGATCCTCAGCAAGGCAGGTTTCACCAACCTTGTCATGGCTGTCAACGGTGCTGACGGCATTGAAAAGGTCAAAGCGGAAAAACCGGACCTGGTCATCTCTGACTGGAATATGCCCCAGATGGACGGACTTGAGTTCCTCCAGGCCCTGAGAAAAATGGATGAGTTCAAGGCCCTGCCTTTTATCATGGCCACAGCCCAGTCGGATAAGGGCCAGCAGATGGCCATCATGGAAGCCGGCGGAAATGCGCATTGCCCAAAGCCCTTTGACGAGGCACAGATCACCGGAGCCATTGAAAAGGCTTTCACCGGCGGCATGGGAGAGACCCAGCGGGTTAAAAAGAAGAGAAGCATTGTCGGAGGCCGTGTTGAACTGAACGTTGCCCATATCCAGATCACCGACCACCTGGCCCTGGGTGCCCTGAAGCACAGAATCCAGACAGGTGATGTGGAAACCCAGCATTTTGACCTGAGCACCAGCCTCATGGCCGGATGGAACCCCATCCAGGAGGGCCTTGAAAGCGGTGAAATCGACTGCGCCTTTGTTCTGGCTCCCATTGCCATGGACCTCTTTGCCTATGATTCCCCCATTCAGCTTGTGCTCTTTGCCCACAAAAACGGCTCCACCTTTGTAAGGTCCAGGCATTATGACCACAGGTTTGATTCTCTCCAGAGCTTCTACAAGTACAAGGTTGTCGATATTCCCCACAAGATGTCCGTTCACCATATGCTGGCCCATAAATTCCTGAAGGAACTGGGTCTGAAACCGGGTGTACCCGGCAAAAAGGCCATTAATGTGAGATTTGAGGTTGTGCCTCCCATTAAAATGCCCGGCATCATGAAGGAGAATGAGGATGTGGCCGGGTTCATGGTTGCCGAACCGGTTGCCACCAAGGCAATTAAGGCTGAAATCGGAAACCTGGAATTTTATTCGGCCAGCCGGTGGGAAGACCATCCCTGCTGTATCGTGGCCATGCAGAAGGATTTTATCCAGGAACATCCTGAAGCAGTCCAGGAATTTGTATCCCTGCTGGTGGATACGGGCGAGTATATTGAAAACGATAAAAACAGGGCCGCTGAGATTGCAGTCAACTTCCTGGATCCCCAGGGTAAGATGGGTCTGAATCCCCAGGTACTTCAGAATGTCTTCTCCCAGCCAATGGCCATCCGGTGGGACGGTCTTTATCCTGAGGCCAGCGACCTGGATAAAATCCAGAGATATATGCACGATGTCATGGATATCGGAAAAATCATAGACCTTGAAAAATTTATAGACAACAGTTTTGCCAATACAGCTTATAATATCTAAACAAGAGGAACCCCGGATGAAGATCACAGACCCGGAAGTCATAAAAAGCGGAGAAAAAGACCTGATCGACTCTGTCCAGGAAGATCTGGACCTTGGGGCAGTCAGGGAAATCCTCAAAGAAAGGATGGCCGTAGCAGCCCTGGCCTCAAAGGGCGGACAGATCGTGGTCCATGACAACCAGATTGCCTTCAGGCTTGACTTTGAAGTCAATCTGAGCGGCAGCCTCCTGTTTGACCGGGATGGCAATTTCATTGATGACAGGGCCGGAGCCCCTTCCGAAACGGAAACCGCTTCCGAAGATCTCACCGGGCTGGAGGAAGAGATTTCCCTGACCGACGGCATCTCCGACGATGACCTGGATCTGGACGATGAACTCAGGGAAGAGGCTTTTTCCTTTCCTGATTCAGATGAAACCGAGTCCTCTTTGGAGATGGAAGAGGATTCCGGTCTTGCGGACAGCCCGGATGAAACAGATGAAGAAGACCTGCCCGTTGACCTGCCGGATTATGATCTGGATGAAGAGATTTCAGATGAGATGGATATGGGCCAGGAGGATGAACTGGAACTGTCAGATATGGATGAGGGTGACAATCTGCTCCTGGATGACGGCGACGAACTGACGCTGGATGATGAGGAAGACCTCATGCTTGATCCGGATACTGACGAAGACGCGGCCTTTGACGGGGAGGCGGATTCCCAGGATCTTGATGACGACATAAATGATATTCTTAAAGAAAGCCGTGAATTCTGGGAGCAGAAAAAAGACTCCTGACTGACGGCCTTACCCCTTAAGGAGAGAGACGCCCATGTCCGTTATAAATCTTGATGAACTCAAAGAAATCATGGACAACGACGAGGAACTCATTCAGGAGTGTTTCGCAGAGTTTCTCATGGATTACCAGGTGCTCATCAAAGAGATAAAGACCGCCATTGACCAAAAAGACTTTCAGGGGATTGATGACACAGCCCATAAACTCAAGGGCACGCTCAGGTACCTGGCTGCCGAACCCGCTGCCACAGCAGCCCAGGTCATAGAGCAGGCAGGGCGTCAACAGGATCTTGAGGGGATGGATGATAAACTGGCCGCCCTTGAATCCGAGTGCCGGAAAGTCATTCTCTACATAGACGAATTCTCCTGAAACAGACTCATCCCGGGCCCGGATTCTTCCGGGTCCGGGGCAATTCCCCGTAAACCTATCCTGTTTTTTCCCTGCCTGCCCCTGAAAATCATTTCTATGGGCCTTAAAAACCAATCACTGGGGATTCGCAAAAAAACTTAACACACCCTGTTTGCAAAACCACCTAACATATTGAATTTTCCGCAAAACAGTACATGAATTAATTTTTGCGAGATCCCGTATTTCCCCAAAAACATCATCATTTTCATACTAAAGTCGGAGAAATGGTCCTTTTGGCGTATGGTGCTCTGTTTTTTTTAAGACTATATTTACAGCTACAATCTTAAAAAAGGAGGGCACAATGAAAAAATATATTACCGTCTTAGTGATTGCATTTTCATTTTTAGGTGCTCAGGCATGGGCCCAAACCATTACATTTAAAGATTCCTGGGTAAACTGGCCCGGCTACACCAGTGACCAGGGAGACGAATACGGCACACCCAAGATCGAAAGCCTGAGTGTTCACCTAAGCCAGACCGGAAAATTAAAATCCGTTGATATTCAGCTC
>JAKSAX010000350.1 GCA_022361395.1 Desulfobacterales bacterium | reverse complement strand
TCCCATTGCCGAGGTCATTGAAATCCTGTCGGAAAAAAAACTGGGAGCGGTTCTTGTAACAGGTAAAGCAGATGCCTCCACCGGTATTGTCTCCAAAACAGACCTGCTGCTGGCATATATCCGGGGGGCGGATCCTGATGCAACCGCCCAGAGCATCATGAACTCACCGGTGACCTGCTGCAACGCAGGCATCCTTCTTTCCGACGCCATACAGCAGATGTTGTTATTTGATATCCAGAGAATCTTTGTAACGGATAAAGACGGGGAACAGGTTACCGGGGTCCTATCCCTTTCCGATGCCACCCGGTTCAGATCCGGCACCTGCAGGGCATGCGGCACCGGACGGGTTCTGGCGGATTGACACGGGCATTATAGTTCACCGTAAACTTAAACCTGACTATCCCTCCGCAGGCCGGGCACCCCGTGTCCGGCAACAGGTTAATGCGTATTGGTTTCGGTGAATCCGATAACATATCTTTACACGACAATGTTTTACTGATAAAAACTAGCGGTTGCCATAAGAAGTGACTGGCACGGTTCCATACCACCAACGTTGTCTGGAAAGCATTATCGTGTTGAATATGAAGTTGAGTATCATTGTCGGCATTCTCCTGGCCCTGCTTTCGGCACTTCCTGTCCGGGCCGGACAGCAGACCATTGCGGTCTCTATTGATGAAGAGACTAAAGGTGGGCCGGACACAAAAATCCTGACCGCTGTTGCAGAGGCGCTTAATGCCGGGATCATGTTCCGGTATGCCCCGTTCAAACGCAGACTGCTGATGATGGAAAAAGGCCTTGTGGACATGACCTGCGGCATTCTCAAGCGGCCGGAGCGGGAGGCTTATATTCATTACATCCTGCCCCCTTATAAAAAACGGTCAGATACCATATTTTTTGTTCCAAAAGGGAAAGCAGGGCAGATCCGGCAGTATGAAGATTTAAAAACACTGAAAATCGGCATGGTCCGGGGCTCGAAATATTTTATCCGGTTTGACGGGGACATGGCACTGCAAAAGGAGGAGGTCCACAATGATACCGGAAATTTTAAAAAACTTTTGCTGGGCAGGCTGGATGCGGTTATCATCAGTGAGTGCACAGGAATCCACCTCATTCATAAACTGGGGATTGCACAGGCCGTGGAGATCTCCCCTTACCGGTTCAGCAAGAAAAAATCCGTCTATTTGGGTATCTCCAAAAAATCAGGCCTCATGGATGATATAGACAGGGTTGAGGCCACAATCAGATTGATGATCAACAATGGAGAAATCGGACGGATAATCAAGGCCTATTATACGGACCGGAACCTGCCGGTTCCGGCTTTTTAACCTGTTCCCACCCAGCCTGCCGGTCAGTGTGCCCGGATGTGCAGGTGCCCCGGGCGAATTTTCAGGGAGAATCCGGCCGCCCCTTTTTAAGCTTCCTGGACAGGGTGGCCTGGCTGATGCCCAGGGCCTTGGCAGCTTTACGCTGGCTGCCGTATTGTTCCACCGCTTCGGTCAGTCTCCGGAATTCAAATGCGGCAACCTCATCCTGGTACCCCGGTCCCTCAGAACTGTCCGGCGGCATAACCGGAACGGAGCCGGACGACATGGGGGGCAGGTCTCCCAGGTCAATCAAATCCTTTTCCGTCATGGTCACCAGCCGCCGCACCAGGTTCTCAAGCTCCCTGACATTACCCGGGAAGTCGTATTGGGACAACACCTGGCACACAGCCCCGGAAAACTCTTTTTTGGTATGAAATTCACTGTTAAACCGTTCCAAGAAAGAGAGCGCCAGGGGCACGATGTCCTCGGGCCGCTCCGCCAGGGACGGTATGGTGATGGGCACCACATTGAGCCTGAAGTAAAGGTCCTGCCTGAAACTGCCCTCCGACACCATCTGTTCAAGATCCTGGTTGGTGGCCACAATCACCCGGGTGTTGATTTTCACGGGACGGGTGCCCCCGACCCGGATCAGTTCCATGGTCTCAAGGAACTTTAAAAACTTCACCTGGATGGGCAGGGGAATTTCACCGATTTCATCTAAAAACAGGGTGCCGTCCTGGGCGGTCTCAAACAACCCTTTTTTTCCTGTGGCAGATGCACCGGTAAAGGCCCCGCTCTCATGGCCGAACAGCTCAGACTCGATAAGAGAGGGGGTGATAGCGGCGCAGTTCAGGTCTATAAACGGATAGTTCCTCCGCCTGGATAATTGATGGATGAGCCTTGCAATCATGGACTTTCCCACCCCTGAATCCCCGGTGAGGATCATGGGCACATCAAATTTCGCCGCCTGGATAACGGTCTGGATCACCTTGACCATGGCCGGGCTTTTTACCACCATCTTCTCAAGCTCGGTGGAGGCAAGGTCGATATCCGAAAAATCCAGGCGAAGCGCATCTTCGGGCAATTCATCCGGATAAAGGCTCTGGGCCAGCATATTGATATGGGAAATATCCCGGTCATTGACCAGGACAAACCGGACCTCTCCGAGATCATCAAAAATCGGTATGCCCGTGGACAGGATTTTTTTCTGATACCGGGTGGTCTGGATCAGGGAAATGGCTTTTTTCTGGCGGATGACCTTTAAAGAGACCGATGGTTCGTAGAATCCCTCTTTTACCAGGTCCTTTACATTCCTGCCCAGCACATCGGTCTTCCTGAATTCAAACATCTTTTCAGTGGCCCGGTTTACCATGACCACGACACCGTCCCTGTCCACCACAAAAAGCCCGTCCTTTGAATGGGTCATGATGGATTCGAAAATCAATTCAAAATCACCCGGTTCAAGGGCGCTGGATATTCCAAGTTTATTCTTAAACATATATTTAGAGGTTCCCTCCCAGGAAAAAATCCGGACAACGGAAAAACCGTTGCTGAGATTGTATAGCCCACGATTCTGTTTTTTGTCAAATCACCTCTGTATTTAAAAAAAATGATGCAATTTTGAATATTTACATTCCGGTGATCCGTTTTTGCATCATCAACACCCTGATTATCACTCCCCGGATCCGGATTCATAAAATTCAGATATAGGGCCTTACGTGAGTGAAACACTTCTGTAACCTGATAGTTTACACCCCCCGAAAGACGGATCAACCTCAGGGAAAAGGAATCTGCCGGAAAATGGCACACTTATTGCTCACACAGTGCCCATTGGTTTGTAAAGTAAGTTACACCCGGCTGTAACCTTCGGCCGGGGAACAGTTTAACAATTTGCCAGTATCTGATCAGCCGGCAACATCCGATCTGCCCCCGGAGGTGGGCACAAATTTTAGCATAGGGGCATCCTGAACGGAAAGATGAAGCAGTGACCTTAGTTTTCCTGAGGGATGCAGTTTAAATTTTTTACCGCGTTTCAATACCAAGGAGAAAGAATGAAAAAGCACATCTGGTTAAAATGGTTTACAGGTTTTGCAACACTTGCTCTGGTCATGGCCCTTGCCTTTCCGGTTTCCGCAAAAACATGGAAAATTGCCGTGGGAGATTCCGGAGGGAGCCCCCAGGAACAGACCGGCCTGAAATTTGCCGAAGTACTTGAAAAGGAGACAAAGGGCAAATACAAAGCCACCCTTTTCCTCAACGGGCAGCTCGGTTCGGAACAGGATACCGTCAATGACTGCGCCATGGGCACCCTTGATTTTTCCCTCCTGGCCATCAACAACGTCACCCCCTTTTCTCCGACAGTGGGAAGCCTCTCACTGCCCTACGTCATCCAGAGTCTTGATGAAGCCGTTAAAATCACCCAGGGTGATATCGGCAAAGAGCTGACTGAAAACACCATAAGGGACGCGGGCGTCCGGATTATCGCCTGGACCTACACGGGATTCAGGGTGCTGACCAATTCGAAAAAACCGGTAAAAACCCTTGACGACCTCAAGGGGCTTGTCATCCGTGTGCCTAAAAACGCCATCATGATCGACACATATAAATCCTGGGGCATCAACCCCACACCCATGGCATGGTCCGAGACCTTTACAGCCCTTCAGCAGAAGGTTGTGGACGGTCAGGACAATCCTTATATGACCGTCTATGCCATGAAATTCTATGAAATCCAGAAATATGTCACACCCATCCGCTATATTTTCTCCCTTGAACCCCTGATTATTTCCGAAGAACTTTTCCAGAGCCAGACGCCTGAGATGCAGGCGGTCATACTCAAAGCCGGGAAAGAGGCCACCCGCCACAGTGCGAACTTCTTAAGGGAATCCGAAGCAAATATTAAAAAAGAACTCATTGCCAACGGTATGGAAATAAACGAGCCGGCAAACGGGGAAAAAGAATGGATCGAAAAAGCCACCACCGCGGTCTGGCCCAAATACTACGACAGTATCGGCGGCAAGGACAAACTTGAAAAAATCCTCAAAACCCTGGGCCGCAGCCTGTAAGCCTGATGTTCTGACCATTTTATAACTGCCTGCCCTTATCGGGCAGGTGATTTAAAAATCAAACGGTTCCCGGTATCTGCCGGGAACCGTTTTTATAAAAAGGACGCATCATGGCGATTCATCGTATTCTACTGAAGTTCATAGATAATTTTGAAAATTACACCTGCCAGTTCCTGCTGGCCTTTTTTGTCGTTCTCCTCTTTATTCAGATCTTACTCAGGGAGTTCTTCTCTTACTCCATTTCCTGGGGTGAAGAGCTGGCCACCTACCTCTTTGTCTGGTTTGTCTTCTTCGGTGCCTGTTACGCCTGCCGGCTGGGGGCCCATAACCGGGTCACCTTCCAGTTCAAGCTTTTGCCGCGGAGACTCGGTGTTGCAATAGAGGCCTTTGCCGACCTGGTCTGGATCATTTTCAACTGCTATTTCATCTACCTGAGCTACACCTTTGTGTTCGTGAAAATGAACCTGTTCTGGAAGTCCCAGACCATGGGAATCCCCATGAAATACTTTTATGTGGTGCTTCCCCTGGCATTTGTACTCATGACCCTCCGGGTAATCCAGATCAATTATCTCAGGCTGATCAAAGGCGTGGATATCAAAGATCCCGATGCCGTCGACATTGATAAGGCTTCCGGCCCCGCCAAATAGGAGACTATAAAAATTGGAAAACTTAGTTGTTTTTATTCTTTTCGGTACGTTCTTAGGCCTTCTTCTGGTGGGCGCCCCCATCTCGATCTCCCTCGGGGTATCTGCGGTAACCGCTTTTTTATACCTCGGGGACAACCCCATTAAACTGGTTCAGATCGCCTTTACCTCAGTGGGTTCCTTTCCCCTGATGGCGCTGCCCGCCTTTATCCTGGCAGGGGCACTCATGGAAGCGGCCGGGGTATCCAAACGCCTGGTCAACCTGGCGGAATCCTTTGCCGGCCCCATGACCGGCGGCATCTCCTGCGCCACGATCCTGGCTTGCATGTTTTTCGGGGCCATTTCCGGATCCGGCCCGGCCACCACGGCAGCCGTGGGCATGCTGATGATTCCCGCCATGATGAACCGGGGATATGACAAAGGATATGCATCGGCTGTCACTGCATCTTCAGGGGGACTTGGCGTGGTGATCCCGCCCTCCATTCCCATGGTCATCTTCGGGATTTCCGGCATGGGGATCCAGCCGCCTGCGGAAGCCGTGGCCAAATTCGGCAGCTTTCAAAGCGTCTCCATTCCCAAACTCTTTGTGGCCGGTTTTCTCCCCGGGCTTGTGATATCAGTCAGCCACATGATCATGAACTATATCCTCTGTAAAAAATCCGGATACAAGGGACTCACGGACCGATGGTCGTTTTCAGCCATGGGCCGTGCTTTCCGTGAAGGATTCTGGGCGGTCCTGGCGCCGGTGGTCATCCTGGGCGGCATATATTCGGGGTTGTTCACCCCCACGGAGTCCGCCATCATTGCGATTTTTTACACCCTTTTTGTGGGATTTGCCATCCACAGGGAACTTAAAGTAAAACAGATCATGAAAGCCCTTGAAACCACGACCTGGCTGACGGGCCGGGTGCTGCTGATCCTGTTCACCGCAACAGTATTCGGTCGCCTCCTGGTGGAGAACCGGATTCCGGCCATTGTGGCCGAGGCCATGCTGGAATTTACCAGGAACCCCTATCTCATATGGACCATGATCATCTTTTTCCTCCTGTTTGTGGGGATGTTCATGGAAACCCTGGCCACCATAATGATCCTGACCCCGGTACTGCTCCCGGTGATGTACAACCTGGGCATTGATCCCATTCATTTCGGCATTGTCCTGGTCTGCTGCTGTGAAATCGGGTTCCAGACACCGCCCCTGGGTGAAAACCTCTTCATTGCATCGGGCATTGCCAATGTCACCATTGAAGAGATATCCCTGAAGGCCGTGCCATTCTCCATTGTGGCCATGATTGCCGTCTTCCTGATCGCCTTTATTCCCCAGATCTCCCTCTGGCTCCCCGGCCTGATGGGATATTAACCCCATGAAACCAAACCATTAAAAAAGGGGGCGGAAGACGCCGCCCCCTTTTTTCTGCCGTCCGGGGGCTGAATCAGCAGTGATTCATTTTTAAATCAGAATTCAGGCAAATGATTCACACCTGGTAAACTGATTCAGCCCCCGAACCGGCGCAGTTCAGGCCTTTCCCACAGTTTTTCCTTAATTTGCACCCATCTGCCGCTCTCCGGATTTACACAAAATCTTCTGGCACGGCACTTGCTATTCTGGATGCAGACTGCAAACTGAAAAATTTAAATTTAACCGTTATAATAATAAGGAGATTTCAATGACAACCCAGTTTCCCACCCAGGCCCAGGTCGTTATTATCGGCGGCGGCATCGTCGGATGCAGCACAGCCTACCATCTAACAAAGGCCGGATTTAAAGATGTCCTGCTGCTTGAAAGAAAAGAGCTGGGCTCCGGCACCACCTTTGCCGCAGCCGGCCTTCTGGCCCAGCTGCGCCAGAACCAGGAGATGACCAACCTGGCCAAGTACGCATGTGAACTCTACTCAACTCTCGGGGAAGAGACAGGGGTGAACACCGGCTTTGTCAGGACAGGTGCCATCGGTGTCTGCCAGACCGAAGACCGCCGTTTTGAATGGCTGCGCGGGGCTGCCATGGCCAAGGCATTCGGTATTGACATGCATGAAATCAGCCTTAAGGAAGCCGAGGACATGGTACCCGGTATGAGTACCGAAGGGTTAAAGGCTGCCTTTTACCTGCCCAACGACGGTCAGGTGGACCCCATCGGCGCCACCCAGGCCCTGGCTAAGGGGGCTAAAAACGGCGGTGCCACTATTATTGAAAACTGCAAGGTCCTTGACATCATCACCAAGGACGGCAAGGTAAAAGGCGTTAAAACCGAAAACGGTGAGATCTCCTGTGAATACCTGGTCAACTGCGCCGGTATGTGGAGCCGGGATATCGGTAAAAAAGTCGGGGTCAGCCTGCCCCTCCACGCGGCAGAACATCTCCACGCCATCACTGTTCCCATTGAAGGCCTGAAAAAACACTTTCCCACGGTCAGGGACTTTGACGGGGTAACCTATTTTAAAGAAGAGTCCGGCGGTATTCTTATCGGCGGTTTTGAAGTGGAAGCCAAACCCTGGGGAATGAAAGGTATTCCCGAGAACTGGAAATACACCGAGCTTCCCGAAGACTGGGATCAGCTTGAGGTATTCATGGAATGCGGGTTCGACAGGTTCCCGGCCCTTGAAGATGCCCAGATCCGCCACCTCCAGATTTCCGCTGAAAGTTTTACCCCGGACAATGCCTTCATGCTCGGTGAAGCCCCCCACCTGAAAAACTTCTTCGTGGGCTGCGGCATGAACTCCGTCGGTATTGCAGGCTCTGCCGGTGTGGGCCGTGCCCTTGCCCAGTTGATCTCCCAGGGCTACACGGAAGAACAGCTCTGGCCGGTTGATGTCAGGCGCTGGTTCCCCTGGCAGCAGAACAGCAAATACCTCCATGACCGGGTTAAGGAATCCGTGGGTATCCTTTACGAACAGCACTACCCCAACCGCCAGCGCGCCACTGCCAGACCGGTTATCTGCTCTCCCGTCCATGACCGCCTCAAAGACAACGGCGCGGCTTTCTCAATGATTGCCGGCTGGGAAAGAGCGGACTGGTTTGCCCCTGAAGGCGTAAAAGCCGAGCATAAATACGACTGGAAAAGCCCCAACTGGCTGCCCTACCAGAAAGAAGAGCACCTGGCCGTCCGCCACGGCGTGGGCATGTATGACCTGACATCCATGGGTAAATTCATGGTCCAGGGCAGGGATGCCGAAGCAGTACTCCAGAACATCTGCACCAACGACGTATCCGGCGCACCGGGAACCGTTGTCTACACGCCGGTGGTCAATGAAAGAGGCGGGTTTGAAACCGATATCACAGTTACTAAAATAGATGAAGAGACCTTCTTTATCGTCACCGCAGCCGGAACACCCATCCGTGATCTGGACTACATCAAACGCCGCACCCCCAAAGACGCTATCTGCACCATCATCGACGTCACCCACGGGTACTCCATGCTGGCCATCATGGGTCCTAAAGCCAGGGACTTAATGGCGGATCTCACAGATGCCGATCTTTCCAACGAAGCCTTTCCCTTTTCCACGGCCCAGGAAATAGACATTGCATACACCAGGGCCATTGCCGTGCGCATGTCCTACGTGGGCGAACTTGGCTGGGAGCTGTATATCCCCACCAACGCCACCCTGGCGGCCTTTGACACCATCATGGAAAAGGGCAAAAAACACGGCCTGAAACTGGTGGGCATGCAGGCGGTGAACTCCCTGCGCCTTGAAACCGGTTACCGCCACTGGGAATCCGACATTACACCGGATGACAGCCCCTATGAAGCAGGGCTGGGCTTCGGCGTCAAACTGGACAAGGGCGACTTCATCGGTAAAGAGGCCCTGATGACCCAGAAGCAGAAAGGCCTGACCCGTAAAATGATCATGCTCACCCTGGAAGATCCTGACATCATGCTTTACGGCAACGAGACCATTTTCAGGAACGGGGAACTCAACGGTATTGCCACATCGGGCGGATACGGATTTGAGGTCGGGGCTGCCTGCGCCATGGGATATGTAAAAAATCCCGAAGGCATCACCAAAGAATGGATTGAGGAAGGCAAATACGAAATCATGGTGGAAGGAAAGCTGAGACCTGCCAAACTTCACCTATCCTCTCCCTATGATCCCAAAAACCAGCGGACCAAAATGTAAAAAGCAACAACCCTGCTGCCGGACTCAGGCAACCTGTCCGGCAGCACCCAAGCCATAACAAATCAAGGAAATCATAAATGAATATTATCGTACTCATGAAACAGGTACCGGATACTGAAGCCCCGGTTGAAATTGCAGAATCCAAGGACCGCCTGGACACCGAGGATCTCAAATGGGCCATCAACCCCTATGATGAATTTGCCCTGGAAGAGGCACTGCTTATCAAGGAAGCACAGGATGATGTCACCGTCACCGTATTAACCGTGGGGCCGGACAGGGTATCCGAGGCCATCAGGGTGGCCTATGCCATGGGCGTGGACAATGCCATCCATATCAATGATGAATATGACGAGGAAGAGTTCGGTGCAGTGGACGCCTATACCACGTCTAAAATCATTGCCAAAGTTCTGGAAGAGACCCCCCATGACCTTATCATCTGCGGCAACCGGGCCGTGGATGACGACAATTACCAGGTACCGGCGTTTATCTCTAAAATGATGAACATTCCCATGATCAGCCTCGTGACCGGCCAGACCCTTGAAGACGGTGCCATTGTCTGCGAACAGAGCATTGACGGGGGCACCGCCGTTGTCAAAGCCGCTCTCCCTGCCCTGATCACGGCCCAGAAGGGCCTGAACGAGCCCAGGTATCCGGCTTTCCGCGCCATCATGAAGGCCAAGAAGAAAAAAGTGGATGAACGGGAACTGGAAGACATCGGTTTTGATCCGGAGACCCTGGGGGTTTCAGGGGCCAAAGTAAAGATCCGTTCCATGGAATTTCCCCCGGAACGGGCTGAAGGTAAACGGATCGAAGGCAGCACCCCGGCTGAGAAAGCCGCAGAACTTGTCAGACTTCTCAGAGAAGAAGCCAACGTCATCTAAAAGGAGAAACCAATGGCACAAGATGTATTAATTATTACCGAACTCTGGAATGATGCGTTCCGGAAAATTTCCCTGGAGGCGGTAAGCCAGGGCAGACGTCTGGCAGATGAACTGGGATCAAACCTCACGGCAGTGGTTCTGGGTGACGGCGCCGAAGCACAGGCAAAGGAGCTTGCCACGTACGGTGCGGACACCATTGTCCTGGCCGATGATTCCGCCCTGAAAACCTATAGGCCCTGTGAATATGAAAATGTAGTGGCAGGCATCATTGAAGCCCGGTCACCCGGCATCGTGATTTTCGGTGCCACCCGTCAGGGAAGGGAGTTGTCAGCCAATGTGGCTGCCCGCCTGGATGCCGGCCTGGCTGTCGAATGTTCCGGCTTTTCCATTGAAGAGGGGCGCCTCGTGGCCACCCGCACCCTGTACGGCGGCAAAGTAATTGCCACCGTGGATATTGACGGCCCCGTTCAGATGGCCTCCATCCGGCCCAATGTCTTTGAGATTGCCGAGGCCGAAGGCGCCGGAAAACTTGAAACCATTGCAGTGGATATTGGTGAGGTGA
>JAKSAX010000065.1 GCA_022361395.1 Desulfobacterales bacterium | reverse complement strand
AGTTTTTGGGCAAGGGTGGGCAGGCGGAGGATCGGGGCGTCAAGGGAGTTACCCACAATCAATACAGCGGGTAGACTTATGTTCCGGATCAGGGTGCCGGAATCCGACAGGCTTTCCACCTCAATGCCGTCTCCTTTTGATATCACCCGGGTCACCTCCCGGATACAGGGCCGGCCAAGGATTTCGGCGAGAAAATATCCGGTCTGCCGGTTGTCGCCTTCGCCTCCCTGGGTGCCCAGGATCACAAGATCTGTGCGGTCTTGAACCACGTGTTTTGCAATGATCCGGGCCACGGTTTCAGGGCTGAACCTCAGGTCTGCACCGGCGGGATCAATCCTGATGGCCCTGTCGTACCCCACCGCATAAAGATGGCGTAAAAAGAGATCTGCCCCGGGGGTGTCTATGGTCAGGGCGGTTGTCTCCCAGCTGCCTTCCCCCAGGGCCAGTCCCATTTCAAGGGCGGATTCGTCGTAGCAGTTGAAATCCCGGCGGATATAACTTGCGTCCGGACGGATGTCCGGATCAAGGAGGGAGGGCTTCCAGGCCTCCTCAGGCAGCCTGCCGTATTCGGCAATTGTTTTGAAACAAACGGTGAGCTTCATTCTTCCACGGGATAAATCGTACCCTTGTTCATGATGCCGTTGGGATCAAGCACCTTTTTAAGGGAGTCAAGAAGGTAATAGGCAGACCCGTGTTCCTCTTTTGTCCAGGGGGTCCGGTACTTGCCGATGCCGTGATGGTGCACCATTGAGCCGCCTGCCTTCAGGGTCTCCTCCACGATCATGGCATTGAGGGGGACATGGTATTTTTCAAGCTCTTCGGCAGGATCGCCTTTTATGTTGTAATCGTATACAAAGTACATATTGGTGCCGGTCTGGTAACTGTGTGAGGAGTGACCGCCCAGCATGGTCAGATCGTCAATATGGGGGAAGTCCTTTTTGATGCGGGCCAGGGCATTTTCATAGATGGCCAGGATGCAGTCCCAGTTGCCGGAGACCTCGGTGGTGAAGCCGGTGTTCAGGTTTTTTTTCAGGAATTCCCGTTCTTGGGCCACCTTTTCAGGCCCCCAGTTCAGGTTGGTGAACCAGTTTTCAATGGCACGGGGATCAATGGCCGTCCATCCTTTACAGGTGCCTGCGATCTCCGTTATCCCCTCTATGGTGGCGGTCACGATCCGTTCCGGCCCCTCGGCCATGAAAATAAGCACGCAATTATCTCCGGCAAACTGGTTGAATCCGTGCTGGGCCCCGTCTTCTGCATCGTAGAGTCTGGCAATGGACGGCCGGTAACCTGTTGTAATGACATTCCTCAGGATATCAAGCCCGGTTTTCATATCCGGCAGGGCATAGGCCAGGAACCTGTTGTTTTCCGGATAGAACCGGTAGAGCTTCACGGTGACCTCGGTGATATAGCAGAGCGCGCCTTCGTTTCCGATGATGATATGGCGGATATCCGGACCGCAGGCCCTTCGGGGTACATTTTTGATCCGGGTGATCTCCCCGTTGGGAAATACGGCTTCCAGGCCTATGACCATATCCTCTATACCGCCGTAGAGGGTGGAAAACTGGCCGATACTCCGGGTGGCCACAAGGCCGCCCATCATGGCCAGGGGTTTGGACTGGGGGGAGTGCCCCATGGTAAGCCCCTGTTCCCGGAGTCTGTTTTCCAGGACCTCAAGGTTCACCCCGCACTGGGCCGTGGCCATCATGGACACCGGATCGATTTTTACGATACGGTTCATTGCGGTGCCGTCTATGACAATGGAATTCTCCACAATGGTTTCCAGTCCGCCTTCGGTGGCTGATCCCCCGGTTCTGGGCACGCAGTTGAGATTGTTTTTATCTGCAAACCTGAGGATCGCTGCGACCTGCGCCGCATCCGCAGGCTTCACCACTGCCGCAGGTATGGGAAGCTCATAGATACCGAAAACGCTCTGAACCTTTCTGTACCGGTCTATGCTGCTCTCCTTCAGGACCTCTTTGTCCGTGATGACCCGCTCCGGCCCCAGAATGGCTTCCAGTTGTTCTGCAATGGCTTCTCTCGTCAGCATGATACTTCCTTTATCTTGGAGTTTGTGTGTTGAAATCATATATTTTAGCGCACCAGATACCCGCCGTCCACCACCAGGATATGGCCGTTGACGTAGTCCGAGGCCCGGCCGGCAAGATAGACCGCCGCCCCCATAAGATCCTGTGGGTTCCCCCAGCGGTTGGCAGGGATATGTTCCAGCACCTTTGTGTTGGAATCGGGGTTGCTTCTTGTGGCCTCGGTGATCCGGGTGGCATAATATCCCGGAGCAATACCGTTTACCTGGATATTGTGTTCGGCAAGTTCGTCGCAATAGGCCTTTGTCAGTCCTGCCAGGGCATGTTTGGAAGCGGCGTAGCAGGGGGACATCCGTCCGCCCAGATAGGAGAACAGGGAGCAGATGTTGATAATTTTTCCGCTTTTCTGGGGGATCATCACCTTTGCCGCTTCCCGGCTCAGTTCAAAGGCCGCGGTCACATTGACGTCTATCATGGGATCCCAGTCATTCCGGTCGAAATCAAGCACGGAGTTGAGCTTGCAGATCCCTGCATTGTTCACCAGGATATCCGGCGACCCCATACGGTCAAGGCAGGTGTCCATGATCTCTTGGCAGGCCCCTTTGACCGTCATGTCAACGGTGAGGAATTCGGCTTTCACGCCCTGGGCTTCAACCATCTCCCGGGTCTCTCCGGTCTCTTTGATCACACTGGGGATAAACAGGTCTGCCCCGGCCTTTGCCAGGGCCATGGAAAAGGCCTGGCCAAGGCCGCTGTTTCCCCCGGTTACCATGGCGGTTTTACCCTTCAGGGAAAAAAAATCCAGAGAAAAGTCGTTCAATGTCATTATTTGTCTCCATATATTAACAAATTTCGCCGGGCAACTGGACTGGAACACCAATTGCGGATATTGCCGGGGATTCAGGGCACCTGCTCCCTCCTGGTCAATGGTAAGTATTCTATATTATCCTGGTGTCCAGATAAGATAAAACCTGTTGGTTTGTCAATAGAACAGATGAAAAATGTTTTAATTGTTGTAATTGATATATCAAAAGCAGAGATTTTATGTGTATATTCAAAAAACACACTGGCTAATGAAGGCTTTTGTTCCTGTCAATCTTTTCTGTTGTTGAGATAATTTTCCTTATGATATATGAACAGATCATATAACATTACTCTAATGTCCAGGAGATATTCATGCCCCCCAAAACAGCAGATGCTGCCAAGCTTACCATCTATAAAGCCATCCGGGCTGACATTATCAGCGGTCTGAAAAAACCGGGAGAACGCTTGTCCATCGACCGGTTAAAGGAAAAATTCGGCACCAGTGTCACCCCTGTGCGGGATGCACTTCAGATGCTCAGCCAGGAGGAACTGGTGACCATTAAACCCCGGTCCGGCTACTATGTTACCCTGGTGACCCTCAAGGAACTCAACGATATGATGGATCTGCGCGGTATACTTGAGCTGGCCGTTGTGGAGCGGGCGGTCAGGAAGATCACCGATGAGCAGATCAGGATCCTGGAGGCGATTCCTCACGGGTATACGGATGACCGGACAGAGTCCTTTGTCCGGTATACGGAGGAAAACCGGAAGTTCCATGTCATGCTGGCCGAATTTTCAGGTAACCATGAGTTGGCCCTCCAGGTGGGGCATCTCCATGACCGTCTGGCCAGGTTCATGGTTATGAGTAATCCCGGAACGGAGATGATCGATACCCATGCACGGGTGCTCGACCGTCTGAAGGCCAGGGACGCCGGTGGTGCCGTAAGAGCGGTTCAGAAGGAACTGGCCGAAGGCAAAGCATTGATAATGGAACGGATCATGGAGGAAGAGGCCAGTTTCTGGCACCTGGGAACGGCTGTACCCGGGAAAAACTGATGGGCCAAAACAATAGAATTTTTAAGCTGATATATCAATTTTGAATGTTGAGTCTATATTTTTTGTAGTTGCAACGCTGTTTAAATAAGCTGTTGATTGCAAATGCCTTTCGTGATACAGGTTGGACTCCGAAAATTAAAAGAGAGGACCATACATTGATCCATTCAGCAAGCACACCAAGCCGGTCCGTGGGACTGAACGTCCTGACAGACGATCAGATCTACGAAATCCGTCAGGCGGCATATGACATTGTTGAATCCGTGGGCTTTAAATGCGGGCACGGGGAAATTCACAGGATGTTTAAGCAGGCAGGCGCCTGGGTAAAGGATGATATCATCAGGATTCCAAGGTTCATCGTGGAAGGCTGCCTTTCATCCACACCCAAGGGCTGGTCCATATACGACCGTGAAGGCCGCCGGGCCATGGAGGTGGAAGGCGAGAAATCATACTTCGGCACCTCAACCGGCAGCCCCAGTACAAGGGATGCCTTCACCGGGGAGATCCGGCCCACAACAATCCGGGACATTGAGATGGGCGCCCATGTCGCCGATTACCTGGAGCATATTGATTTTGTCATGCCCATGGGAACGGCCCAGGATGTGCCGGCGGACACGGCAGAGCTTTACGAGGTGCCGGCCATGCTGCGCAACACGGTAAAGCCCTCGGTCTTCCTCTGCTACAGCGCCCTTGGATGTGAATATGTATACGAGATGGCCTCAGTGGTGGCAGGGGGCAGGGAGGAATTGAGCCGTAAACCTTTCATCATCGCCTACCCGGAAGCCATCGCCCCGCTGCACTTTCCCGACGACGTCATCAGCCGGATATTTGTGGCAGCGGACCGGTTTGTTCCTCAGCTGGCGGGATCCACCGTTCAGGCCGGGGCTACAGGTCCGGTTACCCTGGCCGGTGTGGTTACCCAGATTACGGCTGAGTCCATGATCCACATCACCATTGCCCAACTGAGGAAAAAAGGCTGCCCGGTCTCCATGAGCGGGAACGTGGGAATCCTGGACATGCGCACGGCCCTGATGACCATGGGCGCCCCCGAGAACAGCCTTGCCACTATTGCCCAGGCTGAAGTGGCCCGGTCCTTTAATCTGCCCTCGTGGGGGCTGGCAGGCGCCACCGATGCAAAGCGGCTTGATGTCCAGGCCGGGATCGACTCCACCTTTTCCATTTTAAGCCAGGGCCTGTCCAAGCTGAATCTTATCCATGACGTGGGTTATATGGCCTCGGGCATGGCCTGCTCCCTGGAGCAGCTGGTCATGGGCAATGAAACCTGCGGCATGACCAAGCGGTTTGCCGAAGGGATTACCGTGACAAAGGAGACCCTGGCCCGCCAGGTGATTGAGAATGTCGGCCCCGCGGGCCATTTCCTGGCCCAGAAACATACCATGGATCATTTTAAGACCGAGCTGTCCAGCGCCAACCTCATGAATCTCCAGAGCCTGTCTACCTGGGAATCCGCTGGATGTCCCACCATGGAAGAGAGGGTACAGGAGGAGATTAAAATGATACTGGACACTCACAAGCCCGAACCTCTGAGCGACAAGGTGATCTCGGAACTGGACCGGCTCCGCAAAGAAGGGGAAAAAGAGATCCGTGCAAAACTTGAAAAAGGATAAGCCATGACTGAAAAGAAGTATGACGCCATTATTATCGGTACGGGTATTATAGGGAACTGCATTGCCTATGAAATGGCACAGAAAGGGTACAAGACCCTGAGCATCGACAAGCTGGGCGGCTCCGGCTGCGGTTCCACTGCAGGCTCCTGCGCCATTATCCGGCTCTACTACTCCTCCCCTGAAGGGGTGGCCCTGGCACGGGAAGGATATTACTACTGGCTGGACTGGCCCCGGTATCTTCAGGAGGAAGACCCTTCGGGCATGGCCTTTTACAGGAATACAGGCGCCATGGTCTTTAAAACCGATCTGAACAAGAACCTTGTGCCGGTGATGAAATCCCTTGATGCCCTGGGTGTGGGCTACCTTGAACTGACACCCGAACAGATGAAAGACTACCTGCCTAACCCGGACCTGCGCTCCTTTCATCCCCAGAAGCGGATGGACGATCCCGAGTTCGGCACCCCCACGGGACCTTCCGTGAACGGGGCAGTGTACGTACCGGAGTCCGGTTATGTGAGCGATCCCAAACAATCCACCCACAATGTGGAAGTGGCTGCCCGGAGTGTGGGGGCGGATTTCCTTTTCAACGCAGAGGTGACCGCTATCCTGAAAAAAGAAGGCAGGGCAGCCGGCGTGGCACTGGCAGACGGCCGGACCTTTGAGGCCCCTGTGGTGGTTAATGTGGCCGGTCCCCATTCCTATATCATCAACCGCATGGCAGGCATTGAGGACAAGATGAACATCAAGACCCGGGCGCTGCGGGTGGAGGTGGCCCACGTGCCCAGCCCCGAGGGCATTGACTGGGAGGGAACGGCCGTCATTACCTCCGATTCGGACGCAGGGGTGTATACCCGGCCGGAATCGGGCAACCATGTCCTCATCGGCAGTGAGGAGCCCAAGTGTGACCCCCTGGAGTATGTGGACCCGGACGATTATAACCGGAATTTTACGGACCAGCTGAAAACCCAGGCCATGCGTGTGGCCATGCGGGTTCCGGACCTGCCCATTCCCAACAAGAACCAGGGGCTGGTGGATCTTTACGATGTGAGCGATGACTGGTATCCCATATATGACCGCTCGGACCTGCCCGGGTTTTACCTGGCCATCGGCACCAGCGGGAACCAGTATAAGAATGCACCTGTGGTGGGGGCGTTCATGACTGAGCTCATTCAATACTGCGAGGCCGGTAACGACCATGATAAAGACCCGCTGCAATACAGGATGAAATATCTTGACCACACCCTGGATATCGGGTTTTTCAGCCGGAACAGGGAGATCAACCAGGATTCCAGTTTTTCCGTTATCGGTTAGGGAATTTGAATAGGATGGTGTATAGAATAGTTTGAAAAAGGGTTAACAGGTTTATTTGAAGTCGATATAGTTTAAAATCATTATCATCAGAAAGGGAGGGGCGTTATGATTAAAAAGATGCATCCGGCAGTAAACGATCTCAAAAGTGATATGGAGAAAGGAAAGCTTTCAAGACGCGAATTTATACGGTTTTCAACCCTGCTCGGTGTCTCGGCATTCACCGCCACTCAGATGGCCGGCCTGGGCTGGGCCAAAAAGGCCTTTGCAGGAACCGTCAGGCGCGGCGGCACGCTCAGGGTTGCCACTTCGCTGCAGAAAATCGCACATCCGGCCACCTATTCCTGGATCGCCGGTTCCAACGTCACCCGCCAGGTGGCTGAATACCTGACCCTGACCGATGGTAAAAACATTACCCATCCCTATCTTCTGAAAAACTGGGAGGCCAGTGACGATCTGAAAGTCTGGACGCTGAACCTGAGGCAAAACGTCACCTTTAACAACGGGGACGCCTTCACTGCAGACGATGTAATTTTCACCATGAACCAGTGGCTGGATGACGCGGTTGGTTCCTCCATGAAGGGACTGATCGGCGGATACCTGGAAAACACAGGCATTGAAAAAGTAAACGACCACCAGGTAAAACTCCATCTCAAAGTACCTGAAATTGCCGTTCCCGAACATCTCTTCCAGTATCCGGCCCAGATTCTCAACCACAAGACCTTTGAAGGGGATTTCCTCAAGGCCCCCCACGGCACAGGACCCTATACCCTTGATACATACAGGGAGGGTGAGATGGCCGTGGTCAAGGCCAGGTCCGACTACTGGGGCAAAGGGGCGGACGGCAAACCCCTGCCTTACCTGGATGATATGAAGTTCATCGACATGGGAACCGAAACCGCTCCCATGATCGCTGCCATGAAGAGCGGCGACATTGATTTTGTTGACATGTCCGATATTGCAGGCACCGATATCTACCTGGCGCTTAAAGACGATCCCAAGGCCCAGATCCTTACTGCCCCCACAGGCTCCGCACGGGTGCTTCGCATGCGGGTGGATAAAAAACCCTGGGACAACGAAAAGGTCAGGCTGGCCCTTAAAAAATGCCACAACCACGAAAAGATCCTGGCCCTGGCCCAGATGGGGCAAGGCCTTGAAGGACAGGATTTCCACGTTTACCAGCTCCATCCGGAATACTGCCCCACAAAGACGCCTGCATACGATCCTGCCGCGTCTAAAAAGCTGCTGGCCGAGGCCGGATTTCCCAACGGCGTGGAAGTTACCCTGGCTGTGGGATCAGGATGGCCCGATGTGGTCAGGTATGCGGAGATCCTGAAACAGGATGCCATGGCCGGCGGGTTTAAGATCAATATCCAGACCATGCCCAACAGCCAGTACTGGGAAAAATGGACCGAGGTGGACCTGGGAATCACCCCGTGGACCCACAGACCCCTGGGCACCATGTGCCTGAACCTTGCCTACACGGCTGATGACCAGGGCAAGCCCGCAGCCTGGAACGAAAGCCGGTGGGTGGACAAGGAGTTCTCAGAGTTCCTGGTCAAGGCAAACGGCACCCTGGACGTGGAAAAACGCAGGAAAATCTTCTGCGAACTCCAGAAGATCCAGTATGAGAGAGGCTCCATTGCCATCGGATACTGGCGTGCCGTGTGGATGGTGGCTGCTGCCAACGTCATGGGGCTTGAAGGACATCCCAACGGATATATGCTTTTCAACAACGTTTCCCTGTCATAAACAACCTGCCGCCTGCAGGGGGATTTCCTGCGGGCGGCACCTAAAATTCCACGTGATTACTTTATGCTTGTTTTTATTTTAAGGCGTTTCATCCTCCTACTTCTCACCATGGTACTGGTCTCCGTTGCCGTGTTTGTGATTGCCGAATCCTCACCGGGCAACATTGCCAAAAACGTGCTGGGTGCCTTTATCACTCCGGAGCAGGAGGCCTCTTTTTTAAAACAGAACGGGTTTGACAAGTCCATGGCCACCCGGTACCTCCACTGGGTGGCGGGCAACGACTGGATCGCCTCGGACAACATCGGTCTTCCCCTGAAAAAACTCACTACAGACAAGGGCTTTGAAGAGTGGTGGGCCGTGAAGGAGGACGGTTCCCTTCTGCGCTGGAAGGTGGACGGGGACAACCTTATTGCCATTGAAAAGGCTGCTGACGGATCCGAAGACTCCAAAAAGGAATACCCGGACAACGGCCGGTGGAAAGAGATTGAGGGGGGTAAACATGAGTTCTGGGGCGTTGACCGCGGCAATCACGCCGTACGCTGGGTCAAGGGGGACTCCGAAAAGGTATGGGTCTTTGTCATGGGATCCGGCTGGATGGAATCCACCGGCGGCCCCAAAGAGTATATTCCCCTTAAAAAAGGCTTTTTCAGGGGAGATCCCGGCGTATCCTTCAGGACCGGGCGGCCCGTTGCCAAAAGCCTCTATGTCCGCCTTAGAAACTCCGTGGTCCTGGCTGCCACGGCCTTTGCCATTGTCATGCCCCTGGCATTGTTCCTGGGAATGATCGCAGGGCTTCGGGAGGGCTCTCTCAAGGATCGCTTCCTCTCCATAGGCGGAATGATGTTTTCCGTGGTTCCCGAATTTGCCACCGGCATTTTTCTTACCCTGATATTCTCCATGTGGCTGGGCTGGCTGCCCGGTGCGTCGGTCCTGGGGGATGCAGCGCCCTGGGAAAAACCCATGATGCTGGTCCTGCCGGTACTCACCCTCACCCTGATCGAACTCGGCTATGTGCTGAGAATCACCCGGTCCTCCATGGTGGAGGTCATGAAATCCCCTTATATCAGGACCGCTTTTTTAAAGGGATTGCCCTATAGGCAGGTGGTGTTCAAGCATGCGGTGAGAAACGCCCTGATCGCCCCGATTACAGTGATCATGCTCCACGTGAACTGGCTTTTAGGCGGCATTGTCATCGTGGAGGTGGTGTTCGGGTATCCCGGGCTTGGGGCCTATCTGCTGGAGTCTGCCCTGTACAAGGATTTTAACGCACTTGAGGCCGGTGCCATGATCATGGTCACCGTGGCTGTGGGTACCCAGCTTGTGGCGGATATTATTTATACCTTTTTAAACCCGAGGATACGGTATGCCTGATACAATTAACAACGGAAACGGGGAACAGGAAAGCCTGACCAAGGGTGCCACGCCTGATAGCCCGGCGGATAGCCCGGCTGACGGTGATCAGGATAAAAAAACGGGGCGTATCAAAGAGTTTTTCTCCATCCTGTTCAGCTCTAAAACCGCACTGGTGGGATTTATCATCGTCATGTTCTGGGTGACCGTGGCTGTTTTTGCCCCCTATCTCACAGAATACACCCCCTATGACCAGGACTGGAAAGCGCCCAACCAGGGCCCGTCTGCCCAGCATATCCTGGGTACGGATGAACTTGGCCGGGACCTGTGGGCCAGGTTGATTTACGGCGCCCGGGTGGTTCTAGTGGTCCTGCCGGTGAGTGATGATTTTGTCCTGCCCGGCGGCACAGCCATCTGGGGGGTGTTGGTTGCATTGTTTTTCGGTTCCGCCCTGGGCCTTGTCAGCGGATACAAGGGGGGATGGGTGGATGAGATCACCATGCGGCTGCTGGATGCCATGATGGCTATTCCCGTGATCCTTCTCTACCTGATCATTGTGGCCACCATCGGCGCCTCTGCCGTAAACGTGGTCATTGCCATCACCATTGTGGGTGTGCCCGGAATCGCCCGGCTGGTGCGGAGCCTGACCCTGGATATTAAGACCCGGGAGTATATAAGGGCCGCGGAAACCCGGGGGGAAAGCGACTGGTTTATCATGTTTGTGGAGATCCTGCCCAATACAAGGGGGCCCATCATCATCGACGCCATGCTCAGGATAGGGTATGCGATTTTTGCCATGGGAACCCTGGGATTTCTCGGTATCGGCATGCCTCCGCCGTCCCCGGACTGGGGAAGCATGGTTGCCAAGGGCCGGGCCTTTATTCTCATGGGCTCTCCCTGGGCAGCATTGTGGCCGTCACTGGCCATTGCCTCGCTGGTGGTGGGGTTAAACCTTCTGGCAGACGGGATTCGTGAAGAATCCATGCGATACCAATAAGGGTGTGTGTGAGCTGCGGTATCCGGCCTCCGGGCCGGATACCGTCCGCACCTTATTTTAAGGAATAGACCGAATCAATATGGGACAAGCATCTGAAGCAAGGCCGGAAGTTCCGGTACTGGAGGTAAAAGACCTGGCCATTTCCTATGAGACCAGGAAACGGGACGTTCCTGCGGTCCGCGGGGTGAACTTCACGGTCCGCCAGGGAGAAACCGTGGGAGTGGTCGGCGAGTCCGGCTGCGGTAAAAGCACCATCGCCTTCGGCATCCTGGATTTCCTGGGGACCAACGGCCGTGTTGTCGGCGGCAGCATCAAGTTCATGGGAAAGGAAATGGTGGGGGCCTCAAAGGAGGAACTGCAAGAGATCCGGGGCAACAACATCTCCATGGTTTACCAGGATCCCATGCAGGCCCTGAATCCCTCACTTACCATCGGCAGCCAGCTGGCCGAAGTCCTCACCGCCCATCAGGACATAACCAGGAAAGATGCCTGGGACAAGTGCATTGCCATGCTGGAACGGGTCTATATGCCGGATGCCCCCAATG
The DNA here is from genome assembly GCA_022361395.1 of Desulfobacterales bacterium. Taxonomy (GTDB): domain Bacteria; phylum Desulfobacterota; class Desulfobacteria; order Desulfobacterales; family Desulfobacteraceae; genus Desulfobacter. The sequence goes on along the minus strand of JAKSAX010000065.1, from coordinate 3,428 downwards.
TCATGAACCGGTATCCCCACATGATCTCCGGGGGCCAGCAGCAGCGGGTCATCATTGCCATGGCCCTGCTCAACAACCCCTCCCTGCTGATCATGGACGAGCCCACGACCGCCCTGGATGTAACGGTGGAGGCTGCGGTCCTGGAGTTGATCGAGGATCTGAAAAAAGATTTTAACACGGGCATCATCTTTATCACCCACAACCTCGGGGTGGTGGCAAAGGTCAGTGACCGGCTCTGCGTCATGTATGCCGGTGAGATGATTGAGCAGGGACCCATTGGAGATATGTTTGCCCGGCCTGCCCACCCTTATACGCGGGCCCTGCTCTGTTGCGTCCCGCGCATCGGAGACAGCCTGTCCAACAACCGGCTCTGGTCCATACAGGGCAGGGTTCCCCATCCTGCGGAACGGGATACCGGGGCCTGCATCTTTGCACCGAGATGTGACTGGCGTGCCCAGGGCAGCTGCCTTGAAGACATGAGCCTGGTCAAGAACTGCCTCATCCGCCATCCTGAACTTGTATCCATCTCGGAAGACCACCAGTCCAGGTGCTTTCTGGGGGCGGAGACCCTTAAGGTACCCTGGGACGAGTATGCCCGGGGCCAGAGAAAAAAACTGGTCCATATACCCGAGGACGACGATGAACTGGATACCCTGGACAGGCTGCTTACCGTGGACAACATGCGGGTCTGGTACAAGGAGAGGAACCCCTCTCTTGCAGCCATGCTGGGACTGGCAAAAAAACGCCATGTCAAGGCCGTGGATGATGTCTCCCTCCGGGTTATTAAAGGAACCACACTCGGGGTGGTTGGGGAGTCCGGCTGCGGGAAAAGCACCCTGGTCAAAGGGTTGATCGGCCTGGAAAAACCCACTCAGGGCAAGGCGGAGCTTGTGGGGCTGGATATTACCATGCCTGTTAAGCAGCGGGATCTTTCCATGATCAGGGAACTCCAGATGGTGTTCCAGAACCCGGATTCGGTATTAAACCCCTCCTATTGCATCGGCAAGCAGATCGCCCGGCCCATTAAAAAGTTTAAAACCGTTCCGAAAAACCAGGTCCGCCAGGAAGTGGAGCGGCTGCTCCGGGCGGTAAAGCTGGCAGCCTACTACTACAACCGCTATCCCAGGCAGTTATCCGGCGGCGAAAAACAGCGGGTGGGCATTGCCAGGGCCTTGGCCAGCCAGCCCTCCATGGTCATCTGTGATGAACCGGTATCTGCCCTGGATGTCTCGGTGCAGGCCGCAGTCCTCAACCTGCTCAACGAGATAAAGGAAGAGATGGGCTCCACCATGATCTTCATTGCCCATGACCTGAGTGTGGTGCGCTTTATTTCCGATTTCATCGCTGTCATGTACCTGGGGGAAATCGTTGAGTTCGGCCCGGTGGAATCCATTTATCCGCCACCCTACCACCCCTACACAGAGGCCCTGCTCTCTTCGGTCCCTGTCCCTGACCCCACTGCCCGCCGGCGGTCAATCGTGCTGTCCGGGGATGTCCCCAGCCCCATGGACCGGCCCCCGGGCTGCTGTTTTAACACCCGCTGCCCCCGCAGGTCCGTACTGCCGGACAACGGGAAAATCTGCGAGGAGAAAATTCCCGGGTTCCAGCGAATGAAAAACGGGCATAAAATCGCCTGTCATATTCCCGCGGATCAATTAACCCGGCTGGCAGAGGAAAGCGGGCATCAAACTGAAAAGACCGCCTGAAAGGCCTCGCGGTTCACAGGACAAAAAAAGGGGCCGTACAGCAAAAGGCTGCACGGCCCAAATTTGCAGGCATGAGCATCAGGATCAATATCAACACAGCATGAGAATCAGGATTTACAGCACAGGTAACAGCAGGAGCGTCAGGATCAACATCAACGAATGCACAAACGGTTGATACAATAAAGGTTCAAATTGATAAGGTCAAGAACAATCTCTTTTATTTTTGAACCATCTGCCAATGATACTTCATCTGTACCCGGCGAACGGGCGGTTTCCGCATTCCCGGTATTTTTTACAACTCGCGGCAGTCACGGCTCCCGCTATGATAGCTTACCCACGGGCCTTTGATAGTTTGGGATTTATATCAAATTATTGGCTCTGTAAAATGAGATCCCTTTTAGAATAAAAAATGCTAAAAATCAGGTTTTCCCTGATTGCTTTCAGTTGAAAATTTTTTTATCATCCACGTATCATTTATACTCACGAAAGGTAAGTTCTATGACAGCCCAATTTCAAGAAAACAGAAATCAAAAACGCTATACTGTCTCTTTATCTGTGGATGCCGTGGTGGAAGGAAAAATTATCCAGTCAATATCTCGTGATGTCAGTAGCAGTGGCATCTTCATCAACACCCCTATGAAACTGCACACCGGAAAAGACGCCTGTGTTGTTCTGTCCCTACCTCAGGACGATGGAATCAAACCTATCAAACTATATGGAAAAAGTGTCCGTACAGATCCAAAGGGGGTTGCAATCGAATTTAAAGGATTGTCCCCATATTTTAGAGATTATTTTGATTTATCAATCTCTGATTTCACACTTTGTTATGATAAATAATTAGTTTGAGGGGGGGGCACGTGATTTGATCGAAGACTCGGTTTTCAGATAGAATAACAAGAACCCTTTTATATTCGGTGTGTTTACGTGCTCATAAAGAAGACTGTGACTTCAAGTTCTTCACCCATATTCCCTCTTTAAAAATTGCTTTTCAAACATCTGTAATTCTATGCACTCCATAATCAGCTTTCTGTATGGATAATCAGCAGAAAATACTTGATAAGGTGTGGGATATCTGCCATAACGAGAACCCTCGAATCTGGTTGGATATTAAATTGTTGCCTGATGTTAATGAGGCCAGGCAAGCACGACAGACTGTAGCGGAAATACAAAGTAAAGCTGCTATACATCCGCTAAACAATATAAAGCACCTTAAAATTAACTATTTGTAATTACAGCATTATTATCTTATTAACGGCGGTCACAGCACCCGCCTTAACAAAACTGGAGGCACACCTTGAACGAACTTCTCTGGCTGGCCATGCTGGTCCTCAACTTTGCATTCATCCTTGTTTCCTATCGGCTTTTCGGCCGCATGGGCCTGTTTGCCTGGGTTCCCCTGGCCGCTGTTGTGGCCAATATCCAGGTGCTCAAACTGGTGGCGTTCTTCGGAATCACCGCAACCCTCGGTAATATTGTCTATGCCTCATCTTTTCTGGTGACGGATATCCTGTCCGAGATATACGGGAAAAAAGAGGCCAGGAAAGCTGTCTTTATCGGGCTTTTTTCCCTGGTGGCCATGACTGCCCTGATGAACCTGGCCCTGGCCTTTGTTCCGGCTCCGGATGATTTTGCCCAGGAAAGCCTTGCCACCATTTTCGGATTCATGCCCAGGATCGCCGGAGCCAGCCTGCTGGCATACCTGCTGTCCCAGACCCATGATGT
>JAKSAX010000067.1 GCA_022361395.1 Desulfobacterales bacterium | reverse complement strand
TCCGACGTGGCCCTGGCCGGTGTTTCCGATGCCATTATCATCGGGTTTAACGTGCGGCCTTCTCCCCAGATCCGCAAGCTGGCCAAGGATGAAAATGTGGATATGCGCTTCTATGATATCATCTATGACGTGATCAACGATATCAAGGCGGCCCTGGACGGCATGATGCCCTCCACCTTCCATGAAATCATCATCGGCCGCGCCGATGTCCGGGATACCTTTGTTGTTCCGAAAATGGGCACCATTGCAGGCTGCGCCATTACCGACGGTAAGGTGATCAGGGGTAAAAAGGTCCGCCTGCTCCGGGACGGGGTTATCAAGTGCGATACGGAACTCTCCTCCCTGCGCCGGTTCAAGGATGACGTTAAAGAGGTGGAACAGGGTTTCGAGTGTGGTATCGGCCTTGAAAAATACAATGATATTAAAGTCGGCGACGCCATTGAGTGCTATGAAGTCGAAGAAAGAAAATATAAGGGTTAACGCCAACCAATGAAACCCTATGCACGTGCAGAGCGCATCAGCGTTCAGATTCAGATGGCCATTACAGAGCTCCTGAGTAAAAAAATTCAGGACCCAAGGCTTGAAATGGCAACCATCAGCGGGGTGAAAGTCACCTCTGACCTCCGGATTGCCGATGTGTATATCACTGTGTTCGGTGATAAAAAACGGGTCCGGGACGTGATGGACGGATTCAAGAAATCCAAGGGGTATATCAAAAAAAGCATCGCACCGAAGCTGGGGCTCAAATTCATGCCCGAGCTTCGGTTCTTCCATGATGATACCTTTGATAAGGCAGCCCGCCTTGACGCATTGATTGAGGCCGCCCCCAAGGGAGAAGACAGGGAAGACTCGGATGCCGCCGATATGCCGGACAAGGATTAGGGTATTTCCGGCATCCCATGAAAGACGGTATCCTTGTTGTTAACAAGCCTGCGGGAATAAGTTCAGCCGGTGTTGTCGGGCGCCTGAAACGTATTTTAGGGGTTAAAAAAATCGGCCATACCGGCACCCTGGATCCCTTTGCCACAGGCGTGCTCCTCATCGCAATCCAGAAAGCCACACGGATCTCCAGATTCTTCCTGGACGGCAGCAAGGGATACCGGGCCCAGGTTACCCTGGGTATGGAAACCGATACCTACGACTGCACCGGCAAGACGACCTTTGAAGCCGGCACCGAAGTGCTGGAACAAATTACCCTGGAAAAAATCGAGCGTGTGACAACAGGGTTTTCAGGACCTCAGGAACAGGTGGCACCGGCTTTTTCGGCCCTCAAGCACCAGGGTCAGCCCCTGTATAAGCTTGCCCGTCAGGGGAAAATGGTTCAAAAACCCCCGAGACAGATTGAAATTTATTCAATTTCAGCTGACAACCTTCACATGTCCGGGTCGGGGATGCCTGTGTTTGATCTTGATGTTCACAGCTCCGGGGGGACCTATATCCGGAGCCTGGCCTATGATATCGGAAAAAAACTCGGGTGCGGCGCCCATCTGTCCGCCCTTTGCCGGACAAGCTCCGGCCGGTTCAGTCTCAGGGAGGCCGTTGATCTGTCAGACCTGGAAACCATGAGCCGCGCCGACATTGACGCCCGGGTGATCACCATGTCGGCCTGCCTTGATTTTCTGCCGGCCATAACCGCGGATAAGGCCATGGCAAGGAAAGTCAGTTTCGGTCAGAAGCTTTCCGTTGCTGACACCCGAATCCGGCCCGTGATTCCTGATAACCCGAATCATCCTTTTATCCGTATCATTGATGATTCCGATGTCCTGCTGGCTATTGTCCGGCCGGATGAAGCCGGGCTGTCCTATAATTATTGTTGCGTTTTTACCGCTTAACTGGTAAATACATACGGTTATTGTTGTGTAAGGTACATTGGCACGGTTGTGCGCCTTTTGGTCTGAATGGAATATTGGATAAAAGGTCATTCGTAAACCTGCCATGCAAGGTGCCTATTTTAATTTATTCCAAATAAAGGAGTGTTACAGTGGTTTTGTTAGCAGAAAACAAAGAGGAGATGATTGAAAAATTCAAGCTCCACGAATCCGACACAGGCTCACCTGAAGTTCAGGTAGCTATTTTAACCCATAGAATCAGTTACCTTACCGATCATTTAAAGGTTCATAAAAAAGATCACCACTCACGGCGTGGTCTGCTGATTCTGGTTGGTCGGCGCAGAAGCCTACTGGACTATGTCAAGAAAAAAGACATAAACAGATACCGTTCTTTGATCGAGAAACTCGGACTCAGAAGGTAACATGACCTTAAACCGGTTTTTGGCATCCAGCAGATTAAAAACACTGACATCCTGCGGGTCAAAAACCGGTTTTTTTGTTTTAACCGGGCGGCGCTTATTAAGGATATTTTACTATAAGTTCGCATCTTTGCTATCAAACCGGCCCAAGGCTGCAGCCAGGGATTTGATGGTAAATATGCGGGTTTATGATCTTTAGGGTATCTTTCCTCAGCAGTCGCCTTTTTATTATCCATTAAGGAGATATTATGGAAAAGATTGTATCTGCCGAAATCGGCGGAAAAGAACTAATCATCAGCACCGGTAAAATTGCCAAACAGGCATCCGGTGCCGTTATAGTCAAGTATGGTGAAACCATTGTGCAGGTCACTGCCGTGGCTTCCAAAGACCCGAGAGAGGTCAGCTTCCTGCCCCTGTCCGTGGAATACCAGGAAAGAATCTATGCCGCAGGCAGGATCCCGGGCAACTATTTCCGGCGGGAGATCGGGAGACCCTCTGAAAACGAAACCCTGAACGCCCGTCTCATCGACAGGCCTATCCGGCCGTTGTTTGAATCCGGCTATAATTTTGAAACCCAGGTCATTGCCACGGTTATGTCCACGGATAAGGAGTGCGAACCCGGTATCCTTGCCATGATCGGCGCCTCTGCCGCCCTGGAAATTTCAGACATTCCCTTTGACGGTCCCATTGCCGGTATTAAAGTGGGCAGAGTTGATGGCGAATTTATTGCCAATCCTACCCCGGAGCAGATGGAAGAGAGCGATATCGATCTTACCGTTGCCGGGTCAAAAACCGGTGTGGTCATGGTTGAAGGCGGTGCAAACATCGTATCAGAAAAAGATATGCTCGATGCCATTTTCTTCGGTCATCAGGCCATGCAGCCGGCCATTGATCTTCAGGTTGAACTGAAAGCCGCTGTGGGCAAAGAAAAGCATGAGTTTATTCCTCCTGCACCGGATGAAGCGCTGGCAGATGCAGTTACCGCCTTTGCCAAAGATAAAATCCATGAAAAAGTTCAGATTAAAACCAAGATTGAACGTCAGAATGCATTGCGCGCCCTGAAAGAAGAGGTTGTTGCCCATTTTGAAGAGCAGTATCCGGATAATATCGGCGATATTAAAGAGGTCTTCAGCAAAGCTGTAAAATCCGTATCCAGGGAGATTGTTCTCACAGAGGGCAAACGTATCGACGGCCGTGCCTTTGACGAGATCCGCAATATTGACTGTGAAGCCGGTTGTCTGCCAAGACCCCACGGTTCCGCCCTGTTTACCCGCGGTGAAACCCAGGTTATCGGTATTCTGACCCTGGGGTCCGGCATGGACGAACAGCGGATTGAAACCCTTAATGACGGCAACATGACCCGGGCATTCATGCTCCACTATAACTTTCCTCCCTTCTCCGTAGGCGAGGTAAGACGTGCAGGCGGCCCCAGCCGGAGAGATATCGGTCACGGAAACCTGGCACACAGGGCGTTAGCCAGAGTGCTTCCCACTCCGGAAGATTTTGAATACACCATCCGCCTGGTGGGTGAAGTCACCGAATCCAACGGATCGTCTTCCATGGGTACGGTATGTTCCGGCTGCCTGGCTCTCATGGACGGCGGTGTGCCCATTAAGGCGCCTGTCTCCGGTATTGCCATGCGGCTGGTGCAGGACGGCGACAATACCGTTGTTCTCTCCGACATCCTGGGTGATGAAGATCACTTCGGCGACATGGATTTTAAAGTGGCCGGTACCAGAGAGGGTATCACAGCCCTCCAGATGGACATCAAGATTAAAGAGCTGTCCAAAGAGATCATGGAAACCGCCCTGAACCAGGCCAACGGCGGCCGGATCCATATCCTGGACAAGATGCTTGAGACCCTTGACAAATCACGGGATGAGGTATCTCCCTTTGCACCCAAGATTGTCAGCGTCACGATTAACAAAGACAAGATCCGTGATATCATCGGCCCCGGCGGCAAAGTGATCCGTGCCATCCAGGCCGATACCAACACCACCCTTGAGGTAAATGATGACGGTATTGTCAAGATCGCGGCCGAGAATGAAGAAGACTCTGCCAAAGCCGTTGCCATGGTTAAGGACATTGCCATGGATCCTGAAATCGGTGCCATCTACGAAGGGGCTGTTGTCAAGATTACCGACTTCGGTGCCTTTGTAAATATTAAGTCAGGCACTGACGGCCTGGTTCATATTTCCGAACTGGCCGACTACCGGGTGAAAAAGGTCACCGATGTTGTTAAAGAAGGTGAGGTAATCAAAGTCAAGGTACTGGATATCACCAGAGACGGGAAAATCAAACTTAGCTACAAAGCTGCTAAGAAAGATGCCGAAAAAGAATAAATCTTTTTCCATGTGTCCCCTTGCCAGCGGCAGCAAGGGGAACAGCGTTTTCGTATCCACCGGGGATACGGCCGTATTGGTTGATGCCGGGCTTTCAGGTATTGAGACTGAACGGCGCCTGTCACAGGTGGGGGAAACCCCGGAAAACCTGAAAGCCATCATCATCACCCATGAACATACCGATCATGTATTAGGGGCGGGGATATTGAGCCGCAGGTTCAATATCCCCGTCTATATTACCAGAGAGACCTATGGTGCCTGTAAACGGCTGGGTAAAATAGAGCATCTCCAGTTCTTTGAATGCGGCACAGCCTTTGACATCGGTGATATCAGGGTAAATCCCTTTTCCATTTCCCATGATGCCCGGGATCCCGCCGGCATGACCTTAAGCCATGGCGGAAAAAAAATCGGACTTGCCACAGACCTCGGTGTTGCCACCAACCTGGTAAAGTCCCATCTCAGCCAGAGCAACGCCCTCTATCTTGAGTCCAACCATGATCCCAGGATGCTGGTTGAGGGGTCTTACCCCTGGCACCTGAAACAGCGTATCAAATCCAGAACAGGGCACCTGTCCAACCAGGAGACCCGGGATCTTGTGGCCGAACTCATGCACCAAGATCTTTCCCACCTGGTTCTGGCCCACCTCAGCGAAGAGAATAATTGTCCCAATAAGGCCTTTGAAGAGGTTGCCAAAGGACTGAACGGATCCGACACCGCCCTGTATGTGGCCGGTCCGGACCGGCCGGGTGATATGATCCGTTTGTAACTACATCTTCGATTAGACATCCTAAAAAATAGACATCCCCGTTTGCGTCGTAAACCATTCAAGTGCCTGGGTACCGGCCAGTGAATTACCGTTTTTATTCAGGCCCGGAGACCAGACAGTCACGCTCAGGCGTCCGGGTATGAAGGCGGCAATACCGCCCCCGACCCCGCTTTTCCCCGGCAGCCCAACCCGGTATGCAAAATCTCCTACCCCATCATAGGTGCCGCAGGTGAGCATCAGGGCATTGATTCGTTTGGCCTGGCTCAGGGAGAGTATTTGCCGGCCGGATACAGAGGATTGTCCGTGGTTGGCTAAGGTTAAAAAACTCTGGCAGACATCCACACACCGCATGGACAGGGCGCATTGGAATACATAAAGATCCAGTACAGCATCAACCTCATTATCAAGATTGGCACAGCTTTTGAGAAAATTTGCCAGGGCTGCGTTTCTGAATCCGGTTTCCCGCTCCGAAACAGACACGGCTGGATCTGAACGGATCTGATCATTGCCTGAAATTTTTCTGACAAAATCGAGAATCAAGCCATAGGCGTCCGTGGAATGGGACAAAAGGATATCTGCCAGAACCAGGGCGCCTGCATTGACAAAGGGGTTGCTTGGAATCCCGTTGTCATGTTCCAGTTGAACAAGGGAGTTAAAGGGATTGCCGGAAGGCTCAAGGCCGACGCGTTTTAACAGATTTCGCTCACCGATCAGCTGCAGGGCCAGAATCAGGGTAAAGGCTTTGGAGATGGATTGAATTGAGAAGTACTCCTCTGCATCTCCCACGGACAGGAGCCGATGGTCCAGTTCCTGGACGGCCATTCCGAATTTTTGCAAGGGTACCCGGTCCAGGGCCGGGATGTAGTCGGCCACGCTTCCCTGGCTGAGAAAGGGCTGGATATCCCTGTAAATTTTTTCGATTATGGTTTGATAATCCATTTTCTCACTCCAAATTCTGAAAGGGGCTGCTGTGTGGGAGCAAGGGACAGAGTTGACCGCATACCGGTGTAACACCGTCCCCTGCTTCTACCAGGTATATTGTTCCGGGGCTTCCTGCCGGACAGGCCTTTTTTATTCCGGCATTTGCGGCCAGTTGGTGGTAATCCCTTCATAATTTTTCAGAATATATTCTGTCTTTGTTTTTTCGGCTATATAGTAATCCGGCATTAAGGGGATTTTACCGACATTGGTGGCAATGACGTACATGGGCTGGGCAAGGCCCGTGGTATGCCCGCGTATGGAATCCCGGATGAGTTCAGCTCCCTTTTCCAGCGGGGTCCTGAAATGGTCTATTCCCGGTGCAGGTTCGCAATAAAAAAGATAATAGGGACGGATCCTTATCCGGAGCAGCTTTTGGTGCAATTCTTTGAATGTGGCAGGGTCGTCATTGATTCCTTTGAGTAAAACCGCCTGATTTCCTATGTTGACACCACATTTTAGCAATTTGAATACTGCTTCGGCGGTCTGGCCGGTAATCTCTTTAGGGTGGTTGCACTGGGTATTTATCCAAATGGGAATTCTGTGAAAAGTCTTTAGAATCTTTTCCAGCCCCGGTGTGATTCTTTGGGGCAGGACAATGGGGGCACGGGTGCCGAAGCGGATCATTTCAAGATGATCAATTTCACGGAGTTTTCTGATAACATACTCTATCTTGCTATCGGACAGAACAAAGGGATCGCCGCCTGTGATCAGCACATCCCTGATTTCCTTGTGCTCTCTGATCCATGCCAGCCCCTCATCCACATCCATTCGCAGTTTAAGTTCCTGGTTCACAACCACTTCTTTTCTAAAGCAGTGCCGGCAATAATTCACGCAGACCTCCGTCACTGTAAAAGCAACCCGGTCCTTGTACTGCCTGGCAATACTGTCAGGCCGATCTTCATCACGGTTTTCCTTCCAGATCAGATAATCGTCAATTCCGTATTGGTTGACTTTTTCAGCCATGGACGGGAGCACCTGCCTCCGGATAGGGCATTGAGGGTTGTCCCTGTCCATCAGAGAGGCAAAATAGGGAGAGGTTCCCCATTTGGTTCCCAGGGTGGTAATCGCCTTCTCTTCTTCCGGGGTGACATTGATGAATTCTTTTAACCGTTCAATGGTATTTACACTGTTTTGAAGCTGTTTTTTCCATTCTTCCATTGTTGTCTACTCCTGTAATTGTTTAATTTTTATAGAGATTTTCGTGAAATCAGCCTTGACTTAAAATTGGCGCAACTCAAGGGTCGCTTCAGTTTCAGAAACGTATTTACCGGTTTTCAGGTGCGCCTGTTGTCAGGCGGCAGTTTCAGGGAACAAAATTGGCAGGCAGGTTCAAGAAAATGCCGGAGATTCAGGTGCTTTTTTGGAAATTGTGATTTCTAAGATATTTCAGCCTCCAGTTTTCCAAGTATGTGTTCTGTGTGTTGTAACCGCTCAATGGCTTTATCTCCAAGCTCTTTGACCAGTTCTGAAAGCAAGGTTTCAATACAGATAATCGCAGAAACCAGGGGATTGAAAAAATAGTCGCCTTCTGTGGGTGCGATAATAAAATTATCGGTTTCCATGGCAAGGGGGGACGAAGGGCTGTCGGTTATGGCGATTATGTCCGTTGACTGGAGCTTACCCATGTCACAGGCATCCACAGTGGCCTTGGTATAGGGTTTGATACTGATGGCCACCAGCAGGTCTTTGGGTTTGAGCATGGACAGGTCATCGGCCAGGGTATGGCCGGCCTGGCCGATCAGATAAACCTGGTCCCGGATCATTTTCAGGTAAAAACCCAGGTAGTGCGCCAGGGGATAGCTTCCTCTCAGGCCCACAATGAGAATCCGGTCGGCATTGACAATGAGCTGAATAATGTTTTTAAACCGCTGTTCGTCAAAGGAGTCTGCCATTAACATGACATTGCTCCACTCTTCCTGGATCACCCGTTTGAGGATGGAGTTTTTGCCGTCGCCCTCTGAAGCCCCTTTACGCAGAAAGTTTTTAACCTGTTCGCTGTAAAAATTTTTCCGCTGCCTGAGGCTGTCCCTGAAAATGGCCTTGAGGCCTGGAAACCCTTTAAACCCTAATTTCTGTGCCAGACGGGTTATGGCGGACACATTGATATCATTTTCCAGGGCCAGCTCGGAAATTGACTTGGCAGCGGTTTCACCGGGGGTGTCCAGCATATGTTTTAAGACCGCAATATTCCTCTTGTTGAGCCGTATTTCATGCTGGCCGGTCCGAATTTTAACATATAAATCTCTTAACTCATCAAGATTGCCGGGGGGAGTGATAGCCATACATCGAAAATCCTTTTATCTTTGGGTAAATCCCATTAATATCCTACATGTTGTAAAAATTCCATCAGTCTTTTTGTGGAGGGGGAGGTGAGCAGGTCATGGGGGCTCCCCTCTTCTGCGATTCGCCCTTCATCCATAAACAGAAGCCTGGAACCTGCCTTTCTGGCAAAACTCATTTCATGGGTCACGACAATCATGGTGATGCCCTCCCGGGCCACTGAAATCATGACGTTGAGGACTTCTTCTCTCAGTTCCGGATCCAGAGCCGAGGTGGGTTCGTCGAAAAGCATGACTTTGGGTTTGACTGCAAGGGCCCGTGCTATGGCAATCCGCTGCTGTTGTCCTCCGGAAAGCTCCGCCGGGTAGTGGTCCCGCCTGTCTGAGAGTCCGACTTTTTCCAGTAAGTCAAGTGCCAGCTCCCTGGCCTGCTTCTTTGTGGCACCCCTGACTTTTCTCGGACCAAAGGTGATATTTTCCAGAGCCGTCATATGGGGGAACAGGTGGAAGAGCTGAAAAACCATGCCGACTTCCTTGCGGACTTCCCGAATCTGCCGGTTGTTTTTGGGAAGGGATATTCCGTTGATGATCAGCTCTCCGGATGTAATGGTTTCCAGCCCGTTGATACACCGCAGCAGGGTGGATTTGCCTGAGCCCGAGGGCCCGACCACCACCACCACCTCCCCTTCCTGCACGGTTAGATCTATATCGTGGAGAACTTCCAGGCGGCCAAAATTTTTATTGACCTTTTTAAATTCAACGGGACAGTTCATATGACGTTTATCCTCTTTTCTATGAATTTCAAAGTCAGGGCCAGGGCAGTGGTCATGATCAGGTAGCAAAGTGCTACTGCAGACCATATTTCAAGCGCCCTGAAATTGCTGGCCATTATTTCCTGGCCCTGCCGGGTCAGTTCCCCCACACCGATAACAATAAAGAGCGAGGTATCCTTCATACTGATGATGAACTGGTTACCCAAAGGCGGGATAGCCCTTTTGAAAGCAATGGGGCCGATGATGGTTGTAATCAGCTGAAACCGGCTGATGCCGATGGCCAGCCCGGCTTCGATCAGTCCTCTGTTCACGGAGCCTACAGCCCCCCTGACAATTTCTGCCATATAGGCCCCGGCATTGAGTATGATGGTGATTATGGCAGCAGTCAATGCGTCAAACCGGACCCCTTTGATGCCGGTGGTGACCTGGATGAGCATTGGCAGGGCAAAATAGATGAACATGGCCTGAACAATGATAGGGGTGCCCCGGATCAACTCGATATAGACCACGGCAAGCTTACTGGCAATCAGGTTGAACACCCGTATCCATCCATAGGACCTTCCGCCCACGGCTTCGGTCTCAGCCAGTCTGAAAATACCGGCAATGGTGCCCAGGATTAATCCCCCCATAATCCCGGCAACGGTAATATAGATGGTCAGCTTGGCGCCTGTGAGAAGCGCAGGGAGTGATTCCAATATATATTTAAACTCAAAACTCATGATTATCCTTTTCGGCGTGCCTGAATCATGTTTCCGGATTTGATTTTACATCCTGCTTCTTTTGATAACGAAAGAACCGGGAGGCATCCAGTGTCCTTTTGTGGTTGGGCAGTCCCGGGTGCTCCCCTGACTGCCCATGACTTTTATTCCGGTGCGGAACCGAACCATTTAATGTAGATCTTGTCAAATTCACCGGATTCCATCATTTTCAGCAGGGCAACATTGGCCTTCTCCCGAAGGGGGCTGCCCTGCTGAAAACCGATACCGTAAAATGCGGCTTTGACATTGGCACCCACGGCTTTAACTTTACCCTGTCCGGCGGTCTTTATAAAATAAAGGACATTGGGGGTATCATGCAGGGCCGCATCCGAACCTCCGGTAACCGTTTCCATGTATGCCTGGTCAATATTGGGAAACTGGCGAAGTGTCTTCACACCAAGTGTTTTTGCATAATCCGCTGCCACAGTGCCTGTTTTTACGGAAACAACTTTGTCCTTAAGATCTTCAGGCCCTTTGATGTCTATATTCTCAGTTCCCACCATGACCTTGAGCCCGGCCCTGAAATAGGGATGGGAAAAATCAATGGCTTCCTCCCTCTGGGATTTAATGGTAATGGCACCAAGGATCACATCCAGGTTGCCCGTGGTCACTCCGGGAATCAGTCCGTTGAAATCCATGGGGATCAATTTATACTCGACACCGATTTTCCGGGCCACAGCATCCCACAGGTCCACGTCAAAACCGGTGTACTTCCCGTCCGGCCCCTTAAATTCAAAAGGAACAAAGGCTGTATCCACGCCCACGCGTAATTTAGCGGCATGAACAAAATTGCCCATGACCAAAAGTGTCAGCGCTAAAGTCATTGCCAATACCCATCTGTACTGTAAGATTGATTTCATTTGATCCTCCTTAAAAAAGATAAATATCCAGCCTGCCGGTTTTAGGTGTATAGAATTCACCAATGATATGTCAAGTATTTTTTTAAAATAAACAATTATTGCAAAAAAACTTGCAAACATGATCCAATTCCTTGATTTTAAAATAATAATACAAGTTACCCCGGATCACGGGAAAAAGACATCAGCCCCAATTCATGCAATTGGGGCTGTGGCGGCACCCCCATGATTTCAAGGCTGAATCAGGTTGGAAAGGGTTCTGTTTTTCTGATTTGACATTGACACGGCTTTTTTTCTTATGGATACTCACATTTTTAACCTGGAGAGGATATGAAACTCGGAATTTACCAGAATCACCCCGAATTCGGGAACAAAGACAGAAATATTGACCATGCTGTTACAGCCTTGCACAATACAGGTGCAGACATTATAATCCTGCCGGAATTATTCGCAACAGGTTATCAATTTACTTCCAGAGAAGAGGCTGTCTCCTTATCAGAAAAAATACCTGATGGTAAAACATGCTGTATTTTAAGTGAGCTGGCGGCGTCGCAGAAAATATTCCTGGTATTTGGAATCATTGAAAAAGATGATGACAAAATCTATAATTCAGCAGCGTTAATCGGACCGGACGGTTTTATTGGCAAGTATCGTAAAACCCATCTGTTTGCGGAGGAAAAATTCTGGTTCTCTCCGGGAGATACAGGCCTGAATGTTTTTGATATAGGCATTGCACGGCTGGGCATAATGATTTGCTTTGACTGGTGGTTTCCCGAGTCTGCCCGAAGCCTTGCACTGATGGGTGCCGATATCATCTGCCACCCTTCAAACCTGGTATTTCATAATTGTCAGAAAGCCATGGTAACCAGGTCTTTGGAGAATGGGGTATTTTCGGCAACTGCAAACAGAATCGGCACTGAGGAGAGAGGAGGTAAGGCACCTCTTATATTTACAGGAGGCAGCCAGATTCTTGATAATAAGGGAAATGTACTCACAAGTATGGATGCAAAAAAAACAGGAGTTTCAATTGCGGATATTGATGTGAAAGCAGCACGTAACAAGAAGATTACAGAACAGAATGACCGGTTTGAAGACAGGCGGCCGGAGTATTATAAGGCGCTGTTTGATTGATTTTTTTTAAAGACAGGAATAAGCCCTGCACCATCAATAAAAACTTTTGTTCAGGGAGAATATTGATTATACTTTAGTCCGGCCGTGGAATTCTCCCTTTCTCAAGCTGCGCCTGATGAAAATTTTTCTGTAGAAATCCGATCCTGAGGCCGGACCCGTTAATTTCGTAAAAGAGGAAATTATATGAATACCGTAATAGAAGCGTTAAACTTCCGTCATGCCTGTAAGAAATTCGATCCTGATAAAAAGGTGGGTCCCGAAGACCTGGACACCATTCTCAGGGCAGCCTGCCTTTCTCCCACTTCCTTTGGCATGGAAGCCTGGAAATTTCTGGTCCTGGCCTCGGAAAAAATCCGCGAGAAAATCAGGCCGGCCTGCTGGGACCAGGCACAGGTTACCGATGCCAGTCATGTGATTGTGATCCTTGCCAGGCCGTCACTGGTTGAGCCGGACAATGCCTATGTGCTGGATAATTTTCAACGCCGCGGACTTCCTGAAGAGGCCACCCTCGCATATGTGGACCGGTACAAGTGGTATCTTCAAACCGAAGTGAATCCGAGGATGTCAACCTATGCCTGGACAGCCAAACAATGCTATATCGGTCTTGCAAATATTATGACGGCTGCAGCCTCCCTGGGCATTGATACCTGTCCCATGGAGGGGTTTGAAAAAGAGAAGGTTGAGGCGATTCTTGAACTGGATACCGGTGAGTTCCAGGTGGCTGTGCTTGTGGCCCTGGGATACAGGGCCGGAGAACAGACCCCCAGGCGCCGGCACAGCCGGGAGAGGCTGGTGGAAATACTTTAGATAAGGACGGGTATATGGAAGCTCCTCGAATTTTGGTGGTGGATGATGAATTGGTTATCCGGGAATCCCTTGCCGGATGGCTGCGGCGGGACGGGTACCAAGTGGATACCCTGGAAAGCGGTGAACTGGCCATTGAAGCCCTTAAGACCAGCAGTTTTGATGTGATTCTACTGGATATCCAGATGGACGGGATCTCCGGAATGGAAGTGCTGGCCCATGTCAAGGAAGAGTATCCGGACATTGACGTGATCATGATCACGGCATTCGGTTCTGTACCGTCCGCGGTCCAGGCCATGAAATCCCATGCCTTTGACTATCTTCTCAAGCCCTTTGACCCGGATGAACTGGGGGTACTGATCAAAAAGCTCATGGACCACCGGGCCCAGAGAAAAGAGAACATCTATCTGAAAGAGACCTTTGAGGAGCAGGCCCGGTTTGAAAGCATGATCGGCCAGTCCGGACCCATGCAGGAGATTTTCACCCTGATCCGGGATATAAAGGATTCCGATGCCACAGTGCTGATAACCGGGGAAACAGGGTCTGGCAAAGGCCTTGCCGCCAAGGCCATCCATTCAAACTCCCGGCTGCGGGACGGGCCCTTTGTCTCCGTAAACTGCGGCGCCATTCCCCCCCACATCATGGAGAGTGAATTGTTCGGCCATAAAAAGGGGGCGTTCACCGATGCCAAGGAAAACAGGAAAGGCCGCCTTGAGCTTGCCTGCGGCGGTACCCTTTTCCTGGATGAGATCGGTGAGATCTCCATGCGCATGCAGATCGACCTCCTCCAGGTCCTGGAGGACAGGATTTTCTACAAGGTCGGGGGGACCCAGCCTTTAACCGCAGATTTCAGGGTCATTGCCGCCACCAACGCTGACCTGGTCCGGGCCATCCGGGACAGGACATTCAGGGAGGATCTCTACTACCGTCTCAACGTCATCACCCTGACCATGCCCCCGCTCCGGGACCGCAAGGAGGATATCCCGCTGCTGGCCGACCATTTCCTGGAAAAATTCACCCGGGAGGTCAACCGGGGTGTGGAGCGGATCTCAAGGGATGCCATGGATGAACTCATGCTCTATGAGTGGCCCGGCAATGTCAGGGAATTGTCCAATGCCGTGGAGCGGGCCGTGGTGGTCTGTAAAACCCGGACCATTACCCCCCATGACCTGCCCATCGGCACCTCACTGGAAGAGGAACTGAAGCAACGGTATTTCTCACTGAGCGATATTGAGAAGAATCATATCGGCACGATTCTCGGGGAGACCGGGTGGAATATATCAAAGGCGGCAGCCGTTCTCGGCATTGACCGTTCCACCCTTTACAACAAGATAAAACGCTATGAGCTGGTCTCGCCAAAAGCTAAAGACTGATTCATGGCCCACCGTTCCCACACATTGATTCTCTCTCCCATCGGAGAGATCGCCCCCTGGGTGATCACGTTTCTTTCCGGCAAGCTGCCCGGTATATTCGGGTGCAATATCAGGGTGGCGAACCTGATTGATGATCTGGGATTTGCCTATGATCCGGACCGGAATCAATACCATTCCACCCCTGTCCTGGAAACCCTTGCCTCCCTCTGCCCGGAAGAGGGCCTTAAAATACTGGGCGTCACCCGGGAGGACCTGTTTATTCCCATTCTCACCCATGTCTACGGCGAAGCCCAGCTCGGCGGCAGGGCCTGCATTGTCTCCATATCAAGGCTTATCAGCGGACCGGATATGGGCGGAGTGGATGCCGGGGCCGGCCGGATATTAAAAGAGGCGGTCCATGAGCTGGGGCATTGCTACGACCTGCGCCATTGCGAGGATGAGCGATGCATCATGCACTACTGCCGGAAGATTGAGGATGTGGATAAAAAATCCCACCGGTTCTGCCGCTACTGCAGGATCATGCTGGAAGATGAGGTCAGGCTCAGACGGCCGGGGTGAGCTTAACGTCCGGCATTTTGTACCCGGCGCTGTATACAGAGCAGATGAGTTCTTTTTCCGGACAGAGTCCGGACAGCTTGGCACGCAGTTTCCGGATGTGGCTGTCAATGGTTCTGTCACTGACGACTCTGTTGTCCTCATATATCCGGTCCATGAGCTGGTTCCTGGAAAATATCCTGCCCGGACTCCCGGATAATACCCGGAGAAGTTTGAATTCAATGGCGGTCAGTTCTGCTGTTTCATCTCCCAGGGAAACGGTAAGATCCTCGCTGCAGAGCACCAGGCCCGATTCTCCGGCAGGTTTTTGGCGGGCCCGGCCCCGGCGAAGCACCGCTTTGACCCGGGCAACCACTTCCCTGAAACTGAAAGGCTTGCACACGTAATCGTCTGCACCTGACTCAAGCCCCAGAAGCCGGTCGATCTCCTCGGTTCTGGCCGTGGCAATGATCACCGGAACCTGGGAAAAGGCCCTCAGCTCCCTGAGCAGTGACAGGCCGTCAATTTCCGGGATCATCTGGTCCAGGAGGATGAGATCCGGTAAATGTGTCCTGGCCCATTTGACAACCGGACCGCCCGAGTACAGACAGTGAACCTCGTAACCCGCCTGGACAAGGTAATCCCTGAGCAGGTGGGCCAGTCTCTTCTCATCTTCCACAACCAGAATTTTTTTTGCCGTCATTTTTTTTCCTTCCTGTAACAGGGAAGGCGGATCCCGATCCCCAGGCCCCCCAGGGGAGAGGGAAATGCCCGGATCCTTCCCTGGTGGGCGAGGATGATATTTTTACAGATGGCCAGTCCGATCCCGGCGCCTCCCAATGCACGGTTCCGTGAGGGCTCCACCCGGTACAACCGCTTGAATATATTCTCAAGATCCTGTTCAGGCACACCCGGGGGGGAATCCTCAAATTTTATATTGGCAAAAGCGGCGTCCACCGTGGCGGTTACCCGGACCTGCCCCCCCGGATCGGTGTATCTCAATGCATTGTGAAAGAGGTTGTCAAAGACCTGGGAGAGCCGCTCTCTGTCTCCCTTGATCCAGACCGGGGAATCAGGGGCCGGAAGGCTGAGGGTGATGGCTTTATCATGAAATCGGGCTGCAGCCTTTTCTCCGGACCGGACAAGAATTTCCGGAAGGTTTACCCGGCTATGGGCCCGGGGCTGTTTTTCCGATTCGGATTTCCATAACTCGTTGAGGTCGTTAACCAGATTTGTCAGGCGCCGGATATCAGTGCTGAGAAGATCCAGTGTTTCAGGGGTCACCTGCCTGACGCCGTCCCGGACGGCCTCAAGTTCCCCTCCCATGAGGGTCAGGGGAGTTTTCAGTTCGTGGGAGATATCTTCCACCCATTTTTTTCTGGCAGCTTCATTCTCCTCCAGGGTGCGGGCCAGGTTGTTGAAATCCCGGCTCAGGTCTCCCAGTTCATCTGTTGCGGTTTCCGGGACACGAACCGAGTAGTCGCCGGACGACAAAGCCCTGGTGCCTCTGACCAGGGTCTGGATAGGCCTCTGGAAAATATCGGCGCCGAGCATGGCGGCTATGGCGGAAAAAAGGGTGACAATGCCGGCGATTGCTAAAAATTGCGCACTCAAGTCCCGGATAAATCCCTCATTTGCCTCATCAAGGATTTCGGGCCCGTGGACGCCCACCCATCCGACCAGGTCCCCGCCGGCTCTGACTGGGAGCAGCCGGGCCGTATCATGGCTGCCGTCAGCGCCGAAGACCGGCTGCTTTTCCTTGTCCAGAACAAAAAAGAGTGGAAAATGCTCCTCACCCTGGAAGTGGGGTTCCGGGTGAAAGCGATCCGGATCCCCGGGGTGGGGCCATTCAGGCTCCTGGAACAGTCTGTCTTCCAGTTCAAGGGCCAGTTGCGGATCTGCGTTTAAAAAACCGAAATCCTGATTCATGGCGTAGAGGTTTCCCAGCTGGCGGCTGAGGTTTTCTATGCGTTTGAGTTCCACCTCTTCCACATACCCGGAAAAACCGATTTCAAAGAAAAAGAGCACGAATCCAAGCATGACCGAGATGATGCTCAGGCTGGTGGCCATGAGGATAAAAAAAATTTTGAGTCTGAGTCTGAACCTCAAGCTCTCTCCTGCGGGGGCGGAAACCGGCCCCCTGTTAAAGGTTGGTGCCGGTTTCCTTTTATAGCATTTCCGGTTGAAGTGTTGTAGCCGTTCCCGAAATTCCGTTCCGGTTCAACTTTTAAAGCAGGGGCTGCACCGCAGGTGAGGCCTTGCCGTTCAACACTCTGTTACCGGAGGGGATATTGCTTTGCAGAACATATTTACGTGGTATGCCCGAAGATGGGAGCAAATAAATCATCTTCGTGTATTTCCCAAATCCCGTGGAAGAAATGGACATCTTCGTCAGATTCATCGTGGTGGCCGTGATTATCCCCGATGTCCCGGTGCCCTGCTGACTCCATGCGTCTCAGGGCTTCCATGTAGCCTCCCCACTGGTCCGGGGTCAGAATCGACCTGATCTCATCCATGGCATTGATTTCTGCCAGGTCTGCTTTTTCGTGAAGGGCGGCAAATGCTTTGGCCTGTGCCCTCAGCCCGTCAAAGGAAAACTCGTTTTTTTCCATAATAAAGGCGCGCCGGTTTTCCGACAATGCCATTTCCCCCTCCAGCCCGATCATGGTCTCTCTATAGGTTTTCCTCACCGTTGACAGTTTGGTCCGCTGGGAATCGGTAAGGGGTGGTTTCAGTGCGCCCGTCCTGTGCGCCGGTCCCTGTTCCCGTCCGTCAGCTGAGACGGTTCCGGCCATGGACAAGAGAATCAGCATTGCTGCAATTAACCAGTTCATCCATTTTTTTTTCATGTCATACTCCTTTGGTATAAAGTTAAAATTTCACCTTGCCGCGAAGGTAGTATCTTTATGCCGGAAGAGCGTGCAAGAAAGATGAATCAAATGTGCAAACAATGTGCAAACTATATCCAAAAAGAACGCCGGTGATCAGATCACCGGCGTCTGTACTGGCGGGTTACCCGGGGCGGACTTGCCTCGGGCTCCTTTTTCTGGTAAAAATTTCAGGCCTGAATCAGGCTGCACGGCCCGGTCTTTTTACCAAGCGCAATGAGTCAATGTTGCCGCATTGCCATTGTGCTGACCGGGCTGTGTATTTTTTTCCGCCCGGGGGGAGTGTCAGGAGTTCGCTGATCATGTGCCCTCCAGTGCCAGTTCTTTTTTGACTGCAGAGAGCAGTTGCTGCCGGTCTGCGGCCTCTTTTTTGACCATTTCCGACTTCAGCAGTTTGAACAGGGACCAGACCATGAAAATTATAGCCACGGCAAAGGGGCTTCCGGCAACAATGGATGCGGTCTGCAATGCCTTGAGCCCGCCGCTGACCAGGAGAACAACCGCCAGCATCCCCACAAATATTCCCCAGATGACCTTCATCACCAGGGTGGGCTCATAGGCCCCCTTGGACATCTGCATGGCCACAAAGAAAGAGGCTGAGTCTGCAGAGGTGACAAGGAAGATGACCATGTTGACATAGACCACAAGGTTCATCACCGAGGACATGGGGAAGGTGCTTAAAATACTGTAAATCCCCGCGCCCACATTACCCTGCACCGCCTCCCATATGGGTGCGGCCCCGCTGACCTCGACCTGGATGGCCGTGCCGCCCACAACCACGAACCAGAAAATACTGAACAGGGAGGGAACAATAACAGCCCCGAGGATGTATTCCCTGATGGTGCGTCCCCTGGATATGCGGGCTACAAATCCGCCCACAAAAGGGGTCCAGGCAATGATGAGCAGGCAGTAAAAAATAGTCCACCAGTTGAGCCACCCGGATTTGATCAGGGGGTCGGCCCAGAAGGACATTTTAACCATATTGGCCATATAGTTGCCGATGGTTGTGGTGAAAAACCTGAGCAGGACATTGGTCTCCCCGAAGAACAGCAGGAACAGCCCCCAGCCGATGGCGATGGCGATATTAATGGTGCTCAGGTAGGCAATCCCCTTTTTCAGGCCTGAGGTGGCCGAAAGAATGTACATGCCGATGAGAACGGCCATGATCATGACCTTGCCTGTGCTTCCGGTGGTGATGCCGAAAATATGCTCGGTCCCGTAGTCCAGGGAGATAATCCCGAACCCCAGGGCCGTGCTGACCCCGCCGATGGTGGCAACCGCACCCAGGAGGTCCAGGAGCCGGCTCCAGATACTGGTTTCGGTCTTTTCACCCAGAAGGCCGTAAAGGGAGATCCCGATGTTCATGGGTTTTCCCAGGCGAAAGGCGGGAAAGGCGATGCACAGGCCTACGATGGAATAACTCATCCAGGTGTGCAGCCCCCAGTGAAAACTGGAAATCTGAAGGGCCACGGGTATGGCTTCGGAGGTGCCGCCCTTTGCCAGGTATGGGGTCTGCATGTAGTGGTAAAGCGGTTCCGCAGCCCCCCAGAGCACGTAGCCCACGCCGATACCGCAGCTGAAGAGCATGGCGATCCAGGTAAATGTGGAAAATTCGGGTTTTTCCCCTTCCTTTCCCAGGGTCAGGTTGCCGTACTTGCTCATGGCCACCCAGAGGCCGAATCCCACATAGAATGCAAGGGCCAGCAGGTAGGCCCATCCGAACTGGTTGGTGAGATAATCCCTTGCCGCGCCTGAATACTTGCTCAGGGTCTCCGGTGCCAGGGATCCCAGGGCAACCACGCAGATGGTGATGGCGGCCGTGGTGTAAAAGAGCATGCCGTCATATTCCCCAAGGGCGGCCCTGAGCCTGGTTTTTGAGTCTGCTGTCATTTAACCTCCTCTTTCTGGTATACGATTTGTCCGCCCAGCATGGTGAGTTCCACCTGCAGATCCCCGAGGGATTCGGGTGCGGTTGCGAAAAGATCGCCGTCCAAAAGAACGACATCTGCCAGTTTCCCGGTTTCAAGGGAGCCGATTTCATTTTCCTGGAAAAAAGAAAAAGCCGCATTCCAGGTGTGGCAGGTCAGTGCCTCTTCAATGGTGATGCGCTGGTCTTTTCCCATGTCCCGGCCTTTAATGCTGACCCGTTCCACAGCACCCCGGATGGTGTCCAGGGGGTTGTAGGACTGGACAAAGGCGTCGGAGCTGACCACGGCCGGAATCCCGTTGTCCAGGAACTCCCGCAGGGGATAAATCCGGGTGGCCCTGCTTTCACCGTAATTGTCCATGAGATTGTCACCGGCCTCCCTCAGCTGCCCGGGCTGGGTAATGGGGATCAGCCCGTATTCGGCCATTTTCTTCACCTGGTCCGGACGGGGATAGCCGCTGTGTTCCAGGCGGTGGCGGTGGTCCTTGCGCGGTGTCTTCTCCAGGAAAGCGCCCACACTTTCCAGAACAATGGCATGGGCCCGGTCTCCCTGGGTGTGAATGCCGAACTGGAGGCCGGCCTCATGGGTCCGGGCAAGGGCCTCTTTCAGTGCCCGGGTATCTTCCCAGTACAGGGAACCTGAATAATCGTCCGTCCTGTTGTTCAGGGGCTCTGTAAATGCGGCGCTCCCGCCGACGATGGCGCCGTCGCAATAAAATTTTACCGGGCCGATGGAGAGCATCCCGTTGCCAAAGGGCTTGTTGATCCCCATCTCAAGCTGGGAATCCAGGTGGTTGGACAGGTACATGGCAACAGTGCGGACCCCCAGCCGGTTCTTATGCTGGGCCGCAACAAGGCCTGTCATCTCCCTGGTGGTCACCTGGGGGTCCACCACAGTGGTGACCCCGACCCTGAGAAGCGCATCAGAGGCAAACTCAATGTCGTCCACCAGCTCATCTTCCGGGGTGTCGTATCCGATGTCCGGGCCGTGGTGGGCCACGTCAACGGATGTGGGAATTACCATCTGCTGGGCTGCATCCTGGGCCAGCCCGGTGATACGCCCCTTGTTGTCACGGATGAACCGTCCCCCTTTGGGGTCCTTGACCGAATCGTCGATTCCCGCCATTTCCAGTGCCCTGGAGTTCACCAGGACGTAATGGCCGGTGTAATGGACAATGCAGACAGGATGGTCCGGGGACACGGCATCAATATCCCAGCGGGTGGGGGGCTCTGCGCCGGGAAATTTTCCGTAGTCCAGCCCCCAGCCCCGGATCCACTCTCCGGCCGGTTTGTTCCGGGCAGCCTTTTCAACCACATCAACGACATCATCAATGCAGGAGACTGCAGGATAATGGAATTTTGAGGCGCGGAGGGACGCGCCTAAAAGGGTCATGTGGTTGTGGGCATCAATAAAGCCCGGAATCAGGCTTTTACCGCCGCAGTCAATGACCCGGACATCATCAGCCAGTCCTTTGGCCATGGTCCGGCTCTCCCCGAACCTGCTGATCCGTCCGTTTTCCACGAGCATGGCATCCTCTTTCAGCCGGGGCCCGTTTCCGGGTAAGATGACGGCGTTAGTAAAAAGCGTTTTGCTCAAATCCTTTTTCACTCTAAATTATACTCCTTTTTTATAAAATCCTTGCAGCACGGATATCCCCAGTGGACTTCCTTTACAAAATGCCCAAGGCCTTTTTCATCCCGCCGTTCAATGGCGTCGATGATAAAATCGTGTTCTTCAATGGCCTGGTAGTACCAGCCCTTTAGGAAATTTTTCCTGGGAAAATCCCAGAGCCTGTTTTTAATGGTTTTCAGTATCCGCTCGGCAAAGGTGTTGGGTTCTATATCAAGAAAAATTTCATGGAAGGCAAAGTGGGTTGTATCGTAAACCTGCATGTTGTTGTCATCAATTGCCGCTTCCATTTCCCGGTTCAATTGCCGCATCTTTTCGATCACAGCCGGGGTGTACCGGTCCAGGCCGTTCAGGATCAGGGTGTATTCAAGGGCGCCGATCACCGTGTACAGATAGTGGAAATCGCTGAGTTCTAGGACGTTGACCAATACCTTGGACCTGGGATAAATGGTAACAAACCCCTCTGCCTCCAAACGGATGAGGGCATCCCGCAGGGGGGTGCTGCTGATCTTGAGGGTGGCGCTGACCTTGGCCATGTCAATGGCCGCCCCCGGGAGGATCACACCCCGGTGCATATTGTCCCGGAGATGGTTGTATACCCGTTCACTGGCACTGACCTTTTTAGCCGGTCCGGTTTTCCTTGATGAAGTTGCCATATATTCCCTCTGTCTTTAAGGTTTTGATATTAAAGTGATCTTCAGCAAAATATATGAACTGATGCATCAACTCATACGTTAATCCGAACGTAGAAAAGAACACCTGGTTTGTCAAGAAATAATTTTCTCTGTCCGGGGTGATGAAGCTGTCTTAACTGGCCAGAATTCTTTGTATTATGGGGCCACGGGCGTTACCGGCGCCTGCTTTCCCGCCTCCCTGTCATCCTGGTTTTTCCGGATTTTTTGCGTATTGAAAGCTCTCCCCTCCAATGCTATAAAGGATGTCAGCGCCAAATATCAGCGTACAGGAGGGCTGTGGAAAAAACATCTAGGCATAAGGCACTGCTTGTCGGTGATAAATCAAAGGTTCTGCGGTTTTTAAATAT
>JAKSAX010000280.1 GCA_022361395.1 Desulfobacterales bacterium | reverse complement strand
CCCCAGGTAAATTTTTTATACACCTGTATGCGATACGAAAATTTTTGTCTAATTGCAATGTCGGTCCCGGAGATGTTCCCTTTTACAGGAAACATTGCCGGCCAGGCCACATGTGCCGAATGAAAACGCAATTCAACATGCGCACAGAATTAATATAACGAAATCAAAATAAATTCAAGCAATGGTGTGGCAGCCACGGTAAAACACCTCCCGTTTTTCAAAAATCCTGGCATGGGAGTGAAGACTTGTCCCAGGTTCCGTGCCAGGAAGATCCCGGTTTTACTCTGATGCATTTTTATATATTTTATACCAAAAAAGCGAAACCGACGGTCCGGTTCCATCTCTCCCCGGGCCTGCTGCCGCACAAAACCATTAGTTTTCCCCATTGGTTTACCACCTATTAACCATTCTTGAAAATCCATGCCGACCCGGCCAATATGGTACTACCATGAAAAACAACCACGTATATGAACAGATGAAAAAACAGCCCCTCCGCGTCTGCATACTCAGCTACCGGAGCAACCCCCATTGCGGCGGCCAGGGGGTATATGTGAAGAACCTCAGCCGGGCGCTCAGGGACACCGGATGTGAGGTGGATGTCCTTTCCGGGCCCCCTGATCCGGACCTGGACAGGGACATCGGCCTGACCCGCCTGCCCGGCCTGGACCTGTATAACCCGGAAAACCCGTTCAGGATTCCCGGGCTGACCGAACTAAAGGATCCGGCCAGCATTATCGAAGCCCTGGGCGTATGGACCGGGGGATTTCCCGAGCCCCTGACCTTCGGGTTAAGGGCATACCGGCATCTGAAAACCAGGCTCCACCACTATGATATTGTCCATGACAACCAGAGCCTGTCCTATCCCCTGCTGGCCCTGAGCAACCGGGTCCCCACAATCACCACCATCCATCACCCCATGACCATAGACCGGAAGATGGAAGTGAGATCCCGGGAGTGGCCCTGGCAGAAGCTCAAGGCCTACCGCTGGTATTCCTTTATCAATATGCAGGTCAGGACCGCCCGGCGGCTGCCCGGGGCCATAACGGTTTCCGAATGTTCCAAGGCGGATATTGTCAAAGACTTCAAACTATCCCCGGACCGCCTTGAGGTCATACCCAACGGTATAGATATCGCCCGTTTTTACCCCATTCCCGCAATTAAAAGGGAAAAGGGCCATATCCTTGTGACCACCAGCGCGGATGTGCCGCTCAAAGGGCTGCGCTATCTGCTGACGGCCGTTGCAATGCTCCGCAAAACCCGGGATGTGAAACTGACCGTGGTGGGCAAGCTGTCCGAAAAGAGTGCCACCGGCAAGCTGATCCGCCGGCTGGGCATCGGCGATCATGTCTCCTTTACCGGGAGGATAACCAACGGCAGTTTTGTAAAGCTGTATGCCCGGGCATCAATGGCCGTGGTCCCCTCCCTGTATGAAGGGTTCGGGCTTCCTGCGGGAGAGGCCATGGCCTGCGGTGTTCCGGTGATCAGCACGACGGCCGGAGCCCTTTCAGAAGTGGTGGGGGATGCAGGCATCCTTGTCCCCCCCGGAGATGCCCCTGCCCTGGCAGCCGCCATTGCAGGCCTTCTGGACCATCCTGAAAAGGCCCGGTTCCTCGGACGGGCGGGCGTGGAGCGGATCCACAGGAAATTCACCTGGCGCAACGCCGCCCTAAAAACCCTGGAAACCTACCACCGGATCATCCATGATTACCGTCGACTTCAATAGACTCCACCTGCGGCCCGGGGACAGGATACTGGACCTGGGATGCGGCTCCGGCCGCCATGTCCGGCATGCAGGGGACCGTGACAATGTTACGGTTATCGGCGTGGATGTCAATTTCCCCCAGCTTAAGACACTTCACAGGGAATTGACGCAGGACCGGGCCTGCCCGCCAAGGAAAAACAGGGCCTGGGGGATCGGGGCGGCTGACGCCGCCTGCCTTCCCTTTAAAAGCGGGTCATTTGACCTGGTGATCTGCTCCGAGGTTCTGGAACACATAGACGCCCATGAAACGGTGATGGCGGAAATACGCCGGGTCCTGAAGAAAAACAGGGACCTGGTGGTCAGTGTCCCCCGTTTTTTTCCCGAATTCATCTGCTGGGGGCTGTCAAAGACCTACCGCCATACCGAGGGGGGCCACATCCGCATCTACAGGAACAGGGGAATCTCCCGGTTTCTCACAGGGCACGGGTTCGGGATATGGCGCAAATCCCACGCCCACAGCCTGCATTCCCCCTATTGGTGGCTGAAATGCCTGGTTGGGCCGGACAGGAGTGATGTCCCCCTGGTGAATCTTTACCACAGGCTCCTGGTTTACGACCTGATGGAAAATCCCCGGGTAACCCGTTTTCTGGAAAAATTACTGAATCCCCTGATGGGAAAAAGCCTGGTCATTTATTTAAAAAAGGAGTGAAAATAATCCAATGGAATCTATCCTGGTTTCACCGGCATCGGTATCTGTTTTCGGGATTCCCGCATTTATCCTTTCAATTCTGATTCCCGTGGCAGGGGTGGCGGCCTTTACCTATATCGTGGCCCTCCGCTCCGCCCCGCTGATCCGGGCCGCACCGGACCTCCGCCTGGACCGCATTCCCCAAAGGGTCTGGCAGGTGCTCAAACTATGGCTGGCCCAGTACCGGCAGATCAGGTACAAGCAGGCTGGCATTATTCACATCCTGATCTTTGCCGGTTTTTTGATCCTGAGCGTCCGTTCCGTCTCCCTGGTCTTCATCGGTATTTTAGACGGTTTTGTCCTGCCCGGTTTCGGCGGGGCCGCAGGCCATGTCTACAATTTTTTCAAGGATTACGCCGCAACCATGGTACTGATCGCCTGCGGGGCGGCGGCCTTTCGCCGTGCCGTGGTAAAGCCGAAACGGTATGCGGTCCCGGCCGGATACGGAAAGGACCACACCGGCGAAGCCCTGTTCGTCCTGGGCATGATCAGCCTGCTGATGATATCCGAAAGCCTGTTTGAGGCCAGCGCCGTGGCCGCCAACACAAAGGCAGGCCTTCCCGAAGCCTTTCTGGCACCCCTGAGCCTTGCCTGGCTGTTCAGGCTGGCCGTTCTTCCCCTGCCTGTGGAGGCCCTGCAGTCCATGCACATCATCTCCTATTTTGTGCATGACCTGACCTTTTTCTTTTTCCTGTGCTTTCTGCCCCTGGGCAAGCATTTCCACGTCATCACCTCACTTTTCAACGTGTTTTTCATGCGCCTTGACCGGGGCAATATCAAGCCGGTGGTCCACGGCGTCAAGGAAGAGGACCTGGACGGCCTGGATTCATTCGGGGTAAAGGTGCTGGAGGATTTTACCTGGAAGCACATTCTCGACTTCTACTCCTGCGCCGACTGCGGCAGGTGTTCGGACAATTGCCCTGCCAATGCCGCGGGGCGTCCCCTGTCACCGCGCTTTATATCCATCAAGGGACGGGATCTCACCTTTGCCAATTACCCGCTTTATCCCCTGAACAGCCCGTTTAAAGAGAGCCCGGACCTTATCGGCACAACCTATGGGGAGGATGAAATCTGGTCCTGCACCACCTGCGGGGCCTGTGAACAGGAATGCCCCGTGGGCATCGAGTACATCGACAAGATCGTGGACCTGCGCCGGGGCATG
>JAKSAX010000344.1 GCA_022361395.1 Desulfobacterales bacterium | reverse complement strand
ATCAGACATCCGGCCTGGTCAGCCGGTATAACAGCGCCCTTGAGTTGTATAAAAACCGGAAATTCAGTGAAGCAAAGACCGGGTTTGAATCCATTGTACAGGACGCCCCTGGGGACGGCCCCTCCAAAACCTACATATCCCGGTGTGAAGCCTATATTGAAGCGCCTCCTGGGGAGGATTGGGACGGGGTCTATAACCTGACGGCAAAATAAATCGTCAGTCAACCAGAGCAAAGGTTGGGGTTGGTGCGGCACATCTGATGCTTCGGCAACTACCCGGCAGCCAAAGGCGCGGCGTACTCCGCTATCATCCCTCAGGTCGTCCCTGACCTGAGGAATTGCGGAAATTTCCGGTTCTTACAATCCATGACGCCCCGAAAATTTCACGCCGCTCCGCCCCCCACCCCTCCGGCTGCCTGGCTCTCCGGGTGTGCGAATGTCAAAAGTACATCAATTTTCTGAAACCTGTCCTAATACCCAACTCTGTATATTATTTAGCTGATTTAAAGATGGAATTTGTTATTACTTTATGAAATACTCTAATTTATCAGGTGGTTAAAATGAAAAAACTATACAATTCTGACGATTTTAAAAGAAAAGAAAACACGACTCCACATTTCCATTTTACTTGGGTTGGAATTGTCATTCCATCTATTATCACAACGGTTGTTTTAGAGGGTATTCTTTTGTGGACAAACAAATCATAATACTTCGATTTCCAGCACTCCTAATATAATTCAGTCCGTTCTGTCTATTCCCGGCAGAACTTTGCCTTGTATTCCTTTGGCAGAAGACCGGTGTGTTTTTTGAAAAGCTTTCTGAAGAAACTGGTATCCTCATAGCCAACTGAGAAGGCTATTTCACTCAATGATCTGCTGCCTTTTTCCAGGAGATGTTTTGCCGCCTCGACCCTCAACCGCTGAAGATACCGGAGGGGCGTATTACCGGTGGCGGCTTTGAATCTGCGTTCAAAGACCCTTCGGCTAAGACCGAACTGGAGGGCCAGTGACTTGATATCTATGGCCTGGTTGTAATTTTCCCCAAACCATTTTTGTACTGACCTTATCTTGAGGTCGTTGTGGTCTGCGGCAAATTGGTAAACCGTATATGGCTCCTGGGATTGCCGTCCCATATCGTGGAGCATGGCCTTTGAGCTTTCAAGGGCGATATCCCTGCCACAGTACCGTTCCACCAGGTAGATGGAAAGATCCAGGTATGAATTGCATCCGCCTGAGCATAAGAGATTTCCCTCATCAGTAATTATCTTGTGGGGCTGCAGATTAACTTTCGGATATCGTTTTCTAAAATCCCTTTCAAATCCCCAATGTGTGGTGGCGGCTTTCCCGTCCAGCAACCCTGTTTCGGCAAGGATGTAAGTTCCAGCGCATATGCCGGCAATGGTTGCCCCGGTTTTGTTCTGTTTTTTAAGCCACTCAACGGTACCACGGCTTGTTTCAATGGTCCGGAAATCTGAGAATGAAGAGATGAGTACCAGGTCGGGCGAGCCAATATCCCGGATTGAACAGTGGGGGTGTACAAGGGCCTGGTTTCTGCTCCTGACAGGTTGTCCGTCCCGGGAGACGATTTTCACATCAAAGTAAGATACCTCCTCTTTTCCGGCAATATAATTCCAGGTGGCGCCGGTCTGGCAAAAGACATCCATGGAGCCCATGACAGACGAGGCCAGCACGTTGTCCAGGGCAAGTATGGCAACTTTAATCATTTCGCATTCTCCCACTTTGACGCAATCGGCTTTTTCTTAGCCGTTTTTGCCGCTTTCTTCTTTTTTGTCAAGTGCTAAATTATTTGGAACATTAACGGAAATGAAAAGGAGAGGACCATGCCGTCATATCTGGAAGAAACCTATTTCTGCAATTACAGCCATCCTTCGATCCAAACCCTGGCCCGTTACCTGTCTGAAAAAGCCGGTGACAGGACAGCCCTTGCAAAAACAACATTTTATCATGTGCGGGACAGGATAATTACCGGTTATGATCTTTATCAGACCAGGGCTTCGGAGATTTTGGAAAAAGGCCATGCCATATGCTGGGGAAAATCCGTTCTTCTGATCGCCCTGCTCAGGTGCAACGGCGTTAAGGCCAGGTTTGCCACCATTCCCGTGCACAGGAAGTTCATCAAACCTCTGATCGGAAGATTCTATCATCTGGCAAATTCCCCCTATAACCATTGTGTGGTCCAGGCACATATAAATGACAGGTGGACCGTCCTTGATCCGGTGCTTGACAGGACCACCTATGAGGCCCTGTTTTTACCCCGCCAGGTCCCCTGGGACATTGATTGGAACGGGAAGGATGACTGCCGGCTTTACACCGAACATGTGGTCGGAGAATTGACCGTTCATCCGGATATTGACGGAACAATCAGAGAAAAGGCAGGCAATGCTGAACTGCCAGGCTTTATGGCAAGCCCGGTCAATCATCTGCTCAATAAGGGGATATGGAAAAAAACAGGGGCTCTTGATAAAAAATCCCTGGAAACCGGGGCCTGTCCGTGAGTACATTTTTTTACAATCTGCCCTGTTGGCGCTGCATTGACTTTTTTGTCCGGGTGCTTATTTTTGTCTATTCATATTTAAGGAGGAATGCAATGGATAATCATATCTTAGGCAAGGATATCAATGCCAGCGTCAGCCTGGAGCCTCTTCTGGATTTCTGGAAAGAAAACATGGCCGGCAAATGTGACCACATGGCCTCCATGTACAATCACATCAAGGAGCGGATCAGCCAGACACCTGATATCCAGGGTAATATTAAAGATATCGGCGTCCTTAATGAGCATCATGACGTGATCAGGCCTTTGATGACCGCAGTATTCCCTCCTGCAACCTTTGAAAAGGATATTCTGGGCGCCCTTACCCCCTGTACCTTTGAACCCTTTTTTGTCAGCCCCGAATTCCAGCGCATCTTCATAGACAATGATAATTTTGTAAATTCCGTTCTCCGGAAAAACCCGGAAGAACAGATCCGGAACAAAAGACTGAATGTCTATCTCTGCATTCTGGAACGGATCTACGGTGTAAGCTGCCAGCGGCTGGAAAGTGTGGATATCAAGGTGGTTCCGGACCAGGACACGGGGCTTGACAGGTACTATGGTTTTACCGTGGATTTCCAGTTTGTCAGGATCAATCCCCTGTCACCGCCAAGGCAGTTAACAGACGAAGAGATGGCTGTTATCAACGACAACCTGACAAATATAGATGTGTTAAAGAACTACATTGACCTGTCCCAGTATCAATTCTCCGGATTCACCCTGGTCAGGGCAATGGACGTAACCGAATCTGAGGTGGTTTCCGCCCTGGAAAGGGATCTCATTGACCAGCAGTCTATTTTTTCTTCCGACGGCATCCGCCTCCTGGAAATGAGACTGAAAACCCTGTTTCAAAAACCGGATCTTGCCATGGGTATCGGTGCGGTGCAGGGAGATCAGGTCATGCTCATTAAAAATGACTGCAACTCAAATATCAACTGCCTGTTTGCCAACTCCCACCATATTAAAATAGATGAAATCCAAGGGTCTGTCTGGATGCAGGCAGCCCTTGGCGGGGAAGTCCTGAGGATATCCGACCTGGCCCAGAAAAAGAACCTTCTGCCCACAGAGGAAGAGGCGCTGTCTGCCGGTATAAGGTCGATGCTGCTGTCTCCCCTGACCTACCAGGGTGAAAACATAGGGCTTCTGGAAGTCTTTACCGCCATCCCCAATGACCTCGGCCCCATTGATACCATGCTAATGGAACAGGTCACCCCGATCTTTTCAGTGGCCCTGAAAAAGGGGCTGGATGAAATTAACAAGAATGTACAGGCTGTCATCAAGGAAAAGTGCACGGCTGTCCACCCCTCTGTGGAATGGCGGTTTGAAAAGGCGGCCATGAGACACATGGAGCGGTTGCGCCTGGGCAATGCCGCATCGGAGATGGAGCCCATTATCTTTAAGGATGTGGTGCCCTTTTACGGGCAATCCGATATCCGGGGATCCTCCCTGGCCCGGAACAAGGGCATCCAGCAGGATCTTACCGCCCAGCTGACCCTGGCCCTGGATATTATGGATGAAAGTGAAAAACACCGCCCATGGCCGATTTTACAGGAGTATAAGTACAGGCTTCAAACCCGGCTGGAACAGATTTCAAAAGGGGTGACCTCCGGTGATGAAAATGCCGTATTCACCCTGCTTCACCATGAAATCGCCCCCTCTTTTCCGGATCTCAGGGAACTCGGACCAGATGTCGCTAAAACCATTGAGGCCTATGAAAAGGCATTGGATCCGGTGGCCGGGATGGTATACAACAAGCGCAGGAACTATGAAGAGTCCGTGTTCCGTCTGAACCAATCCCTGTCAGCCTACCTGGAAGGGGAAGACAACCTGATCCAGGACAGCTTTCCCCATTATTTTGAAAAACGGCAGACCGACGGGGTGGATTACATGATGTATATCGGCGCATCCATGAATGAATCCCAGCGGCTGGCCCCGTTTCATATCCAGGACATGACCCTGTGGCAGTTAATGCTGGCCTGCGGCCTGGCATGGCATACCGAACAGGTTAAACCGGAACTTAAAGTTCCCCTGGATACCTGCCACCTGATTCTGGTCAACCATACCCCGCTGTCCATCAGGTTCAGGTTTGATGAGAAGCGCTTTGATGTGGACGGTGCCTATGATGTCCGTCATGAAATCATTAAATCACGCCTGGACAAGGCATTGGTGAAAGGAACAGGAGAACGCCTTACCCAGCCGGGCCGCATTTCAGTGGTATACTCAAATCCGTCTGAAGGCAGGGAAATAAGGCAGCATATTGATTTCCTGACCACCCTGGGCAAGCTCCATAACGATATGGAGGTGCTTGAGCTGGACGATATGCCCGATGTCCGGGGGCTCAAGGCCCTCCGGGTGGGCGTGGATATCGCAGCCCAGGCCGGAAATGTCATCGAAATGAAAGCCGGATAATACTCTATTTGGTATTGTGGACAAAAACCCCGTCCCAGCCTGGATCAGGGGGATCATCCATAAAGATTGTGCACCGTTCCCGGTAGATCCGGTGGATTCTGGTATCCGGATACCGCTCCGCCAGATCGTTGAAGATCCCAAGCCCCTGCTCAAAGGCCATTTCCTTATAACAGGCAAGCCCCCTTTCATAGGCTGCAAGTTCTTCTGCAAGTTCCTGATCCTCTCCTGACTGCTTGGGGAAAACGGTAAATATGCCCACGGGCTCGGTTTTCCCCTTTACCCGGACCTGATCCAGTTCCTGAAACAGATACTCCCCTTCCAGCATGGTCTTCAAGGTACCGGAGACAATCAGTCTGACCCCGTAAAACTTAGTCAGTCCCTCAAGCCTTGAGGTAAGGTTTACATTATCGCCGATGAGGGTATAGTCAAAAAGATCCGTGGACCCCATGTTTCCCACCCGGCATTTTCCCGTGTGTACCCCGATGCCGATATCAATCTCAATACCGTATTTATCAATAAATATCCTGTTAAGCCCTTTTAAGGCATCAAGCATTTCAAAACCGGTTTGGACAGCCAGCTTCGGGTGTCCCTCGATATCCAGGGGCGCGTTCCAGAAACACATGACCGCATCGCCGATGAACTTATCCAGGGTTCCCCTGTTTTTAATCACACTCCGGGTCATCGGTGTGAGATAGTCATGGAGGAGATTGGTCACCTGGGTCGGGGACAGGCTTTCGGAAATCGTGGTAAAACTTCTGATATCCGTAAACATGATGGTCATCTCTTTTTCTTCGCCTTCAAGATTCATGGTTTCCGGCGAATCACTGATCTGATCGACAACTGCCTTGGACACATAGCGGCTGAAAGCGGATCTGTAGAATTTTTTCTTCCGCTCTGAAAACCAGAACTTGAACAGGGTAAGGAAGGCGAAATTCCCGCAAAGCACCAGAAGGGGAAAAAAAGGTGAAATCCATATGTGATACTCCTTTAAGGCGGTCAGTCCGCCTGCAAATGCCCCGGCTGCCAGTCCCAGGGTTACCGGCAGGGTCAGCCAGGCAGAGGTCCAGCCGATGAAGACGGTGGTAATCATCCCCCACAGGAGTATAGCCACAAACTCAAGCCCCGGCACCCAGTCCGGCCGGTGAATAAAATCTTCTTTCAAAATATTGTCCACAATGGTGGCATTCACCTCCACCCCGGGAAATATCGCATCCAGCGGAGATACCCTTATATCCATCAGCCCGGCGGCAGAGGATCCCAAAAACACCACCTTGCCGTTTAACTTTTCAAGCTCCCCCCTGCCCTCCAGCACATGGGCTGCCGGAACAAAGGGAAAGGTGTATCCGGGGCCTTTATAGTTCACCATCATTCTTCCCCGGGCATCCAGAGGCACAACCGTGCTGCCGATGCGGATGGATGAGATGCCGCCGGAACTGACTTTGACCATGGGGTTTGCTACTTTGCCCTTTAATGCCGTCATCAGGGTTGCCAAAGAGATATGGGGATAGAGTTTACCCTTCCATGCAATCAGAAGGGGAACACTCCGCAGCACCCCGTCAGGATCAAAACCGGTATTCATATACCCGGCGTTTACCTTTGAAGCCATAAGTTCGGGAAGCGGCGGAATGACCTGTTCGGCCTGCTGAAGATATTGTGCAATATCACCGGCCCCCGGTTCCTTGACCACGACCGCTTTAAATGGAGGCAGCCTGACCTCTGGCCCCGCCCCGATATCCCCCTGCTGGAAATAGAAGGTATATGCCAGGGCAAAGGGGCCCTGCGCAAGAATATCAGCCAAAAGCCGGTCGTTGTCCATCAATTGTTCCGGGAGGCCTGTGAATCCCATATTAACGTTTAAATCTCTCTTAAGCAGACTCTGGATAATCCTGGGCGATGACCCGTCAGGCTCTCCATAAAGAATATCATTGCCCACGGCAAGGGCACCTGCCGCCAGAATCTTTTCCAGCAACAATCCGACCCGGTACCGCGGCCATGGCCATTGTCCGAACTTTTTGATACTGTATTCATCAATATCCACCACTGCCACGGCCGGATTTTCAGGCGGAGTATGTACCTGCTGGAGAAAGGTATCGTAGAGCTTGAGTTCCAGCAGATGGAGATAGGCAGGCTTAAACACATAAAGTCCGGCAAAGAGGCAGGTGATACAGAATCCCGCCCCGAAAATCGTCCATTGGGTCTGTTTAAATCGCTTTGAGATCTTCATTGTTAAAAAAACGCCTTGGCACCAATGGCACCGGAGGTGCGAATGCCTTATTTCACAGGTAAACTTAAGGTTTTTTATGCTTGACAAATTAGAGCCATTGATGTTTATGTTAATGACACACAAAATTGAATGCAACAAAAAACTAATCTTGATCCAAATTAGTCACGCTCAGCAACTGAATAAGGTTCCCGTGATCTTTTGTTTTAAAATAGACGCTTGAGATAATTCAAATTTCAGGGAGGAAAATTTCATGAGGCAATTGAACGTTTTAATTCTGACTATTATCATTTCCATTTTCTGCTTTTTATCCCCGGTCCAGTCGGAAACAGCGCCGCCGGATATGACCGGCATGACCCAGGAGAAGCCCTTTGTCTTTGCCCCGGATCCCCATGGAATTTTATCACAGCTCCTTGACAACCATAAAGAAGTGCAGACCTACAAGCACCGGGTGGAATCCGCAGAGAACCTGCTGCGTCAAAGCATCGGCCTCTACTTACCCTCCCTTGATCTCTCAGGGGATGCAGGAAAAGAGGCAATAGAAAAAGAAGATGAGGTAAACACCTACCTGTGGCGCCATGAAGTTACCCTGAAAGCCACCCAGCTGGTAACTGACTTCGGTAAAACAATCAATACCATTGACCGTGACAAAGTTGCCCTGTCCCAGGCCCACGCCGGACTGGACTCCATCTCCCAGCAGATGCTCCGGGACGGTATAAGCGCATATATTCAAATTGTACGTGCCCGGGAACGGTTGAGAACGGCACGCTACTCCGAAAGCCGTATCAAGGAGCTGACCGGTGTTGAAAAAGCCCTGGTTGAAAAGGGAGCGGGCCTGACCTCCGACGTACTCCAGGCAAAATCCCAGCTGGCAGGCGCCATGGCCCTGAGGGTTCAGGCAGAAGGCGAACTCCAGCAGGCCAGAAACCACTTTCAGGCTGTCTACTACCATTACCCCACGGATGAGGAGATCGACTCTTTTATTGAAGTCCCCCTTCCCACGACGGAACTTCCGGCCACCCTTGAGCCGGCCATTGCCATCGCCCTTGCAAACAACCCTGAAATCAGGATTACCAAATACGACCTGGACCTGAGCCGTAGGGATGTCAATATTTCAAAATCCGCCTACTTCCCCACTTTCAACGTATTCGGGGAGTACATCCATGCGGATAACGACAATGGATTCGACAAAATCCGGAAAGACTACTCATTTGGTGTTGAATTCACCTATAATCTTTACCGCGGCGGCAGTGACTACGCAGCAGTAAAGAGTGCGAATGCAACGAAAACAGCGGCAGCCACCCATCTGGATCATGCCCAGAAGCTGGTCAGGGAACAGGTCCGCAACTCATGGGAACAATACCTGACCCTCACGGAAACCAAAACCTTACGGGATCAGCAGGCAGAGATCCTCAGGAACTTTCTGGAACTGGCCAAAAAAGAGCGGAAAATGGGTACACGTTCACTTCTGGATGTCCTGAACGGTGAGGTCAATTATATCAATGCCCAGGGCATTGCCATTGCCGCCAGGGAAGACATGAAAATTGCCGCATACAACCTGCTGTTCGCCATGGGCCAGATGGAGCTTGAGCTGTTTGCCATGGCAGAATAAGCGATACCATGCAAAATTGTCATGAAGGTTTCAGGAGATGAGACCTTCATGACCTTCCTTTCACAGAGTGCATTTTCTAAAGTATACCTGACATTGATAATCCCGGCTATTTATTATAATGAACTACGGTTTTCACTGAAACGGCGGCAATTATACTGCCCCTGTATCGGGGGGCCGGCATGAAAGAATTATTCCGTCGCCTGTTTCACCGCCCGGTTCTGGGTATTGAAATTCTCCTGGCAACCCTCCTGACCACCCTGCTCACCCTGGCCATGCCCATGTATGTGATCCAGGTCTTGAACAGATACATCAGCTACGGATTCCACGGGACACTGATCACATTGACAATAGGGATGTGCATTGCAGCCCTGCTCCAGTTCTGCTTCAGAATGATCCGGACCAAGATGGCTTCTGCCGTAAACCAGGCGCCCAACGACCGGCTCTCAAGGGAGATGCTGACCCTGATCAGCCAGGCCAAGGCAGAGCCCATGGCCCGGATATCCAAACCCAGGATTCAGGAAGCTCTGAATCATGTCCAGACCATCCAGGGCTGTTACACGGCCCAGACACTTACCGGAACGCTTGACGCCCCCTTTTCCCTGATACTGGTCGGTGTTATTTACCTGCTCAGCCCTGTTCTTGCCGGTATCTCCCTTCTGGGTATCGGTGTTGCCGTTATCCTGGGCTGGGTGACAATACTGCGGTCAAAAAAAGCCGGGGATGATTTTTCCGCTGTAGTATCAGAACACAGGGGCCTCAACTTTTCAGCTGTCCAAAGCATGGAAAGTGTCAGGGCCTTCTGTGCCGCACCTTTTCTTATGGAAAAATGGAAGGATCAGCTGACAAAAATGTCGGCACTCAAATCAAGGCTGACGGATTACAGGGAGCTATCCCAGACCATGACCATGACGGGCAGTGCCCTGACCTCCGTGTTTATATATGCCACAGGCGCCGTTCTTGTTGTCCAGGGGGAATTATCCGTTGGTGCGCTTATCGGCGCCAACATCCTGTCCGGAAGGGCATATCAGAATACCACACGGCTGGTTCAGGCCTTTTTTTCCCTCTCCCGTGCAAATAAGGCCTATAAGGAACTTGCCGGGTTCAGCCACCTGCCCCTGGAACCGGTGACAGGCACTGCCCTGAAAAATTATCAGGGAAAACTTGAGTGCCATGACCTTGGGTTTGCCTACCCGAATACAACAACACCGGTGTTTGAATCCGTCAATATCGAACTTGCTCCGGGCACGGTTCTGGGGGTGACGGGGGACAACGGGTCCGGCAAAACCACCCTGGCAAAACTGATGGTTACCCTGTTGGAGCCGAAACGGGGAAAATTATTGGCGGACGGGGTCAATCTTCTACAGATGGCACCGGCCTGGTGGCGAAGACAGGTCATGTATATGCCCCAGGAGCCTGAATTTATTGCGGGTTCCCTGAGAGAGAACATCATCATGCTTAATCCTGACCTTGACGAACAGGAACTCAATGAAATTTTACGGTTAGCCGATTTGCGGTCTTTCCTTGATAAAACACCTGAGGGACTGGAGACACCTGTCACTGACAATGAAAAAAATTTTCCCCCCGGCATCCGCCGCAGGATATCACTTGCACGGGCCCTGGCAGGAAAGGGCGGTCTTGCAGTCCTTGACGAGCCAACAGATGCCCTGGATAAAAAAGGCGTTGAAGCAGTATACAGGATACTGAATCACCTGGCCAAAACCGGAAAGACCATTGTGGTATTCACCAATGACCCCAACATTCTTAAAGGTGCCGCCATGGTGCTGAACCTCAACAAAAAACCCGTACCCGAACTGGTCCGGAAGCCGTCAATGGCCGGATCAGCCCGGAGGCTCTCATAATGGATACCGATCAGGCCGATATCTCCGGAACCACCCATCTGTTCTTTATCCTTCTTATTCTCATGTGTGCCTCTTTTGTTGCCTGGTCCTATTACGGCACCCTTGACGTGGTATCCATGGCTGACGGAGAAGTCGTGCCCAGCGGCCGCATAAAACAGGTTCAGCACTTTGAGGGCGGTATTATCCACCGGATCAACGTCAGGGAGGGCGATGAGGTGATCATGGGGCAGCCCCTGGTTGAACTGGAACAGCTTCGCAGCGGCGCCAGCCTTGAAGAACTGAATATGCGCGTAGATGCGCTCAAGGTGGATGTCCTCCGTCTTGGGTCCCAACTGGCGGACAGCCCGGCAATCACCTTCCCCCCTGAAATGGAAAAGGAACTCCCCCTGTTGGTGAATGAGGCTAAAGCACTTTTTGAGGCCCAGAAGAGAAGCTACCAGTCCACCATAAACAAATTGTCCAACAATGTCCGGCAGCGGGAGCAGCGGATCTTTTCCATCCGGGCCCAGCTGGACAATAAACTGGAACGCCTCCCCCTGCTTGAGGAAGAGTTGACCCTGAGTGAGGAACTTTTGGTGGACAATCTGACCACACGGATCAAGCACATTGAGATCATGAGAAAAAAAAATGAGATTGAAGGCAAGATCACCAAAGACCGTTCATCTCTCAAAGAGGCCAGGCATACCCTGCTTGAAGCCAGGGAACAACTGAACGAGGCCCGCAACCAGTTCAAGGAACGTACTGCGGAAGAACTCAAAGAGGCGAAACAGGAACTCAAAGAGTTCACTGTCAGGTTAAAGAAATTCCGGGACAGCCTGGAGAGAACCATCATCCGCTCTCCGATCAACGGTGTGGTTAAAAAACTGTATAAGGTAACACGGGGCGGGGTTGTCCAGCCCGGGGACACCCTGGCCGATATTGTTCCTTCGGAAGAGCGCCTGGTTATTGAGGCCCACCTGGACATTTCCGACATCGGATACATCAAGCGGGACCAGCAGGTCTATCTCCAGCTTCCCAACAAGGATGCCAACAAGTTCAAGAAACTTGACGGCCGGGTGGTGAACATCAGTCCGGATACCTTTACCGACCAGCAGGGAAAAACCTTTTACAATGTCAGAATAGAGTCAGACCAGAGTTTTTTTCAGGCAGGGGAGCAAAAGTACAGACTATACCCCGGTATGGTTCTCATCGCCTATATTCACATCGGAGAACGGACCATTTTAGACTATCTTCTGGACCCCTTTATCAATACGCTGAGCTTTTCCATGCAGGAGCGCTGAGATGAAATGCATCTTTATTCACCCCAATTTCCCGGCCCAGTTCCGCCATATGGCGGAGGTCCTTGGAAAAAGCCCTGAAAACGATATCCGGTTTATTACGGCCAACCCAAGGCCGGAGTGGGAGATCCCCGGTGTAAAAAAAGTCCTGTTTAAAGAAGAAGAGGACCTAAACGGAGAAGTGTCACCGGCCCTAAAAAATATTGCCGGTGTTCTTCACCGGGGTGAAACCGTGGCAAAAGCACTCATAGCGCTGCGCAGACAGGAATTTATCCCGGATGTCATTATCGGCGCTTCAGGCTGGGGCAGCTCCTTTTATGTCAAGGATGTCTTTCCTGAAGTCCCGTTCCTGGGATATTTCGAATGGTATTACGATATCCGGATGCCCAATGCCCGGTTCGGGCGAAAACAGCCTCCCGGTCTCGGCATGCGCATGGAGTTAAGGGAAAGAAGCCAGACCATTCTCTCGGACCTTGCGGCCTGTGATCACGGTATCTGTCCGACCCACTGGCAAAAGGCCCAGTTTCCCAAAGCCTTCCACGATAAACTCAGCGTGATCCACGACGGCATCAACACCGGATACTTTAAACCGGCCCGGAATAAAAAACTGGTACTCCCGGATCTTGACCTGAGCCATGCAAAAGAGATTGTGACCTACACAACCAGGGGGTTTGAGCCTTACCGGGGATTTCCCCAATTTATTGAATCCATCCCCCAAATCCTAAAAAAACGGCCGGAGGCCCATGTGCTGATCGTTGGGCAGGACCGGATCTGTTACGGCCCTAAGCTGCCCGACGGCCAGACCTATAAAAAAATAATGACGGAAAAGGTAGCCCTTGATCCGGAGCGGGTCCACTTTGTGGAGCCCCTGCCCTACGGCAAATACCTGGAGGTGCTCCAGGCTTCAAGCGTCCATGTATATCTGACGGTTCCCTTTGTTCTGTCCTGGTCCCTTCTTGAAGCGCTTTCCTGCGGCTGCCTTGTGGTTGCTTCAGATACCCAGCCCGTCCGGGAGGTGATCCAAGACGGGGTAAACGGGGTACTCACCCCGTTTTTCGACATAAAAAAACTTGCCGAAAAGGTGGCGGCCTGCCTGGATTATCCCTCGTTCATGGAAAATATAAGGAAAAACGCCAGAAAAACCGTTACGGAGCGTTATGCCCTGGAAAAGATGCTCGCCAGCCAGATGACCTTGATCAAACAGCTCAAAGATGCCCGGGAGAAAAGCCGGAACAGGTTTGGATAAAGCCTTGGCACAGGATACCTAAGTGAAGCTCAATTCAATATAATTGATTCATCACCATATACCAGTTATCCCCCTAAAATCAATCACGGGATCCCTGATTTTTAACTTTCCCGCTTGTAAGCCCGGCGCAAATAGAATAGAAATGGAAGGTATGATAAGGCGTTGAACGGATGTGATCAGCCCCGATGCCGGTATGTAAACGAATAAAGATGGGGATTGTAAAGGGGCCATGGAAAAAAAGCGTAAGACCAGGGGTGTCAGGAAAATCCTGCTCATGGGGGTATTCTGGCGGATTCTTTTTATCGAAGCCGTTCTGCTGGTATATTCGTTGTTCTACCGGTGGTGGACAGAAGATTCCGGCCCTGCAGACCTGTTCTGGTACGCAGTC
This sequence comes from Desulfobacterales bacterium, assembly GCA_022361395.1. Lineage (GTDB taxonomy): Bacteria > Desulfobacterota > Desulfobacteria > Desulfobacterales > Desulfobacteraceae > Desulfobacter. The sequence goes on along the minus strand of JAKSAX010000344.1, from coordinate 14,397 downwards.
AGGATTATTATCCTTGTGGGCATCATCATAGTATTCATGATGGTAACCCTTAGAAAATTTCTCACGGACAAAATTATCAATCCGCTGGAAGCCCTTGCCGAAGCCAATAAAAAGGCCCGGCAGGATTATACCCGGGCAAACCATATCGACCTGGCAGATGACGCACCGGATGAGATCCGGACCCTGGTCACTTCCAGGGCAGCCATGCTCAAAAAAATTATCAGTATCTCCGAAGAACGGCTCAAACTGGTCAACTTCATAAAAGAGACCTTTGGGCGCTACCTGTCCCAAAAGGTTGTTGATGAGATCCTGACCTCACCCAAAGTCCAGCAGATCGGCGGATCGCGTAAAACAGTCACTGTACTGATGTCGGATTTAAGGGGGTTTACCAGCCTGTCGGAAGACCGGGATCCGGAAACAATGGTGCAGTTGCTCAACCGTTATCTGGGAAAGATGTCAAAAATTATCCTTAGATATGACGGCATAATTGATGAAATCATCGGGGATGCGATTTTAGCGGTTTTCGGGGCACCGGATTCCCATGGCAATGACCCGGAAAGGGCAGTGGCCTGTGCCATAGAGATGCAGAACTGCCTTGCAGATCTCAACAGGGAAATTACCGCATCAGGCGCCCTGCCCCTGGAGATGGGGATCGGCATTAACACCGGCCAGGTCATTGTCGGCAATATCGGCTCAGAGTTACGAATGAAATACGGCATTGTCGGGGACACGGTAAACCGGGCCTCCAGGATTGAATCCAACAGCATCGGCGGGCAGGTCCTCATCGGCAGGACAACCTTTGACCTTGTAAAGGATTATGTGACCTCCCTGCCCCCCCGGAACATGATGATGAAAGGATTGAAAAAACCCCTGGTATTCTATTCTGTCACAGCCATCAACGGTCCGGACTTCAGGGTGGCCCTCTCCTCATCCCAGAACCGGGGGGCCCGGATTCCCATACGGATCCCTTTTACCTGCTGGACGATTCAGGACAAAATCATCAGTACGATACCCATCACAGGCGAAACCCTCTCCATGGACGAAAAAAACATCTATGCGAAAACAACGGTTCCGGTATCACCCTACACAGATGTTAAGCTGGAACTCGATTTTTGCATTGACGCCCATTGCTTTGATGAGATTTATGCAAAAACAATTGAGGCGGATCCCCTGGGTCAGCACACCCGGTTCAGCATTACTGCGATGCGGGAAAAAGACAAGGCACTCCTGGCAAAATGGATGAACCAGGCAACAGGGTAAGCACCAGGCCCTTTGGAGACCTGATGTTGCGGGTAATTCCCCGCCTGCGTTTTCCTGTACCAAGGCAGCGTCCCGGAGATGCCGCCCCTGAAAGGCCTGGTGCGTTCTCCCTGTTTTTAGGCCTTGACAACAGGGTCAATTTATAATTGGATAATTTAAATTGGGAGTTTTCCCCAAATGATAAATCTGTCAACGATAAGGGTTCAATCAAATCATGAGATCTTTATTGCTTTTACCCGCTAAGGGTTTGGGCTTTTCCATTGCAGTGGCCTGCCTTTGCCTGGGGTTTTTGTTGCCCTCACAGGGCAATGCCCAGGATGAAAAAATCACCAATGACATCGGCATGACCTTTATCAAAGTTCTGCCCGGCAGATTCACCATGGGCTCTCCCATTACCGAACGGTTGAGAAACAAGGACGAGAACCAGCACGAGGTAACCATCACCTCTGCATTTTATCTTCAGGAAACAGAGGTCACCCTCAAGCAGTGGCGGGCCGTCATGGGCAAGCGGTGGCTCAGCAGGCGAAAAGGCAAGGACGATATGCCTGTCACCAAAGTCTCCTGGTTTGACTGCACCAAATACATTAAAAAACTGAACCGGAAAGGAAAGGGCAGGTACCGTCTTCCCACTGAAGCCGAGTGGGAGTATGCCTGCAGGGCAGGCTCCGTAACCGCTTACAGCTGGGGCGAAGGCATTGACTGCTCCAAAGCCATGTTTGCCAACAACACCAAGAAAGACAAGGAGTGTACCCTGTTTTACGAGTCCGTGAAAATAGCTGCCAACGGCCCGGCCTCGGTTAAGTCCTTTGCCCCCAATGCCTGGGGATTTTATGACATGCACGGGAATGTCTGGGAGTGGTGTTCGGATGTGTATGAGGATTACCTTGCAGGGCCCTCCCGGACAGCCTATTCAACCATGGATACAGAGTCCCGGGTGAGACGGGGCGGCAGCTGGTACAAGCACGCCCACTACCTGAGAAGCGCCAACCGCACCTACGGCCACCCCAATGCGAAATTTAAGACAACAGGATTCAGATTGGTCCTTGAGGCGAATTAATGTATAAAAAAATCCTATCGCTCCTAAAAGTCTATGAAGAGGAAATCAGCCTTCTTCTGTGGACCACCGCCCTGCTCTTTATCGTCCGGAGTTCGGGCATCATCCTGAACAACTACGCTGAAACCGCCTTTCTCAAGCGGTACGGGGTTGAGTTCATGCCCGTGGTCAATATGCTCAATGCCGTGGTGACCTTCTTTATCACGGGATTTCTTACCGGGCTGCTGAACCGGATTTCAGGGGCAAAACTCCTGTCCTACGTATTTATTGCCTCAGGGCTTATTGTCACGGTTATCCGGTTGTTGATCCCCCTGGGATTTGACTTACTCTATCCGGTGCTGTTCATGCTTAAAAGCCAGTTCGAACTGCTCCAGGCACTGCTGTTCTGGAACATGTGCAACGATCTTTTCAACACCCGCCAGTCAAAACGCCTGTTTCCCCTGCTCACGGCCGGCGGGGTAATCGGCCTTATTCTGGGGTCAGTGGGCACCCCGTATTTTGCCCGCATGTTCAACCTGGACAACCTGCTTTACCTTTACCTGATCACCACCCTCACCGGCATGCTTATCGTCCAGGCCATGGGACGAAGCTATTCCACCCTGATTTTCCAGGAGAAATCAGGCGAAGCCAAAAAGAAAGAGAAAAAATCCATGGTCCGGGAGATAAAAGAGGTCTATCCCCTGGTCAAGGATTCCATCCTCGTAAAAATAGTCCTGGTTCTGACCTTTATGCCCAATGTGGTCGTACCGATCATGAACTACCAGTTTAACTATGCCATTGATGACCAGTTCGCCTCGGAAGCAGCCATGATCCAGTTTTTCGGCTACTTCAGGGGGGCGTTATACACGGTGAGCCTGTTTATCCTGCTTTTCGTGGGCAGGATTTACGGCAGATGGGGTCTTCCGGTGGCACTCATGTTCCACCCCTTCAACTATATGATTGCCTTTTTTGCCTTCCTGTTCCGGTTTGATATGTTTTCAGCCATGTATGCCCGGATGTCCACCAACGTATTAAGGACCACCATAAATGTCCCTGCAAACGGCATTCTCATCGGGCTGTTCCCCGAATCATACAGAAATATGATCCGGCCCTTTTTACGGGGAACCGTGGTCAGGATGGCGCTGTTTGTGGGGTCCGGCCTGATCCTGATTTCAGACTCCCTGTTTCACCCTAGGTACCTGACCCTGGTGGCCCTTCCCTTTGTACTGGCCTGGCTGGCCGCCCCCATCGTTCTCAAGGCAAAGTATTCAACCATACTCAAGGACCTGATATCCAACAACCTGCTGGATATAAAATCCTTCAGTTTAAAAGAGCTCAGCCACATATTCAAACAGGATAAGGTCCTGACAGACCTTGAAAATTCCTTTTTATCAGCCCGGGGAAAAGATGCGGTCTGGTATGGAAAGCTGCTGAGGAATTTTTCAGAAAAGACATTGGATAAAAATATTCTCATCGCCCTGGAACACCAGGATGAAGCCACCCAGGTGGCCCTGATTAAAATGATATCCAAAGAATCCAGGGCCGGTGCTGCCAGAAAATTGATCAAACACCTGGATATAGAGAGGCCTGAAACCACCATTGCCATTTTAAAGATGGTCTGCCAGGAAGGGTTTACCGCGGCCAGGGGAAAAGACCTGGCCCCCTATATCCAAAGCAGCCATCCCGTCATCCGGGGGTTTGCAACAGCCTGCCGCTATTTTCAGAATCCCTCTGAAACCAAACCCATGATTCAGGAATGGATTAAGGCCAGGGATATGGACCAGCGCCAGTCCGGTATTATCTGCGCGGGCTTAAGCCGGGAACGGGAATTCATAGACCAATTGCTGGTCATTCTGTCAGAAAAGGATATCGATCCCATTATCCCGGATATTATCATCGCCCTGAACAGGCTTAAGGCAAGGGAGCTGAACTCGGTCATTTTCTCCTATCTCTCCTATGAAAGTGACGCCGTCAGAATGGCAGCACTTGACGCCCTGACCATCGACAACGATGCTTCCCTGAAAAAGGCAATCCTACTTCTGGGAGACATTTCCGAGGAGATCCGTGAATTTGCCAGGGAAAAAATCATTGCAGCCGAATTCAGGAACAACAAACTGCTGGTGGAATCCCTGGGCCTGCCCAGCTCAAAGACCAGGCGCGGCCTGTTTGAACTTCTGGAGAGCATGGATGTCAAAGAGTTTGATATCCTGATGTTTGCCAAGGAGCAGATTTCAAAAAGCTATGCCAGCCTGGCCATGGGAGACAACCTGCAGCAGTTAAACAAGACCCCTGTGCTGGAACTTGTGATCGAACACCTTTTTCAGAAAAAAGAACTGCTGCTGGAAAATATCATCCGGGTCCTGGCCATTAATGACAAAAGCGGAAGGATGAAAACAGCCTGGCGGGGAATTTTTTCCCCGGATACCCGGCAGCGCGCCAATGCCATTGAGCTGCTGAACGATGTACTGGACCGGAAGACATTTAACGCCATGGTACCGCTCCTTGAAAGTCCCACTCCTGAAATAGCGCTGCAGGAAGGAAAAAAACTGGTAAAACTCCCGACTCTGAACAAGGATGGCAAAGATGTCGCCACCGCCCTTCTGGGCTCTGAAGACTGGGTGGATGTCATCATGGGCCTGAGCATGCTCCGTGACTCCCGGGACCGGTATGATATACCCGGGATGACCGCCCACCTGAACAAGTCTGTTAACACACACATTTTAAAGGAAGTAGAGATGGTTCTCAACAATTCCAAGGCAGAGGAGAAGGGCCCTGAACGCATTAAATCCATGGAAATCTCCATGGGGGAAAAAATACTTCTTTTGAAAGAGATCGATATCTTTTCAGGCCTGAGCGCAGCGGAACTGGCAGCCATTGCAGCGGAGACCAAGGAGCTGGACTACCCCGAAGGGGAGACTGTCATCAAGCAGCATGAAATGGGAGAAACCGTCTTTCTCATCATAGACGGCAAGGTAGAGGTGCTCATGGAGCAGCCGGACGGCAGTGAGCTTTTCCTGGATCACATTGAGTCCGGCGGTGCATTCGGGGAAATGGCCCTGATTGATGACGCCCCGAGATCCGCCACCATCCGGACGGAAAGCCCCTGCAGGTTCCTTATCCTCCACAAGCAGGAATTCAAGGAAACAGCCATGGAGTTTCCAAGAATCTCCCTGCAGATATGCTCGGTGCTGAGCCAGCGCATCCGGGGGCTCCACGCCAGGTTCCAGAGCCATTAGGCTTCAGGTTAACTTAAGCTTATAAACAATGACTTCCTCATCTTTCCCCTTAACCCGAACCGGGGGGAGTTGTTCCGTTGGGTAGGAACCGGTCAGCAGGCTGTGGGTGGTCTGGCTGAGGACGATATCCGCCCCAAGGGTCTTAGCCAGGCCTTCAATGCGGGAGGCTGTGTTTACGGTATCCCCCACCAGGGCATAGGACATCCGTTCCTCACTGCCGATATTGCCTGCCAGCACGGCACCGGAATGGATGCCGATGCCGTGGGCCAGCTGCGGAAAGCCCTGGTCTGCAAATTTCCTGTTGAGCCGTTCCAGCCGCTGCCGCATCTCCAGAGCAGCCTGCACCGCCATCTCAGGATGGTCGTCATATCCTACGGGTGCACCGAAAACCGCCTCGATTTCATCACCCACGTATTGAAGGATCAGCCCTTTATGCGCCTTTACCGCCAGTGTCATCTCATTAAAGTACTGATTTAAAATTTTGACCACGTCCCTGGGATGGTTTTTCTCCACCAGCCCCGTAAATCCTCTTAAATCCGAAAACAGCAGCGTCACCCGCTTCATCTCACCGGACAGGTCTGCATCCGCACCTGACATAATCTGCTCCCGGATCTCACTGCACATGTACCGTCCCAGCGAGTCCCTGGCTTTTTGGCTTTGGTAAAGGCTGTCCACCATGGCGTTGACCCCCTGGGCCACATCCCCCAGCTCATCATTTGACATCACGGGCACCTGCCGGGTAAAGTCGTTCTTTTCAACGGCCTTTACCGTGGCCTTGATCTGCTGCAGCGGCCCGATAATGCTTTTGGCCAGGAGATAGGCCAGAATCAGGGCAATGATCAGAAGGTCCGCTGTCACATAGCCCATTTCCCAATACAGGGATGAGATCAGCTCATTTCTTGTGACGGCATCAGCCGTATGAAGCTGCCGGATATTGGACATGAGAATAGCCCCCACTATGGGCATGGGAATACAGACAATCCCCATGAACACAAGGATAAACCGGGTTCTCAGCCGGATTCCGAATCCATATTTAACCTGCTTTAACCGCCCCTTTGGAAAAAAACGCATGGTATGGGGGCGCCACGCATTATCAAGCATGAAAAAAAGCACCAGGCAGGTCACACCGCCGCCCAGGACGGAGATCCCGAGAAACCATCTCAGGCAAAAAACAAGGTCCGGAGGTGCTGTTGAAAAGATTCTGGAAGAGACCAGGGGCTCCAGAAACCCGAATATAAAACCGGCCACGATCCACATGCCAAAGGAGAGCAGGCTGAGCACCATGGGCAGTTTGAGCGATTCCCGCTGGAGATAGTGGGCCATATCCGGAGAAAAATCCGAAATTTCCTTTTTCCCGTCTGAGATTTCACCCAGCAGACACACGCTCCTCCGCTTCAGGAGAAAAAAACTGACGCTGAGAAACAGCATGGTAACAAGAAAAAATACAGCGTCGTAGTATCCGGGAACCCCGGGATCTGACGGCCGCGGCGGCAGGATATACTTAAAATAAAAAAAGGTGGCGCATCCGCCGATGAGGTTCACCGCAACCAGAAGGATTCTAATTCTCTTCATTTTTCCTTTGCCAGCAGCCTCTCTATGGTCTCTGCCAGGTCGTCCCTGCCCCGGGCGCGAAGCAGCGGGATCATGGGGCGGTAAAAGGGCGGCCGGACCCGGATGGTGATATCGTACTGGGAAATATCCCCGGGTGTGACTGTATCAGCCTCAAATGCCCGGGTTTTGTGAAGCAGGCCCAGAGCGGTAAGTTCGGTCATGGTGCGCACACATTTCTCACATTTCCCGCAGTTAAGCCGGTCCGGCACATTGGCCAGGCAGACCCTGAAATTCTGGAACGCCGCATCCCATCCTGAAACCACCTTAATCTTTTCCAGCCTTGACAATTCATAATCCCGGTGACGGATACGCATGCCGTAGGAGGAATATTCCGGGTCCAGCAGGGGATGTGACCCGCAGGGGTGAAGATTGGGAATATCATAGGAAGATCCGATAAACATAAGGTTGATTCTGGCAGAAAATGAATGGGCCATGGCTGCCAGGACAGCCCCGAAAAAGGAGTCCAGCCACAGCTCCCGCTCATCACAGAGATGGCGGATATTGGTATAAACCGGGATAAGCCGCGTGCCGGCATCCCGGGTGATTTTTGAAATCGCCTCAACCGCCCGGTCAAATACATGGTACTTCATGCCCCGTTCGACCACCCCGCCGATATCAAACCCGTGGAGGAAAAAAGAATCCTTTACATAGGCCGGATGAGCCGGGGGATAATTAAGGCGGTTGAGCCTCAGGGCAGCCAGGGAGTCCATGCCGCCGGACATCACCATCCCTGCTCTGGGAGGCCGGGGCAGGACATCGGTTTGCCGGGTATCGGCCTCGACCGGAATAGGCTTATATCTGCCCTCTGTCCAGTGGGAGAGGATGTTCATGGCCACCCCGATCCCTTCCCTGAGAAAAGGACAGACCTCCCCCTCAATAAACAGCCGTTTTTCCCCCAGGTGAAGGGCAGGCAGCAGACACCCCACCAGAAAGGCATCGGGATTCACGTCAAATCCCGGCGCAAATTCAGCATCGGTTTTTATAAATACGGTTTTCTCCGGCAGATCGTTATCTTCGAAAACCACCCGCGCCGAAGCCGTTACAAGGTCGTCCTCCCTGACAAGATCAAAATCCACAAGTTTCATTTCGCTTTTTCCTTATTTTACCGGCAGGTTTGCCCGGGCTTGATTACATGGTCCAGAATCTTCCCGGCAATATTCAACCCGGTTGCCTCCTCCAGCCCCCTGAATCCGGGGGAATAATTGACCTCAATGATCCGGGCCCTCTGACCCGGGGTCACCAGCATATCCACCCCGGCCACGTCAAGGCAACAGGCCCTTGCGGCAGCCACAGCCATCTTAACCTGCTGCCGGTCAGGCACAAAGGGCCGGGCCCTGCCCTGCTGATGAATGTTTGCTTTAAATTGCCCTGTTGCCGGGGTTAATGCCATGGCACCTGTCACCTTGTTGCCGATGACCAGCAGTCTCACATCCATGCGGTCCTCAGGCAGTATGTATGCCTGCACCAGCCCCCCCTTCCGCGGAGAAAACCGGGAGGAGAGATAGGCCCGGGCCTCTTCACGGCTGTTAACCAGCGTAACCCCGTCCCCCCCCATGCCGTCCACCTGTTTGGCAACCACGGGATAACCGCCCAGTTTCGCCACAGCCCTGAAAAAATTGTCTTCACGGGTCACAAAGCAGGTATCAGGCACGGGGATCCTTGCTGCCGTGAGATGCTGAAGCGTGATAAACTGGTTCCGGGCAATGGTTACCCCCTCAAGGGAGTTTTTCAAAGGAATGCCAAGGGCATCAAACTGGCGGAGCAGAACAAACCCGTATTCACCCATTGGAGATCCCTGCCTGGGCATGACCAGGTCCGGCAGGTCAGGATGGTCAGCCATAAATACACCGGGCTTGCCCTCCTCAATCATACACCCCATGCCGTAGGGGTCAATAAGCATGATCCCGTGGCCTCTTTTTGCGGCCTCCTGCCTGAACCGGGCATTGGGGTGGAACTCAAATCCGTTTATCGTCATGATGCCGATGGTTAATCCGGAAGGGTTCATATTTTAAGCTCCCACTCATCATCAATCATGTGAACCGGCATCCATATCCCCATCTCCTTGCCGACCTTATCGCTGAAATAGGTGGCGATTTTCCGGGTATTATTCCGGATGGCAATTTTCTGGGTGGCCAGGTTATCTTCACTGATAAGGGAAAAGACCTTTACATCATCAGCCCTTGCCGTCAACCCTTCCAGCAGCTTTGCCCCAACCCCCATGGCACGGTACTCCGGTCTTACCGAAGTATATCCCCGTTCAACAAAATTGGTAAAATCAAGTCCGGTGATTCCTTTCAGGCGGTCTATAAAAACCTGTCTTGGGTGTTTAAGGCTTGAGTTCCCGATCACAACCCCGTTTTCAAGGGCGTAGCCGATGAGGTAGGCCTTTTCAAGATTTGCCCGGACATGGGTGATATCCACGGATCCGCCGGCCTCCACCATGGCTGTAATCTCATCCAGAATATCAGCCGGCACCTCCTTCGGCTGTTTGAAATTAAAGGAAATCCCGCTGCCAAGGATGCTGATCAACGGTCTGTCCGGGTTAACCCGGTGACGGATAAGCTCCCTTTGGGATATCCGGGATAAAAAACCGAGGATCAGAAAAGGGTCCGGCAGAATCTGCCAGAACGGTATATCGGGCAGCGGCCTCACCTTCCGGTAGGCCAGGAGTTCTTCCGGGGCCCGGCATGCCCGGGAGACTGCGGATTCCCCCCCCTGCCTGCCCAGATCTTCAAAGGAGTGAACAATATTGGGATTATTGGCAATCCAAACACCCTGGTCAGCTGATTCCGCCTCTTTCACCGGACTGAACAGGCCTTTTCCGGACACATGATTCCATATCCCCTGTTTGGACACCTGCCAGAGCAACTGCCTGGGCAGCCCCTTGTCATTTACCTGCCAGACTATCATCCGCAGGCCCCGCTCAAACAAAAAGGGCAAATTGGTCTCAATGAAAGAGAGGTCCGCATCCCGGGAAACCGGTGCCTGAATGCAGAATATCACCTCTTTTGGCTTTCCCGCCAACCAGGGACTTAACAGGTCCATAAGGCTTTTTTCATATCTCTCCGTTCCCTGAGGCGTCAGAAAGACCACCCCTTTTACCTTGCCTCCTGCAATCCTATTGTCCAGAAGTTCGGCCAGGTCTTCAGAATCATTGAGCTGCCATGGAGAAACAAGGCAAAGCTCTCCATAGGTTTTGGCTTTGGAAAATACCCTTGGCGTCTTTCTCCTTGAATTTTTGTCGTAAATATTTAAAATTTCATCTGAGAGGCGTTCAAACCCGGCTTTCCCAGATCCCACCCATTTAAAATCATCAGTTAACGGTTCCTCTTCCGGGTCGCCGTCGCCAACAATAACGATCCTTATATCCGGTTTCCTGGCACGGATAAACAAGCCCATATCTAGGCCGGCATTCCCCCCCGGCCGGGAAGAGGCTGTAAAAACCACGGCCATTGCGGGATTATGGCCGGACAGCATCTGCGCCACGTCCTCTTCCAGGCTTTTAGACACCTTTCTCCGGTTTTGGCCGTCCTGTAATTGCCGGACAAAAATCCCGGGGTCTCCAGCAACAAAAATCCTGTCTTCGTTAAGGTGATTTTCAGCACCCGCCCATAGGGGGACCACCTCTATTTCCGATACTGTTTTTTCTATGGTTCGAGTCTGCCAAAAGGCCTGTTCTATCTTTGTTCCCGGCAGTTGAATCAATAAAAGTGATGATGAATTCATGGTGAGATATTATTAACCATATGCCTTGGATTAAGTCAAACAAAACGCCCCGGGGAAATCGCCTGTAAACCCGGCACGGTTTTCAATTTTTAAAGGTTTTGGCCAGCTACGGTAAATTCCACGGTTAAGGGGTCGCGCAACAATTAGTTGGCATTTCTTTGCAAAATCCCCAGTGTTTTAAGGTTTTTGCAAAGAAACTATGACAAGTTATTTTTGCGCGGCACCTAAGATAAGAAAACTGCCATCTTTAAACGAAGTTACGAAATTCAGGACAAAAAAAGGGCAGGTAACCGGGTTACCCGCCCTGATCTCTGAGTTCTGCTTTTTATTCACCGGAACTTCTACGGAAACGGTATTCCCAGCCAAGTTCCCTCATGCACCGCCTGGCGTGATTAATCTCGTCGCTGTGCGTCTGGTCTTCCAGCCGCTCCTGGGTGTACTTTCTGGCCTTTTCTTCACAGAGCGCCTGATCTTCATAAAATTCTTTCTCCGACTTTTCAGGATGCTCTGCCACAAATCGGTAACATCCGGTCATCCCCAGGCTCAAAAACAAAACAAGTGCTACAAAACCGATTTTTTTCATTTCTTTTTTTCCGTTCCTTTTTGGCTTCCCTTTGAAGGGAGACCCTTATTTTTTTTCTTCTGTAATCACAACAACAAGTTTTTTTCGGAGAAGCTGCCCCTTTGCTTTAATGGCCAACAGTATTCCGTTTTCACCCGGCGGAAGGATACCGCCGTAAAGACCGGGTTTGTCTTTTCCGGCACCATAGTCACTGCGCTGGGCCATTGCGACCTTGGCCAGGGGGGAAATAACCCTGGAAAAAGCCTGTCCGGGTTCAACGGTATCATTGGGAATGGTTCCCTCTTTAACCGCGGCAGGTTCAATATCTGCCCAGACAAAGCGCCCCCGGCTTTTCCCGTCCAGAATATATGCTGTCTGATTCCAGTCGATCTCCATAGCGGTATCGGAAAGATTTTTAACATTAAGCCGAAACCGTGTAAAATAAGCTGTTCCCTCTTTTTCAGGGGTGAACTCCGCCTGAAACAGGGGGGTACTCACAGTTCCGGTTACAGGACTGCTGGTGTATTCATAGGTTGCGGCTGAACACCCGGCCAATAACAGCACCGGTATTAATAGTCTGACCAACCAAGAGTTGACGGCTTTCATATGACCTCCATTGGAACGCTACAGCATGGGTTAGTTCGGTGTCAAGGCAACCCCGACAATTGATTCTTAAGTTGTATTCAAACTTTGGAATGAAGTCAAGCCGGACAGGGAAAGAAAATAAGTTCCCATTGGACATCCTCCGCAAGAAAAGATATAAGGGGGCAGATATCAGGATTCCCCGCCCTACGGCGTTCTGCCTGCGATTCAAAAAAATATTGACAAACCAGGGGAATAATTATAGAATTCAGAGTTTTTTAAACTTGCGAAAAAGTATTGAAATAATGAAGGAGAGTGTAACATGTACGCAGTGATCAGAACCGGAGGAAAACAATACAAGGTTCATAAAGACCAGGTACTGAGAGTTGAAAAACTGGAAGGATCCGAGGGATCTGAGATTGAATTCAACGATGTGCTTTTGTACTCCGACGGTGAAACCGTTACCCTTGGGGCTCCCCAGGTTGAGAATGCCGTTGTAAAAGCCCATGTCCTTGAGCAGGGCCGCGGTAAAAAACAATTGGTATTCAAATACAAACGCCGCAAAGGCTATCGGAAAATGAGAGGCCACAGACAGCATTACACTGAGATCCGGATTGAATCCATTTCAGCATAAGGCCAAAGGTTAACTTAAAAGATATTTAAAGAGAGAATAAAATGTCACATAAGAAAGCAGCAGGTAGTTCTAAAAACGGTCGTGATTCAAACGCTCAGCGGCGTGGTGTAAAAAAATTCGGCGGAGAAAAAGTGGTAGCCGGAAATATCATTGTCAGACAGGTCGGCACCAAGATTCATCCCGGCAACAATGTGGGTATGGGTAAAGATTATACCATCTTTGCCAAGATGGACGGTGTTGTGACCTTTGAAAGAAAGGGCCGCGACAGAAAAAAAGTCAGCGTTTATGAAGCGTGAAATTTGTAGATGAAGCAATTGTTACCATCAGGTCCGGTGACGGCGGAGCCGGATGTACCAGCTTCCGGCGGGAGCGGTTTATCGAATTTGGCGGACCTGACGGCGGAGATGGCGGCGATGGCGGAAATGTTATCCTTCGGGTGACCCCGGGGAAACGAACTCTTTTTGATTATCGCCGTCAGAAACTCCATAAGGCCAAAAACGGGGCACCAGGGCTTGGCCGCCAGAAACACGGCAAAAACGGACGTCACTGTGTTCTGGAACTTCCCCCCGGCACCCTGGTTTCCAATGCAGAGACCGGGGAATCCATTGTCGACTTAACAGATCCTGATAAAGAAGTCATCATCGCCCAAGGCGGAAAAGGCGGACGGGGCAACAAGCGCTTTGCCAACGCCACCAACCGGGCACCCCGTTATTCCCAGCCCGGACTTCCCGGAACCGAACTTAAGTTAAAACTGGAGCTCAAGCTTCTGGCTGATGTCGGACTGGTGGGACTGCCCAATGCCGGGAAATCCACCCTTATTTCCGCCATGTCCGCAGCCCGGCCCAAAATCGCAAACTATCCCTTTACCACGCTCACCCCGACCATCGGCATGGTGGAACCGCCCTTTGGCGAACCCTTTGCCGTGGCAGATATCCCGGGGCTTATTGAAGGGGCCCACGAGGGCATCGGCCTGGGGATCAAATTTCTCAAGCATATCGAAAGAACCGGCATCCTGATCCATCTCATTGATTCCGGAGAAATTGATCCGGAAGATCCGCTGGCAGCCTATACCCTGATTAACAAAGAACTGTCCATGTACAGCGATACCCTTGCCGGAAAAACCCAGATCATCGTGCTGAACAAAACAGATCTCACAGGCACTGAAAACCGGGTAGAGGCATTCAAGGCAGCCCTTCCCGGGCACCAGGTATTGACCATTTCCGCAGCTACCGGTCAGGGAGTAAAGCCCTTGATCAAACTCCTGGCAAAAAAACTGGCAGCAGATAAAGAAGAAGCTAAAGATCAGGTCTGACAGGTTATGGATGCAGGGCTTTTTGGAGGGACATTCAATCCGCTTCACAATGGTCATATCGGAATCATCCAGTATGTGAAAACCGAGTGCTGCCTGGACAAAATTTTTCTCTACCCCTCGGCCACACCTCCCCATAAGCCCACTGACAACCTGGCCCCTGCCAGGGACCGTTTGAAAATGGTTAAAGACTGTGTCCGCAGACTCAAGGGCTTTTCCGCATCGGATATTGAACTCAAACGCACAGGCCCCTCATTCACCATTGATACCATTGAGGCCTTCCAAAGGGTTCACGGGCCCGGCATCAACTTCCACCTGTTAATGGGATCCGATGCTTTTTTTGATATTACCACCTGGAAGGAAAATGAAAAAATATTCAGGCGTGTTCCCATCATCGTCATGCTCAGGGGCAAAAGGACGGGAATCCGGCCGATTGCATCCTTT
>JAKSAX010000124.1 GCA_022361395.1 Desulfobacterales bacterium | reverse complement strand
TTCCCATTGATAAACTTTGACTGGCCCCCGGAAAAATACTGCAGGGCTGTCCGGCAGGCAGCCTGTAACCTGGGATTACAAGGGGAGCATAGGGATTTTTTCTCCCCCCTTCTGCGGCACCATCCCCTTCCGGAAGACCCGGAGATTCCAAACCCGGCCCTTCGTGAACTCTATCGGAAACTGCTTGCCCTGTCAGAGGCAGCAGAGAAACAAGAGGGGGGAATATGAGCGGCATCTTCGGCATTCTCCGCAGCCCTTCCGGCAGGGGCGGGCAGGTCCCGGAGTCATACCCTGAAATCATGCGGGACGCACTCCGGCACCTGGGAGCAGACGGCTCGTCCGTATTATCGGGCTCCGGCGTCACTATGGGGCACCTGGCAACACATATCACACCGGAATCCGTCAATGAACAGCTCCCGTTCAAAACCGCCTGCGGCCGGTATATGATGACCGGAAGCATGCGTATAGACAACCGCGGGAAGCTGATCAAGCGGTTAGGGCTTGAGATGCCGGGCGTAAAAATCATACCGGACAGCCGGATTGTGTTTGCCGCCTATAAAAAATGGGGCAGTGCCTGCCCCGATTATCTTGAGGGGGAGTTTGCCTTTGCAATATGGGACAACAAAGATCATTTACTGTTTTGTGCAAATGATCCCATCAGCCTGCGTCCTTTTTTTTACGTATACAGGGAGGGGATATTTGCCTTTTCCAGCCAGATGAAAGGACTGCTGTCACTGCCCTTTGTGCCGGCCGCACTGAATGAATACCGCCTGGCCGGATATTTACGGCTGCCCGTTAAAAAATATGCGGACAGGACCCTGTATAAAA
The DNA here is from genome assembly GCA_022361395.1 of Desulfobacterales bacterium. Taxonomy (GTDB): domain Bacteria; phylum Desulfobacterota; class Desulfobacteria; order Desulfobacterales; family Desulfobacteraceae; genus Desulfobacter. The sequence goes on along the minus strand of JAKSAX010000124.1, from coordinate 3,097 downwards.
GCGTAAAAAAACTGAACAGCTCCCACAGCCTGACACTCCGGAACGGTTCAATTACCGTAACCCCCTATTGGACGCCCCGCCAATGGCCGGCAACCCGGTACAGGCAGGATGAACCATATGCGGAAACCCTGCGAAACCTGCTGGCTGAATCAATACGCCGCCGCCTTCGCGTTCTCCCGGAAAAAGGGATCGGCATTGCCCTGAGCGGCGGACTTGACTCCTCCTCCATTGCCTGTATTGCCGCCCGGGAATTAAAAAAAGAAGGGCGGCGGCTGACCGCATTTTGCGGCGTGCTGCCCCGGAACCATTCCGGCATAGAAAAAGATGAGCGCCGATATATCCGGGAAGTGCTCAAACAGGAGACCAATATTGATGCCGTTTATGTAACTCCCGGGGATACCGGACCTTTTGACCATCTTGAAACCATCTTTAACGAGACCTCCAGACCGGCCAGGGAATACCACTACCTTCACCGCGCCTTGTGGCACGCTGCCCGGGAGCGCAATGTAAAACTTATGTTTTACGGGGAAGGCGGAGATCATATGGCCTCATACAAAGGAACCGATTCCCTGGCACGCCTGGTTCTGGGCGGGCGGTTCCGGAAAGCCTTCAACCTCGGCCGTGCCATGGCCTCGGTCCAGGGGGTGCCTTTCCGGGCAATCATCCGGACCCGGATCATTTCACACCTGTTGCCGGACCGGCTTCGACCCGGGGTGATCTTAAAAAAGGATTCAGCCCGGAAAAAAAGGATGACCACAGCAGCAGCCGGGACACTGATCCGGAAACTCGGGCTGACCGATACGGACTTTAACAGGAGCAGCCCCGTACATTACCGCTACCCGGATCTGTTGCTGGAAAAAATCCGGGCGGGAAGATTTCCCATTGCCGTTGAAAACATCCGCATGTCCCATTTCGGTCTCTTTGGCCTGTATCCCTTTCTGGATAAAAAGATCATTGAGTTCTGCCTGTCCGTACCGCCGGAACAATTTATCGCAGGAGGATTTGAAAGAAGTCTCCTGCGCCGGGCCATGGAAGGTATCCTGCCGCCCCTGGTGCAGTGGCGGCAGGATAAAGCCCCTTTTTCACCTGACTTTCACCGGCGGGTCAAAAATTCGGTTCCCGGAATAACCGGATTTATTGAGTCGATGCCCCCCGGAGATCCCGTGCACAATTACATTGATATCCACCGGATACAGCGACATATAAAAGAGATCCGGCCCGCCCGGGGCAGGCAGGACTGGAACCACCGGACCGCGAATATTGTTGTCAGGGGAATTATCGCATTAAAATTTTTAAAATGGCTGGAAACCAGAAGCTGAAGAGGCCAGTTTTGCACGGAACCGGGCATATTTATCCGGGAGACCGGTTTCCGGCCGGTAATAGGCTTCAACGGAGAACCCGTCTTCCGCATAGTAGCAATGATCATCGGGAACGATTCTCTTCTTCCACCTGGAGACAAAAATCCTGCGGTTTTGCAGCACCCGTTCCCCTCTTCCGGCAGTCTGCCCCTTTAAATGGTAAATCACGGATGCCGGATTAAACAAGATTTTTTTGTTCCGCTCCCCCATCCGCAGACAAAAATCAATGTCCTCCATTCCGTTGGAATAGATGGGGTCAAAACCCTGCAGTTCAAAAAAATCTTCGGCTCTCACAGCAAGGCATGCGCCGGTATAGGCCGCAAAAAAGCGGGGTTTATTTACCGCCCGGTGATCTCCCGGAAAATCTTCATATATGTGATACGGTATATTTGACCGCGGGTTAAACACGACCCCGCCGCATTGCAGCGACCCGTTTTTGTACAGGAGTTTCGGCCCGACCGCACCGATGTCACAGTCCTTTTCCAGGGGTGACACCAGCGGGGGAAGCCATCCGGGCGCCACTTCAGTATCGTTGTTTAAAAAAACAATAATTTCCCCGGGCCATGTCAATGCACCGATATTGCACCCCGGACCGTATCCGTAATTTCGCAGCGTCCTGATACATGCCAGTGCCTCATTTTCCCGGACCATGCGGGCCAGCATCTCCTCAGTCCGGTCATCACTGTGATTATCCACGATAAGGATTTTAAAGGAATTTTCCTCAGTATGGTCCAGAATGGACCGGATGCACTTCCGGGTCAACTCCCATTGGTTGAAGACCGGTATAACAATGGAGACCCGGGAAGAAAGGGCATCTCCTTTCAGTTTTAACGCAGCACGCTGCCAATGTATAATGCGGTGGTAAGGCATCACCTGATGTATAAGCCGCTTCTCCATGGGTCACCATACCAGTGCCATCAGGGTAAACGCAAGTAAACCCGGCCCGTTTTTACCATAGTGGCCGGCCCGTGCCGTTCCATGGGTTTATAACTCCCTTCCCGGGATTGCCGGTTTAAAAAATGATTAAAATAATCATCAGTTATTTACATCTCTTATCTGCATTGATAAAATACCAATAATCTAAAGACCTTGGAGGCTGAAATGACACATGACAATAAAATAGAAAATAAGGCGGATGAAAATAAGACCGCTGCCGGCGATACAAAAAAAGAATGGAGCCCGCCGCAATTGACCGTACTGGACATTGAGTCTTCCACAGGTGGGCCTGCCACAGGGAATACTTTTGTTGACGGTGTATACAGTTAATTTCCACCGGTTTCCCTTCGCCGTATTTCTTTCAATTCGTCAAATTTCGTGTGCAAATCTAAAAAGGTAAAGCAAAAGACCCTGCCGGACCCTGTAGTGACAGGCGGCATAGGCGGAAGCGGTACGCGTGTGCTCTTCCGCCTGCTGAAGGCATCTGGATATTACCTTGGTAACGACCTGAACCCTGCCGGGGATAATCTTCTGTTCACATCAATGTTCAAACGGCCGGACTGGTACGTATCCGCTTTAAAAAACGACCCCGGGAAAATCCGGGAGAGACTGGTATTATTCCATAAGTGCATGACCGGTGATCCCCCCCTTTCACCTGAGGAAACCGCCTGCATTTTCAACATTGCCCATGAATACGAATTCCTGGAAAACGGGAAGACATCGCTGGCCCGCATAAGAGACCGGATGCAGGGGATTCACGATAAAAAAGATGTGAAAAAATATACGGGCTGGGGGTGGAAAGA
>JAKSAX010000184.1 GCA_022361395.1 Desulfobacterales bacterium | reverse complement strand
TGCTCCGTTTCAATAAACAGGGCCGCATCCATGTATTGCTCCATAGTTCACCCCTGCCTGAAAAAAATCTCATAGGCTGTTCTGGCAGCCTTCTCAATGATCTTATCCGGGGTTTCCACAATCTCTGAAATGGAGTTGTTGTTATACAGGGAAACCAGGCCGTGGAGCTGCCCCCAGACAATGGTCATGAACAGGTCCGGATCATCCGGTATTCCGAATCCCTCCCCCTTAAGCTCCTTTGCGCACCGGTACAAAAGGCCCACACTCTGCTCGCTTGACTCTTTTTCCTGCCGGGCTAGCCCTTCCAGGGGTGAGTCCGCATAATCGGCATATTTGGGGGTGGGCATATCAAACATGATGGAATAGTAGTTGGACTTGGTAAGGCCGTACCGGATATAGGCTTTCATCATCAGCCAGACCTTTTCAGCCATATCCCGGCCCGTCTCATACCCGGCCAGGAGATCCTCGTATAATATCCTGCCCGCCCGCAGCCGGATGGCAATATTAATCTCATCCTTGCTCGCATAGTAATTGTAGAGATTGGCAGCTGTCATGCCTGCCCGGGACCCGATCTTCCGCATAGACAGATTCTGATATCCCTCTTCATTTATAATATCAGCTGCAGTATCAAGAATCTTTTCCCTGGTCTCTGATATTTCCGCATCGTTCATTGAGGTTCTGGGCATGGTTTTGTCCTGAATTTATTCTTCAATCACTGGGCAGTTTCAATTGCCCGATTATGGTACTTTCTAAGTTTAATGACTTCATATCCGGTCTCTTCAAACCAGGCCAAACAGAGTTGTTCCAACTGTTTTTCGTTAATCATCGCCGCCTTCTGTTTTCTTTCTGGGTGGAATTTACTGTTGTATACGCCTGCTTTGGATGTGTGGGGGTCTGGGGAAAGGCCAGTGACAGCTTGCCCGTGTCAAGCAAAGGCTTGATCGTACTCTTTCTGAACGTCGCGGATTCCCGGTTTACCAAGCGGCACAGGACCTGCTGGGTCAGATAGTACGCGCTGCAAACACTCAGAACGATATCGGCCATATCCTTTTTATTCAGTCTTTTTTTATCCCGCGCTTTCTGCGCTAGAGTCATAAGCCTGTCCTCTATATCCTCTGAAAGCTCGTCAAGGTCGTCTATCAAGGGCCTCCCCAATTCTTTGATGATCAGACAACCCGTCTCATCGCGTTCGTTATGACCTAAGCTCTCGCCGTTATGCCCTAAGCTTATGCCCTTAGTACCATCATCTGCTAGGGGTATAACGGAACTTTCAAAAAATATCTGGTCCGCACTGGGGAACTCCTGACCCGGGAGATGATACACCGTTCCTCTGCCCCGTCCGTTTGCTGTTTCCTTTAACCCGAGAATAATATCCCCGCCATAGGAATTGGCAAAGGCAGAGTAGGTAGGCCAGAAATCCTTAGGCAGCTCACCTTTACCGTCTTTACCTGCGGCAAGCTTGCACTCCATCTCATACTTCTCACTCAATGTTGAGATGTCGTCTAAGGTTTTGATTTCCAGCATGGTACCTCCGGATAGTTGATGCTGTTAAACCTGGAATCTAATTTTAAATAACTTTCCCGTCCGCCTCTTCTGACAATTCATCAGCCATATTAACAATATTTACCGCAGCAGATGTAATTATCTCTTCGTTGAAATCAATTTTTACCAGGACCCTGCGGACAATGTTCTGATCCCGTCCTATTGTGATTCCCTTTTATACCAGCCCACACCAGGTTTTTCATTAATAAAATGAAGGTCAGCCTAAATGGTTTGCAGGAAACAGGTTTTGCGCTATCAGGCCCGGGGAGCTAGGCCGCGGTGCAGGCAGGCTCTGGAGTGGCGTGAGGGCTGCTGACTGCCATGGACGGCAAAGGCGGCAGCCCGCCCGCTGCATGGCCGGTCAGGACGACCGGACATGCTTTAACGAAAGAGCCTGCCTGGGCTGCGGCCGGGTATGGTTAAAAGCAGCTAAAATTTAATGTCCGCCTAATACTGCAGACAAGGGATTCCGCAGCCTGGCTGCCATTTTCCTTTAGTATTGCGCAAAAATAACCTCACATAGCCTGTTTGCCCCCTTAAACATTGGATATTTTGCAAAACAGAACATGAACTGATTTTTGCGCGCTCCCCTACCTGCGGCCCTGTTGTTTTTCAACTGAAAACAAATTATAGTAAAAACCGTCAATATCCTTTAATCATACGCAACCAAGAGGGAGGTATCCATGGAACTTAAAACCGTAAAAATTGAAAATCCGGATGATCTCAACTTTATTCTGGGGCATTCCCATTTTATTAAAACCGTTGAAGACATCCATGAGGCTGTTGTCTGCACCGTGCCCAATGCAAAATTCGGTGTGGCATTCTGCGAGGCATCGGATGTCTGCCTGGTCCGGTACAGCGGAACAGACGAGGAGATGATTGAACTGGCAAAGAAAAATGCCTATGCCCTGTCAGCCGGCCACACCTTTATTATTTTCATGAAAGATATGTTTCCCATCAATATCCTCAACACCATTCAAAATGTGCCTGAAGTGGCAAGGATCCACTGCGCCACGGCCAATCCGGTGGAGGTCATTATCGCGGAAACCGATCTTGGCCGCGGGATTATCGGGGTGATCGAC
>JAKSAX010000324.1 GCA_022361395.1 Desulfobacterales bacterium | reverse complement strand
GAACCGGGCCGCCCAGATAAACATCCAGCTTATCCACACTGTCATCACAGGTGATTTTTAGATCTTCAAATAATTCCCGCCCCGTTAGGAGCGGATGAACCTTATTGACAATGAAACCCAATGCCCCATTCTCATTGTGCTCACACATGCAGGTGACGGTTTGGGCAAAATTGGGATCCGGAAGTCCGGGCATTGCCAAAAGAAATTTACCTTTCATACGAGATGGAAGGGTATCGCTCATGGAGTGGCTCCGTTTTTGGGTTTAGCATTTTTCTTAACTCCCCTGTAAAAAAAATAGTTTTAAATATTTTTTGCTCATTTGCAATACTTTTATACCTTCATACAGGAGTACAACTTTTATCTATTGGTACATCCCCTTCTGGACAGAAAAGATATTAATGGACAGGCCCTTTTCGACACCATGTCTTGTGAATTTAATATCTTCAAAACCTGCATCCCGAAGCCATTCCTGCAATTTACCCGCCTCAAACCCAAGCCAGGCTCCCCCAATGACCTCTTTGATCTTTTCTTGATCATGCTTTTCAAAATCAGCCAAAATGAATGCGCCTCCGGGTTTTAGGACCCTGAAAATTTCTTTCAATGCCTTTTCCGGCTCTATGATATGGTAGAGGACCATGCTCATGATAACCGTATCAATTTCCTGATCTTTCATGGGAAGGTATTCCACCTCCCCCAAACGAAGCTCCAGGCTTTTGGCGTTGTACAATTTTAACTTTGCCTGTTCCAACATTTCCGGGGAACTATCCACCCCAATGAGGTGGTTTGAATCATCCTGGTGGAGCAGTAAAAGCAATTCACCTGTGCCACAGCCAAGATCCGCAATGGTCGATCCAGATACGATCTGTTGTTGAATGAAACGATTCAGGTCAAATTTACCCAGAACTTCTTTTTTCAATCGATCCCATTGGGGGGCAACGGTTTTAAAAAATCGTTTACTCCTGTTTTTCCGGATATCAATGCTGTGGACAGCCTTTTCAAGGTCTTCCCGGCAAATGGATTCCCCTGCGGCCCGTTCACAGGCAAGGCGAATGAGATCGCCATTTTGGGAGTTGCGAGCAGCGGAATAATAGATAAAACTGCCCTCCTTCCGACTGACCAATAATCCCGACTCCATGAGGATTTTCAAATGCCGGGATACCCCCGACTGGATCATCCCGACAATGGAAACGATTTCGTTGACATTGAGCTCGTGGTCATTGAGCATATTCAAAAGACGAATTCGGGTGGGATCGGAGAGGGCTTTGAATTGCTTGAGAATTTCCATGGGCATTAAAGTTCGATCTCTTCTCCAAAGTCCATGACCCGGCAGGTGATTCCCTTGGCTTCCACCTTCTGCTTAAATTTCTTAGGGTCGGCTTCAATGACGGGAAAGGTGTTATAGTGCATGGGGATAACCGTTTTGGGTTGAACAAATTGGCAGGCAGCCACCGCATCGGAAATTCCCATGGTGAAATTGTCCCCTATGGGGGCCAATAGATAATCGATATCCTGCATTTCTCCGATGAGCTTTAAGTCTGAAAAAAGGCCTGTATCCCCCATGTGGTAAATCACCCTATCACCAATGGTGATGATAATTCCCGTGGCGGCACCGTGGCATTCTTGATCCGGGGTTACCGAGGTGTGAAGCGCCTGGGTCAATTTAATATGGCCAAAGGGGAAATTATGGCCCCCTCCAATGTGCATGGTATGGGCATTAAGGCCCTTTGATAATAGATAGGATGCCAGTTCGTTTTCACAAATGCACAGTGAACCGCACCGTTCTGCAATGGCCAATGTGTCACCGATGTGATCCCCATGGCCATGGGTTAGAAGGATAAAATCCGCCTCTACATTGATTGATTTTTCCGGAGATGTGGGATTTTGATCCAAAAATGGATCAATTAAAATGTTTTCTCCTGCGTCCGTGGTAATCTGAAATGCCGAATGTGAAAAGTATTTTAATTTCATCCAAAGGCCTCCTGTCTGGTATTTGGGTTGCTTTCTTGTATCATAATTGGGCGAAATCTCAACCCGGACAATTGTGTGCCAAAAAATATATAAATTGATCCATGGACATGTTAGCTGGTGAGACACTATTGAGCACTCCCATACCATCCTCCAAAGAAGTTTCAAATAAAAATAGCTGAAAACTTAGGCAGTTACATATATAATCAAAGAATTTCATAGCTTCGGCACAAATGTTGAAAATAGAATTTCAACGTTTTCGAACGTTATGAATTTATGAATTAAAAACTTAAAGGAGTTCCTTGATATGAGTGTATTAGTAGGAAAAGCTGCCCCGGATTTTACAGCCATTGCCGTTAAAAAAGATCAAATATTGGAAAACTTCACCCTGTCCCAATTTAAAGGACAATATGTTGTTCTTTTTTTCTATCCCCTGGATTTTACCTTTGTATGCCCCACGGAACTGCATGCCTTCAGCGATCAGCTTGACGAGTTTGAAAAACGGAATGTAAAGGTTATCGGTGTCAGCATTGACTCTCATTTTTCCCATCTCGCATGGCTGAATACCCCAAAATCAAAAGGGGGAATTCAGGGCGTGGCCTATCCGATTGTTTCGGATCTGAATAAGACGATTTCAGAGGATTATGATGTCCTGGTGGATGGTGCGGGAATTGCTTACCGCGGCCTTTTTCTTCTGGATAAGGATCATGTGGTAAGGCATCAGGTGGTAAATGACCTTCCCCTGGGAAGAAACGTGTCTGAGACACTCCGGATGATTGATGCACTTCAATTTACTGAAAAACACGGAGAGGTTTGCCCGGCCAACTGGAGCCAGGGTGATAAGTCAATGAAACCTACCCAGGACGGACTTGAAGAGTTCTTTAAATAGTGAAAGTCCTTTGCTTCTTTTAGATTAACAAAAAAAGCGGCCGGAACCAGCCATTCCGGCCGCTTTGTATTTACTATTTGACAGTAACCACCGGACAGGAGGCGGTAAGAATAACGGCCTGGGCTGTTGAACCGAACAAGAGCTTGCCGACTTTGGACCGGCTTTTCACTCCCAGCAGGATCTCATCCACCTTTTTTTCATTGGCAAAAGCGACAATATCCTCTCCGGGCTCAAACCCCCGGATCAGAAGATGGGTCTGACAGTCAATTCCTCTTTCAGCAAAGTATGCTTTAGCCTCTTCCAGGTTTTTTTCCGCATCAACAATTTTTTTCTGATCAGGTTCGCCTGCATCTCTCATTGAGGTCACCACCAGGACTTTTGCATCAAATGCCTTGGCATGGGTTACAGCAAGATCCAGGAGATCTTTGCCGACATTAATCCCTTTGTAGCCAACCAGAATTTTCATATCAGCTCCCTTAAATAATAAATTTTCCATAAAGATATGACCTAGTGATAACTAAGCCTGAATGCCTGTACAATAAAAGATTTGACTAGTATGTACAAGAGAAAACTTAAGGGTCGGGCGGTTGGTTTTTACTGAAAATTATTGTAAACTGACGGCACTTCCCCCGAAAAATCAGATACATGATAGAAGGAAAGAGATGAACGCTGAGAATGAACAGGCTGACATTGTCCGCCTCTTGAAACAGTCCAGGTATTTAAAGCATATTGAGGCGGTTAAAATCCGGCAGCTGGCCGGAGTCGCAACACTGCAGCAGCTTGCCGAAGGCGATACCCTGCTACGGCAGAATGAGCCCAACCGTAATGTATATATAATCATAAACGGATCCGTATCCGTATTTATTGACAGGGAGTTTATCTATAGTCTCAGCAGAACCGGGGATATATTGGGGGAGATGAGTGTGATTACCGGAGGACCTTCCAATGCAACGGTAACTGCGGACAGGAATGTTGATCTCATCGAAATACCCTCTGACATTTTGAAACGCATCCACGGCAATAAAACCCACGACCTCCATTCTGCCCTCTATAAGTGGTTTTCAAGTATTCTTACGGATAAGCTGTATAAAACCTCCCAAAAGGCCAAGCAGTTTGAGAGAATAAACCGCCATCTGCAGACTGACCTTGAAGATGCAAAAAATACCCAGGACAGAATATTCTCATCTCATACCCATCCCATTGAAAATTTTCCCCTGACCCTGAAATGTGAGTTTTCCAATATCCTGGGAGGCGATCTCTATGCGGTTTTCCCCGTTAATGATACATGCTACGGTATCCTAATCGGTGATGTCTCCGGTCACGGAACCGGTGCCTGTTTGATTTCAATGATGATATTAAACCTTTTCATGGCCTTTTCCACAGGGAATCCCTCTCCCGGATCCGTTGTGGCCAAGATCAACCGCATGTCCCTTCAGTTCATGCACCAAGGCAAGTTTGTTACCCTTTTCTACGGTATTTATAATCCGGAGACCCGCCGGCTGTCCTATGCCAATGCCGGCCACCACCCTGCCCTTGTTCTCCGTAAAAATAAGATCATCATGCTGCCTGCCACCAACGGAATTCCAATCGGGGTTCTTGACACCGGGCCGTCCGTCTATGAGGAAGATTACTTTATCATGGACAGAGGGGACCGGCTCCTGCTTTTTACGGATGCTGTTTTTGAGGGGCGGCCTGGTGACACTGGTGTATTTAAAGGATTAAGCGGGCTTTCCGATTATCTGAATACCTCATGGTCAAAAACCTCTTCAGTTCTGGTCGAAGAGATTTACCAGCACAGGGTTAAGTCTTCAAAAGGAATTCTGCCGGACGATTTTACCTTGATGATTTTTGATCAGGAATAAAAAAAGGTTTCAGAGAATCTCCGAAACCTTTTGAATTCTTTTGGAGGCGGCTTCCGGATTTGAACCGGAGAATAACGGCTTTGCAGGCCGTTGCCTTACCCCTTGGCCAAGCCGCCTTGTGTGGAGCGGGAAACGGGATTTGAACCCGCGACTTCGACCTTGGCAAGGTCGCACTCTACCACTGAGTTATTCCCGCTCAGCAACAGGAGAGATTTATATAGATATCTTCCCCTTTTGTCAATAAAAAATTCCTAAAACAGGAATTTTTTAGCCTTTATAAAATAATCCGCGCCTGACCAGACAGTAAAAATCAACGCTCCGTAAAGCAGCACCTCTCCTATGGCGTTGAAATCAATACCAAAGTAGGTATAGTGAAGGGTCAGGGGAATAATGGCAGCTATCTGGAAACCGGTTTTATACTTTCCCAGCCAGGAGGCTGCCACATCCTGACCGTTCTCAATAAGTACGCATCTTAAACCGGTGACGGCAATTTCCCTGCCGATAATAAGGCAGGCAATCCAGCCCTGAATGAAGCTGAGGTCCACCAGCATGATCAGGGTGGAAGCAACCAGGAGTTTGTCAGCCAGCGGATCTAGTATTTTACCCAGTGTGGTGACCAGGCCTCTTGTCCTGGCCAGATATCCGTCAAAATAGTCGGTAATGGATGCCACAGAGAAAAGCAGGGCTGCTAAAAAGCAGCTTACCCGGTTTTCGTACATCATCAGCCCGATAATAACAGGAACCGCTACAATCCGTGAAACAGTCATGAAATTAGGCGTCATAACCAGGGACAGTATTTTATCTGCCGGAACCGATGACTTTTTATTGGTCTGCGGCATTATCCGTTTTTCTTTTTCCAGTCCGCCATAAAGGCATCAATACCTTTATCAGTCATGTGATGACCGGCCAGTTTATTGAGCACGCCGTATGGAATGGTGGCAATATCTGCACCCAGCAGGGCGGAATCAAGGACGTGGAGAGGATTTCTGACACTGGCCACAATGATTTCAGTGTTGAAATCATAATTGGCAAAGATCTGAACGATCTCTTCTATAAGGCCCATGCCCTCCTGTGCCAGGTCGTCCAGACGCCCGACAAAGGGAGATACATAGGTGGCACCTGCTTTGGCTGCCATAAGTGCCTGGAGTGCTGAGAACACAAGTGTGACGTTTGTTTTAATGCCTTCGGCGGTGAGTGTCTTAACAGCCTTAAGACCTTCCACTGTCATGGGGATCTTAACGCAGATATTGTCTGCAATCTTTGCAAGTTCTCTGGCCTCTTCAACCATTCCGTCATACTCAAGGCTGATAACCTCTGCTGAGACAGGTCCTTCCACAATACCGCAGATCTCAGCGATGATGTCCTTGAACTCCCCTTCTTCCCTGGCAATCAAAGACGGATTTGTGGTGACACCGTCCACCATGCCCATGTTGCTGGCATCTTTAATCTCGTTGATATTTGCCGTATCAATAAAAAATTTCAATTTGGTTCCTCCTGGTCCAGGGGGATTACCGCCTGGTCTTCATCGGTTTTTATTTGTTGTAACAGCTCATCTGTGGTTTTGTTTAATACCGGATGAGCCAGGTCTTTAGCGATATCACTCAGGGGTTTTAAAACAAAGTTCCGCTCATGCATCCTCGGATGGGGAAGTTCAAGGCGGTTTGTTTTAAGTGCCAGAGTGTCAAAATAAATAATATCCAGGTCAATAACCCTTGGTCCGAAACGAAAGGGTTTGCCGTCCTTGTCCAGGTCGGTTTCAATGGCCTTGAGCAGGTCAAGAAGTGCTTCCGGACCGCACTGGGTCTCTACTTTCAAGGCGGCATTGACAAACCAGTCCTGGTCTTTGAAGTTCTGCGGGGCGGTCCTGTAAAAGCCTGATACAGCGATTAGCCTGATGTTTTCTGCCTTTTCAAGGCAGTTGATTGCCTTTAAAAGGTTTTCCGCTTTATTGCCCTTGTTTGAGCCGATGCTCAGATAGGCGGTTGTCCAATTTGCCATCTTATTGAAAATCTATGTACAGGGTTTCTGAATATTTACTCTTATAATCGTTCTTACCCAGGGCCTGAACCCTGAAATAGTAATGCAGGCCTTCTTTCAATGTATACTGAAAGCTCATTTCCGGCATACCCACGGTTCCCGCAGATTTAAAGATAAACGGGCAGCCCTCGCAGCCGTCAAGATCCTTTGTTGCCACAAAAACGGTAAACCCTTCAGGCGGTATTTTTGCCTCCTGGGGATCAACAGCATGGGTCCAGCTGATCGTTGCCTGATTGCCGTTAATTGTGTAGGCCAGCTCAACAGGCGGAGCAACTGCATTTCCATCCTTTAGCGGAGGAAGCGGAGGCCCTTTTTTACCGCAGGCAAGGACCAGCAGCAGGCCGACTATTAAAAATACGGACAGGACAGGTGCGTGGAATTTCTTTTTTTGCAACATCACAGATTCAGTTCCTTTTTAGCTGCATCAACAGCAGCAGCTACGTTTTCATAACCGGTGCCGCCATAGGAGATCCGCCGGGAGATCATCTGGTCCAGGGAGATAAAATCAAAAATTTCATCTTCAATAAGATCTGAAAAGGATCTCATCTGCTCAAGGCTCAGTTCCTCCAGGGCCAGGTCCTGACTGATCGCAAAGGCAACTGCCTTCCCGGCAACTGCATGGGCTTCCCTGAAAGGCATTCCCCGGTTAACCAGGTAATCCGCAAAATCGGTGGCGTTGAGAAACCCCTGCTTGCAGGCGTTGCGCATTGTTTCCGTATGCACCTCGATATTTGCGAACATCCGGGTGTATACTTCGGTGCAGATCTTCAGTGTATCAACCGTATCGAACAGTGGTTCCTTGTCTTCCTGCATGTCTTTATTATAGGCCATGGGCAGGGACTTCATGGTGGTCAGGATAGCGACCAGATTGCCCACTACCCTGCCGGTTTTACCCCGGACCAGTTCAGCCACATCCGGGTTTTTCTTTTGTGGCATGATGGAGGAGCCAGTGGTAAAAGCATCAGAGATGGTGATAAAGGAGAACTCTGAGGATGACCAGAGAATCAGCTCTTCGGACAGCCGTGACAGATGGATCATGCAGATGCTGGCATGGGAAATGAACTCCATGGTAAAATCCCTGTCCGAGACAGAATCTATGCTGTTTTCGGACACACGGGCAAACCCAAGGGTATCGCAGGTAAACTGCCGGTTAACAGGGAAAGTGGTGCCGGCCAGCGCAGCAGTGCCCAGCGGCATGACATCTACCCGTTTCAGGGAGTCCTCAAACCGCTGGATATCCCTTTTGAACATTTCGTAATATGCCAGAAGATGATGGGCAAACAAAACCGGCTGGGCTCTCTGCAGGTGGGTATACCCAGGCATCACCGTTTTTTTATGGGCCGAAGCCAGGGTGACCAGGGCAGCCTGAAAATCCTTGAGCATCTTAATGATGGTAAGGGTCTCTTCTTTCAGATAAATCCTTACGTCCAGGGCAATCTGGTCGTTACGGCTCCTGCCCGTATGAAGCTTCCTGGCAACTTTGCCGCTTACCTTACCGAGGGCATCTTCTACATGCATATGGATATCTTCAAGGGTATCGGTAAATTCCACCTCATTCCTGTCGATTTTTCCCCGGACGGTTTCAAGACCCTTTACAAGCGTATCCGCCTCTTCATCCGTAACAATTCCCTCATTGGCCATCATCTTCAAATGGGCAATACTGCCCTGGATGTCAGCGTTGTACAGCCGTTTATCCACATCAATGGAGGCGTTGAATTTTTCAACAAGCGCATCAGTGCTCTCTGAAAACCGGCCTCCCCATAGTTTTTCACTCATAATCTGTCCTTATTTCAACGGCTCAGGTTTCTACCTATTTGATTATCAGGCTCTCCAGGATGGCTTTATGCATGTGACGTTTGTTTTCAGCCTGGTCCCAGAATGCACTGTTTTCAGCCTCCAGTACGGCTTCGGAAATCTCCTCTCCCCTGTGTGCCGGCAGGCAGTGAAGCACGAGAACATCATCTTTGGCATGGGCCAGGAGGTCTTCATTTACCTGGAATCCTTCAAAGGCTGCCAGACGTCCTTCAAGCTCGTCTTCTTCACCCATGCTGGCCCAGACATCCGTATAGACCACATCCGCACCCTTAACCGCATCTTTGGGATCATTGGTGAAGATAATATTATCCATTGCATCCGCACCGGCAGCATCAACGATATCCTGGCGGATGGCATGTCCGTCAGGACAGGCAAGGATCAGGTCAATCCCGAGCACACTTGCGGCATTGACCCATGAGTTGGCCACATTATTACCGTCGCCCACCCAGGCAATCTTAATCCCCTTGTATCCGCCTTTATGCTCAATCACTGTCATGATGTCGCTCAGGATCTGGCAGGGATGGAATGAGTCGGTCAGGGCATTGATCACCGGTATGGTGGAACTTGCCGCAAATTCTTCCACCAATGCATGGTCAAAGGTTCTCATGGCCAGGCAGTCGATGTATCTGGACAGAACCCTTGCAGTATCCTTGGCCGGTTCGTTTCTGGAGATCTGTGTATCCTGGGTGCTCATGTAAATGGGGTGCCCCCCCATCTGAATCATTGCTGTTTCAAAGGCAATCCTGGTTCTGGTTGATTTTTTGTCAAAAATCAGTCCCAGGGTTTTTCCGGCCAGAAGGGAGTCAAATATTCCTTTCTGATGACGTTCTTTCAGTTTCATTGCGCGTTTAAACAGGTGTTCGAAGTCTTCCCGTTCCAGGTCGAGCAGCGACAATAGATCTTTTTTCAATGGTTTTCCCCTTGCAGCAGGCTGTCCAATGCAGCCACTAGGTTATCAATTTCTTGTTTTTTAACAGTCAGAGGCGGTGCAAACCTCAAAACTTTATCCTGAATTCCGTTAATAATAAAGCCTTTTTTAAAGCAGTCCCCGACGAAATCACCTGCCCCTTTACCGGAACTTACATCCAGTTCCATGCCGATGAGCAGGCCTTTTCCCCTGATATCCACAACTTTCGGATACTTTTCCTTAAGCCTGTTTAACCGGGCCCTGAAATACTCCCCCTTCTCTTCCACCTCTTTTAAAAAGGCGTGGTCCGAGATGGTCTTCAGCACCTCAAGTGCTGCGGCAGTCGCCAGGGGGGTGCCCCCGAATGTCGTTGCGTGGCTGCCATAGTCAAAACCTGCGGCAGCATCTGCCGTGGCCATCATTGCACCGATGGGAATACCGTTGGCAAGCGCTTTGGCAAGGGTCATGATATCCGGTGCGATTCCGTAGTCCTGGTGGGCAAAAAGGGTCCCGCAACGCCCCATACCCACCTGGATTTCATCGAAAATCAGTAAGGTTCCGGTATTGGTGCATAGTTGCCTGACTTTGGCAAGGTAGCCCGGATCGGCAGGAATAACACCGCCCTCACCTTGAACCGGCTCCATCATTACAGCGCAGACCGTATCATCCATCTCTTTTTCAAGGGCGGAAAAATCATTAAACGGCACATGTGAAAAACCGTCAAGCAAGGGATAAAACCCCTCTTTGATTTTATCCTGGCCTGTGGCGGTCAGGGTCGCCATGGTCCTGCCGTGGAAGCTCTGGGTCATGGTAATGATCCGGTATCTGTTTTTCTCTCCCTTCCGCTGAAAATATCTGCGGGCAAGTTTAATGGCTGCTTCATTGGCCTCGGCACCGGAGTTTGCAAAGAAGACCCGGTCGGCAAAGCTTTTCTCCACAAGTTCCCGTGCAAGATCTGCCTGGGGGCGGGTGTAAAAAAGATTGGACACGTGAACCAGGGTTTTTGCCTGGTGTTCAATTGCCTTTGTCACGCCGGGATGGCAATGGCCGAGGTTGCACACGGCAATGCCGGCCAGGAAATCCGTATAGGTTTTGCCCTGGTCATCCGTCAGGGTGGTACCTTCTCCCTTTACAAAGGGTCTTCCCTGGCGAAGATAGGTTTGAAACACATAATCTTCAGTGGTTTGAATACTCAAAATATCCCCTTTCTTATCCCGTATATGGTCTATTGTGCAAACACCTGGGTGCCGATCCCTGAGTCGGTGAACAGTTCCAGAAGAACGGCATGGGGTGTTTTTCCGTTGATGATATGGGATTTTCTCACACCTGATTTCAAGGCATCAAGGGCACATTCGACCTTGGGAATCATCCCCCCCCGGATTCTGCCGTCTGCAATCATTTCCCTGATTTCACCGTCATTTATCGAAGAGACCAGGTTTTTATCCGGATCCAGGACCCCATCCACATCTGTTACCAGCATCAGCCGTTCCGCATTAAGTGCGGATGAAATTTTCGATGCCACCACATCTGCGTTGATATTGTAGGTTTCGCCCTGGCTGCCGATACCCACCGGTGCAATAATCGGAATAAATCCCCGGGCCGTGAGCGTATGTATGATTTCAGGATTTACTGCTGATACATCCCCCACCATACCCGGATCAATGATCTCCGGAGGCTTGCTCTCGTCCTCCTGGTGGTAGATTTTCATCTTTTCCGCAAGGATCAGTCCGCCGTCTTTTCCGGTAAGGCCGACTGCCCTGCCCCCTTCACGGTTGATCCTGGCGACGATATCCTTGTTTACCTTTCCGCCCAGAACCATCTCAACAACATCCATGGTGGCATCATCCGTATATCTCATCCCCCTGATAAAGGTTGAGGTAATGCCCATGGCGTCCAGCACCTTATTGATTTGGGGCCCGCCGCCATGGACCACCACCGGGTTTATGCCTATGGTTTTGAGAAGAATGACGTCGTTGGCAAAATCCTGTTTGAGTTTTTCATCAACCATGGCGTGTCCGCCGTACTTAATTACGACGGTTTTGCCTGAAAACCGCCTGATATAGGGCAGCGCTTCAATCAGTATGTCGGCAACAGTATTTGTCATAGGATATACCTGCTCAGATCTTCATTTTGTACAATATCCATCAGTTGTTCCGAAACAAATCCGGCATCAATGGTGATTTCCTTCTCATCCACGTCCGGTGCCTGGAACAACACCTCTTCCAACAGTTTTTCCATCAGGGTGTGCAAGCGCCTGGCCCCGATGTTTTCAGTACTCTCATTTACCTCAACGGCTATTTCGGCAATCTTTTCCACCGAATCCTGGGTAAAGGATATTATCACGCCTTCCGTTCTCAAAAGTGCGATATATTGAAGGACCAAAGCGTTCTTCGGTTCGGTGAGAATCCGTGCAAATTCATTGGCGCCCAGGGAGTTGAGTTCAACCCGTATGGGAAACCGTCCCTGGAGTTCCGGAATCAGATCCGAGGGTTTGGAAACATGGAAAGCACCGGAGGCGATAAAAAGGATATGGTCGGTTTTAACGGTACCGTATTTGGTCGGTACGGAACTGCCTTCAACGATCGGCAGAAGATCCCGTTGAACCCCTTCTTTGGAAACCTCAGGCCCCTGGCTTTTTTCCTTACCTGCGATTTTGTCGATTTCATCGATAAAGATAATGCCGGACTGTTCCACCATGGCAATGGCATCGGTTTTCACCCTTTCCATATCCACCAGGTGGGCAGCCTCTTCCTGGGTTATTATTTTCAGGGCTTCCTTTACCTTCAACTTCCTGCGCTTGGTGTTTTTAGGCATGAGGTTGCCTAACATGTCCTTGACATTGATTCCCATCTCTTCCATGCCGGAGTTTGAAAAGATCTCAACCATGGGTGAGCTTTTGTCCGCCACATCCAGGTCCACCTCCCTTTGATCCAGTTTGCCTTTGCGGAGCATGGTCCTCAGTTTTTCTCTGGTACCTGCGCTGGGTTTTTCTTCTTTGGAGGCTGAGTCATCATCCGAGCCGAAGTCAAAGCCGGCAGATGGCGCAGGGGGCGGTAAAAGAAGATCCAATATCCGTTCTTCCGCAATCTTGCCTGCTTTTTCCTGTACAGCTTCCTGCTGGCGGCCCCGAAGCAGATTAACGGTCAGCTCCACAAGATCCCGGATCATGGATTCGACGTCCCGGCCCACATAGCCGACTTCCGTGAACTTAGAGGCCTCTACCTTATAAAACGGCGAGTCGGTTAGATTGGCCAGGCGTCTGGCAATTTCGGTTTTTCCCACCCCTGTGGGACCGATGAGGATAATGTTTTTCGGGGCAATCTCCTCCTGAAGATCCGGATCGAGCTGTCTGCGCCGCCACCGGTTTCTCAGTGCAATGGCCACGGATTTTTTGGCATCGTTCTGGCCGATGATATATTTATCAAGCTCTGTAACTATTTCCTGGGGTTTTAAATCTTTCATTGTCAGGTCTTCTTTATCCGTTGATTTCTTCAATGGTAATATGGTGATTTGTGTATATGCAAAGATCTCCGGCAATTTTCATGGCTTTTTCCACAACCTGCCTGGGGGACAGGTCCGTATTCTCGTTCAGGGCCACGGCTGCGGACTGGGCTGAGATGCTGCCGGAACCGATACTGATGATACCGTCATCCGGCTCAATTACATCGCCGTTGCCGGAGAGAAGATAGGTATTCTCCTTGTCGGCTGCAATCATCATGGCTTCAAGGCGGCGAAGATACTTGTCAGTACGCCAGTCACGGGCCAGTTCAACGCAGGATCGGGTCAGGTTGCCGTTATACCGTTCCAGTTTCTGCTCCAGCTTTTCGGACAGGGTCAGTGCATCGGCTGTGGCTCCGGCAAACCCTGTGATGATTTTATCATTGTAAATCCGCCTGACTTTTTTGGCCCTGTGCTTGGTAACGATGTTTCCCAGGGTGACCTGGCCGTCACCGGCCACCACCACAGTGGTTTTGCTTCGCATGGCAAGAATGGTTGTGCCGTGGAAAGTTTCTGTTTCCATTAAGTTAACTCCTTGGGTGTGCTTTATCATAAACCTTCACCAGTCTGTCCATGCTTACATGGGTGTAAATCTGGGTGGTGGACAGGCTGGCATGGCCTAAAATTTCCTGAATTCCCCTCAAATCCGCTCCTGAATCCAGCATGTGTGTGGCAAAGGAATGTCTCAACATATGAGGGGATATTTTCAGGTTGATACCGCAGTCCAGAACAATTTTGTCCAAAATCCGCCTGATGGACCGGGTACTTAACCTGCCAAAATCCTTGTTGATAAAAGCAGCCTCGTAATCTTCCTTGAGAACAGCCCTGTATAATTCAACTGCAGTTAAAGCGCGTTTGCCCACCGGAACCATCCGCTCCTTTCCACCTTTGCCAAAGACTCTAATCATTTGCCTTTTAAAGTCAACATCCCTCATGTTCAGTCCATGAATTTCCGAAATCCGCATGCCGGTTGAATAGAAGGTCTCGAACATGGCAAGGTTACGCTTTTCTAGCCAGGTATCTGCCGCCATCCCGTCCAAAAGCCGGAAGATACTGTCTA
The DNA here is from genome assembly GCA_022361395.1 of Desulfobacterales bacterium. Lineage (GTDB taxonomy): Bacteria > Desulfobacterota > Desulfobacteria > Desulfobacterales > Desulfobacteraceae > Desulfobacter. Next base: position 4,648 of record JAKSAX010000324.1, on the reverse strand, counting down.
TACTGACCGACTTGGGAATGTTTTTGTCCTGTTTCGGAAACGGGATTGCATCGGCAGGATTCAGGGGCAGATGCCCTGACCTGACCAGGAAGTCAAAAAAGGATTTCAGGGCTGACAGTCTCCTTGCCATGGTGCTCTTGCTTTTTTTTCCTTTGACCATGGTTGCAAGGTATCTTCGAAGCAGATTCCGGTCAATCTCATTGAGCCGGGCCAGAAAATGGTGTTCTCTGTCATCATCTTCGACTTGATTTCCAAGGAGAAAAATGAGGAAGTCCTTCAAGTCAGATTCGTAGGCTCTCAGGGTATGGGGAGAGTATCCTTTTTCAGCTTCCAGACTGGTGATGAAATTATTCACAACCATGGCTAAAGCCCGGCCTGTTTCATGACCAATTGCATATCATCCCAGACCTGACGTTTTAATCCCGGGTTTTCAATTAAGGCTGACGGGTGGTGAGTGGCCATAAGGGGGGTGTCCATAAACCTGTGAAATTCTCCCCGGTAGGCGCTAAGGCGTTCCTCTCTTTTCAGGAGAAGGTTTCCGGCCTCTTCCCCTAATACGATTATGACCCCGGGGCGGTTGCTGTTAATATGGTTTTGAATACGGGCAAAGTCTGATGTGTTGCAGATATACACCTGCCCCGGCGTGAGGCGCATGGCTGTTAATATTTTAGTCAGCAGTTCCCCGGGCGGGCCTTCGAAAAAAGAACCAAGGCTGTCAATAATCATGATCCCTGCATTCTCCGGGCCGCGGGATGCAAACCCATGGCGGTACCAGGCAGCAGTACCCCAGGCTTCAATGGTGTTCCGGGTTTTTTCGGAAAACCGCAACTCATTATTGCCAAGCTGCTGCTGGGACGAAATATATTGGGACAGGTCCTCCACAGTTTCAACAAAGGCGTTAACCAGTGACCGGACCGTATGTGAGGATGTGTTTTTCATCAGCCGGCCTTGGAAAGGATGGCATCAAGAAGCCTGTGAGCTACCTCTGATTTATCCATCAATGGGATATCCTTAACAGATCCGTCTCTGGAAAATAATTTGACCTTGTTTGTATCAGCCTTGAATCCGGATTCCTTGCCGCCTACAAGGTTGGCTGCAATCATATCAAGGTTTTTTTTCTTGATTTTAGCTAGGGCATGGGTTTCAAGATCATTTGTTTCCGCGGCAAATCCCACCAGGAACTGGTCATCCCTTTTGCTCTGTCCGATGGTTTTCAGGATATCCTGATTTTCGGTCAGGGTCAGGGTTAATGAGGTTGAGTCAGACGTCTTTTTAATCTTTTTATTCTCCTGGTTAACCGGCCTGTAATCGGCAACGGCAGCCACCTTTATGATAATGTCAGCATCTTTGAGGTTGTCAAACATGGCATTGGCCATTTGATTACAGCTTTCAACAGAGATCCGGTCCACACCCACCGGAGCCTCCAGGTTTACAGGCCCGGATACCAGTGTCACTTTTGCCCCTCTGTTTTCAGCTGCTCTGGCAACAGCATAACCCATTTTTCCGGAAGAATGGTTGCTGACGTATCTGACCGGATCAATGGCCTCAACCGTGGGACCGGCTGAAATAAGAACCTTTTTATCCTTAAAATCCTTTTTAGCTAAAAGGGCGCAAAGCCGGTCAAGTATAAACCAGGGTTCGGGCAAACGGCCTGCCCCCACTGTTTTGCATGCAAGGGCGCCTGAATCAGGATCCACAATATGCATACCCGTGCGTTCGAGGATGTCAAGATTCTCCTGAACCCTTATATTCTGGTACATATCCGTATTCATAGAGGGGCAGATCATAACAGGGCAGGTAAGCGCAAGCATGGTTGTGGTCAGCGCATCATCCGCAATGCCGTGGGCCAGCTTTCCTATGCAGTTTGCCGTTGCAGGTGCAACCACTGCAGCATCGGAACGGGCGGCAACATCAATATGGGTCACGGAAGACTGGGTATCGTTCCAGAGATCTGACAGCACAGGATTCTCAGACAATACTTCAAATGTGGTTTTGCCGACAAAATGCCCGGCTGCCTCAGTCATGGCAACGGTGACATTGGCTCCGGCCTTTTTAAGCAGCCTGAGAAGTTCAACCGACTTATAGGCTGCAATGCCCCCTGTCACCCCAAGCAGGATTTGTTTGTCTTTTAAATTCATCAGTAAGTCAGGTCAGTTGATTTTTCCATATTTGTGGTACCCAGGGTACCGCCCCCCAGGGTCGGTGCAACACCGATTTCAACATAGGTATTGATCTGGCTGTCACGGATGGTGATGACGGCGCATCTGGATGTTTTCTGAAACACCATAATGGTGGTGCCGGGAGATTTTATTTTACTGATGACCTGCCAATTGTCTTTCTCCATATTATTGGAGAAAAAATTGTACAGGGAGTTGGAATCCACCATGCCTTTCAGGGTTAATATACCGGATTTGAAGCCGGGGGTTGAAACGATCACGGTCCTGTCCTTAACCACCTTCAGTTCCATGGGAACAAGGACGTCTTCGAAATCATGATAAAGAGCAGTGGGTTTCCTGGGCTCTTCCTTTGATGCCATGGATTTCTCGGCGGCAGTTGATTCAGCAGCAACCGGAGGCTGGGCATCCTGTGGTTTAGATGTCATGTTATCGAGAATACAGCCTGAAATAAAAAAGGTCGCCAGTATCCCCAAGCAGAGTAACAGGGTAGATTTATAACGATAGCGGGATTTCATTCTTCCTCCAGATTAATCAATGTCATTAGTGATCTTTCTTCTAAAACGAATCATGAAAAAAGTCAATTACAGGTAAGACCTAAAGGACGGAAAATCACTTTGGTGCAGGAGAAAGCAAAAAATGGGGGGTGTCAGTGAAGCTACTATTTGTCAAACTCTTTGAGCTTATCCTGATAGTCTGCCAGTTTTTCTTTGTAAATGTCTATCCGTTGATTGATGGATCTTACTTTGGCATTATAATCCTGCTGGTCCTTGGGCAGGTTTATTTCAGGCTTCATGGCCTCAAGCGATTCTTTTTCCTGTTTTAATGCATCATTCTCGTCGGTCAGCCATTGTTTCAGCGCATCAAGAGTCTTGTCTGTGTTTTTGGGGACAACCGGTGCAGGTTTTGGTGGTTTGGGTCTCTGTTGAACTGGTTTGCTTTTTATGGATTTCTGTGTGTTTACATTGGCACGCTGATCTTCAGGTACCTGTGACAGGTCGTCTGTAAACACATTATTTCCCTGTGCGTCTTTATAATTGTAAACCTCTGACTGTGCACTTGCAATTCCAGCCATAAGGATAATAATCACATAAACGAATATTAAGCGGTGCACTGTTTTTTCTCCCGGCTAGTTGTCCGTATCAACAGCCAACTTGCTTATTCTCATTTTGGATTCGGTAAAATAATAAACAAACATTCCGGCGGCCAAATTGAATTTATACGGGGTGCCGTCAAGCGCAATAATATTCATGCCGGATGTTGTTTGGTAGTTTGAGTCATTTATTACAATGCGGTCTGAATAAACCGCGTCAATACGGCCGTAACCGTCCCAGAATCCGATAGCCGCTTCTAATTTGGCTATTTCGGGGTCCACACTTGGAATGGATTGAACCTCGTTTAGATCAGCCGCGTTGGAAAATACGGGTATCCAAATCATTATAACTATAATAGGCAATATTTTTTTCATCATGTCCCTCTTCTAAAATCTTAATGGGCTCTCCAATAGAACAGGCCTCTCGGTTCAGCCACCTCATACAAGGTTACCGTACTGGCTGCAGAAGTTGAAAATATTTTCATTTCCACCTCTTTATCCTCAAACTGCAGGAATACCGGAACATGGAGCAAACCAGTGGCCTTGTATCCTGTGGCCGGCACCTTTTTAACGACCTTCTCCCCGGTGCCCGGATCTGTTACTTCCACCTCAAGAAGATCGTCGTCATCCACTTTCCTGTCATTATTGGTATCAAACTGAGAGGCGGTTAGCCGTCCCCCTGTGCAGGCATCAACTTCATGAATTATGGAACTGCCCCCGCCCGAGCACGGGGAGGTATCAGGCGTAAAGGTGATATAGATCAAATGATTGTCACGAATGATCATATCTTTAATAACGCGCTCTCCGCCGGTCAGCTCAAAAAACCAGCCTGCATTTGCCTCGGCCTCCGGGTCAGGATCGGGATTCTGGCCTGTGTCAGAATCGCAGGCAACGGTCCAGTCCGCCGTATTGGCGGTCAGTATCCGGAAATACGTTCCGTTAAAGTACCCGCTGGAATCCTCTTCAGTTTGTTCAACAAGGGTAATACGATGGTCCATATTGGACAACTGGGTTGTGGCACTCTTATCAAAGGTGCCTAGATACTCATCATCGTCGGCATCATCTCCGTAATCCCAAAGACCGAAAACATACTGGCTGTCTGTTGATGTCCTGTCATCCTCGTTCAGGTATTTCCCTGTGCCGAAAGCGACCAGGTAACCGCTGGTCACATTATCATCACAGCTTAAATCTCCGTTAATTGTTCCAAACTCACAATGCCTCATGACGTCAGGCTTTGACGTGATCGGTTTTCCTGAAACGGAGAAAAACGGCTGCGGATTGTTGCTGGCATCCATATGGGCCACTTCCCAGTCACTTGAATCCGAACTGGTCAGGTCGAACTTCCACAAATTCCCCTTGAGATCTCCCGCATAGACATAAT
>JAKSAX010000400.1 GCA_022361395.1 Desulfobacterales bacterium | reverse complement strand
CTATAGTTCATCAGCATTGTGATCGTACTCATATTGTGACGGATTATGATACCAACATTACTTATACTTCTAAGTCTCTGGCTTAATAAAATAGACCCCTTTCTCGGAGCAATTCTACTAATCATAGGGGCTGCTTTAGCTTTAAAAGATCTAAGAAAAAATAAATGAAATTCCATTTATACTTTTGTTAACTTAATGCCCTGTTAAGTTTCTATTATTCACTTCTTGCTCTTGTGTTGATTTTCGCCTGGGTGTACCATCCGATTCGAAACAATATTCACTTCATCTGTTAGGAGTTTATTATGAGTAATACGGTTGCTGCGATATTGGGTGCAATAATAGGTGCTATTGTGACAAATCTTTTTGCTAACAATCTTTTTAGCAAACAAAGATTTGAACAAGCTGCTGATAAATTTCGTAGAACTGTTATAAATGGGATTTTTGGCCTTTATTTTCCGCACAGTTGTTGGACCAAGGGGCGCGTCAATAAGATGTTCGACTCTATAAGCGATATTGAAAAAGCTGGCATGGAATTTCGATATTTTGTACACGACAGTAATCGCTTCACAGCTGATCTTTTTTTGTATACAAGCTACTGCAATGGAATGATTCCCAATCTTGAAAAAGTTATGGAGCACGTCAAAGATGGCATGCCGTTCCATGATACGATTCCACCGGAAGATAAAGACAAATTCAAAGAACTTGCTGATAATCTTTTGAGCTATACAAAGATAGAGGCTGCCGATATTTATTATAACTCTATTCAAAAAAGAGCTATACAAAGGCTTTCCTGGCTTTTTAAAAAAATTAGACCAAATCTGTCCTAATTTCATGCGAATAACTCCAGTTGGATGAAATCAACTGCTTCTTGAACTATATTTTTTCCGATTAAATCCATGGTGTCCTTGTAAACTTAATTACACAATTTGATGAGCATTCCCCGGCCGTCCCAGACACACACAGGAGATCTTTCTGAACAAATTGAGAAGTGGACAAAAAATAAGATGTGGCTGGATGCTTTATGTTTAAGTAAAGCATCCAACAAGTCTGAAGAAATCCGCCTTAAAGTTCGGTTAAAGTACAGGCGTTAAAACTACTTTGAAATCGGCCTGTATACGGAACCACCCACCAGGCCATTCAACTCGACATAGAGTTATAACATCACTTCTCCTCTAACTTAAACTCCCCTTGGCCCAATGATTTCAACCGGTTACTAATGTACAGGTAATCGCAGGCAAAATCCGGGTAGTGCATAAATGTCGAAAACCTTTGAAAATTAAAAACCGTGCCGGGTTTATGTGCGGTTGCCCTGTTAAAATTAGTTGTCAGAATTCCGGTGGTTCGATATGTTGACTAACTATGAATCAGAACGTCAACAGCCGGAACCAGGCCGGTTATATCCCTGAAATACTGCGGGGGGTGGTGGACCGGGTGACCTATCATAACCCGGATAACGGGTGGTCTATTTTAAAGGTGCTGCCCTTTGACAACCCCAATAAAAGAGAGACTGTCGTGGTCCACCAGACAAAGGTGTTTGCCGGGGCCACCATGGAATTTACCGGGGCCTGGACAATTCACCCGAAGTTCGGCAGGCAGTTCAAGGCGGACCGGGCAAAGGAGAATAAGCCCGCCACGGCCTCGGCGCTGGAAAAGTATATCGGTTCCGGCCTGATCAAAGGGGTGGGGCCCAAGACCGCCAAAAAGATTGTCCGTCATTTTAAAGACCAGACCCTGGACGTGTTTGAAAGCGAGATTGACCGTCTGGTGGAGGTGCCGGGGATCGCCAAAAAAAAGCTGGCGATGATTTCCACTGCCTGGCAGGAGCACCGGGCGGTCCGGGATGTGATGATGTTTCTCCAGTCCCACGGGATTTCCACGCTGTTTGCCGTCCGCATCTACAAGGAGTACGGGGACAATGCCATTGCCTGGACCACCCAGGACCCCTACAGGCTGGCCAGTGATTTTTACGGTATCGGATTCTTCTCCGCAGACAAGGTGGCCCTGAGCATCGGCCTTGAACCGGACAGTCCCCAGCGGATTGAGGCGGGGATCCGCCATGTGCTTTCCGCTGCCCGTGATTTCGGGCATTGTTACCTGACTGCTCCCCAGATCCGCGATCAGGTCAGGGAACTGCTGGCCCTGGATCTCTCCGATAAGCTGAACCGGCTGCTGGAGCGGATGGAAAAGGAACGCCAGCTCATGCGGCGGGACCTGCCCGGAGATGACGGGGAATCCCTGGCCTGCTACTATGCCAGGTCCCTGTTCTTTGATGAAGCCTATGTGGCCCGCCGGGTGATTGAACCCGGACCTGAAAGGGAGGTTGACCGGTCCCGGGTGGACCGGTGGATTTCACTCTTCTGTAAATCCAGGCAGATGCAGCTCAGTGATGAGCAGGCCGCAGCAGTAGGCGGTATTGCCCGGGAGCAGTTCTCCGTCCTGACAGGTGGGCCCGGATGCGGAAAAACCACTGCCACCCGGGTGATGGTGAAACTGCTGGAGGCCATGGGCCTCAGGGTGATGCTTGCCGCCCCCACCGGAAGGGCGGCCCAGCGGATGACCGAGGTGATCGGCAGGGAGGCCAAGACCATTCACCGCCTCCTGGGATGGAAGGGCGGGGCCTTTAAGAAAAATGAGAAAAGCCCTCTGAAAACCGACTTCCTGGTGGTGGATGAATGCTCAATGCTGGACATCAGCCTGACGGCCTCACTGCTCCGGGCGGTGCCGCCGGCAAGCCAGGTGGTGTTTATCGGGGATTACGACCAGCTTCCCTCTGTGGGGGCAGGCAATGTCCTCAAGGATATTATTGCCTCGCAGCAGGTGCCCTGCTTCAGGCTGACCCAGGTATTCCGCCAGGCTAAGGCATCCATGATCATTAAATACGCCCACCAGATCAACGGGGGGGATATGCCCTGGGTTCCCTCTCCCTTTAAGAATCCCGCCATCTGGAAGGGTAAAACAGACTGTCTTTTCATTGACTCTGACGAGGCCACCAAGGAGCAGTTAACCTTTATCAGCCGGGTCAAACGGATGTATGGGGGGGCTGCCGGGGAAGGAGAGGGCGGTGATGCCGTTGCCGGCACTGATCCGGGCGTGTCTGAACCGGATTATTTCTATGAGTTCAGGGTCAATGAATCCGCATCCCCCTATGAGACGGAAATCCAGATCCCCAAAAAGTTCGCCCATGTGGACCTGGAACACCTGGCAGGGACGGATAATAAAATTGCAGAGTTGAAAGCGGTGGTTAAAAAGGTCCATCCCTGGTCGTCCCTCCACTATGGGCTCACGGCCCTGGATGTGGTGAAAAAACTCTATATGGAGTGGATTCCGAAGTATGTGGGCAGGGATGCCGAGGTGCAGATCCTCTCTCCGATGACGCGGGGAAGCCTCGGGACCCTGTCCCTGAACCGGGAGATCCAGGAGACCGCCAACCCCTTTTCCCAGGGTAAACAGCAGCTCACCGTGGGCCAGCGGGTGTTCCGGACCGGGGACCGGGTAATCCACAGGAAAAACAACTATGAACTGGGCGTGTTCAACGGGGATATCGGCACCATAATCGAGATAAACACCATGGAGATGACCTGTGCGGTTCAGTTCTTCCCGGATAACCGGGTGATCCGGTATAAACAGACCGATATCGTGGAGCTGGACCTGGCCTATGCCATCACCATTCACAAATCCCAGGGCAGTGAATTCGAAGTGGTGATCATTCCGGTGCTGACACAGCATTTCAAAATGCTGTTCCGCAATCTGATCTACACCGGTATAACCCGTGCCAAACGCCTGGCAGTCTTTGTGGGGACCCGGCGGGCACTGGGCATGGCAGTCCGAAACCGTGACATCAGCCAGCGTCAGACTGCACTCAAGACCCTGTTGATCCGGGGTGGAAAATAGGGTATAAATTTTTTTCTATTATTAAAGATTGGAGAATCAATATGCAGTTTATCGTAATCGGACGCGACGGAACCGATGAGAACGCCCTGGACCGGCGTATGGCAGCCAGGGAAGCCCACCTGGCAACGGCAAAAAAGATGTATGAGACAGGCCGCTGGCTCTATGCGGCAGCCATTTTAAACGACGAAGGAAACATGGCCGGCTCAATGATTGTCTGCGATTTTGAGTCCAGGGAAGCCCTGGAAAAGGAATGGCTGGACAACGAGGCCTATGTAAAAGGCAATGTCTGGGAAGAGATAGAGATTAAGCAGGCTGCAGTGGCCCCGTTCTGGGCGCCCACTGAGTGACCGGAGGGAGTCTGCCGACTGATCCTTGGTGATCTGAATTGTAATACCAAATAGCGGATTGGGGCCGGCGTCATGACGGCTTCAATCCGTTTGTTATTTGCTGTAAAGCCTTTACAGTCCCTGGTTCTTTCCTTGCGCTATGCATTGATATTCGCTACCTAAAAAGCGATTGTTTCAAATTTTCATTTTCCAGGAGCTGAGACAGCCCCGGTGATTCACTTTCTTTTCATGCAGTACCGGATAAAACCGGGAATATCGCTGGCCCTGTCAAACCGCAGGTGGGTCATGGCCCTGGTCATGGCCACATAGATCAGGTTGAACTCGTCCGGGTCAGCCCCTTTGGGATCTATGGGAACGCCCTCTTTTAAAAGGGGAAGAAAATCATCCATGAGAAGCACCTGGGGCCATTCCAGGCCTTTGGCCTTATGGGCCGTGGTCAGCAGGATTATCTTGTCCCTGCCTGTTTCCCCCGGTTTGACATCTGCTGCTTTTTCCAGCACCCGGTCCACCAGGCCGGGCAGCCTGGACCTATATTTTTCCACCAGCCTGCACTGACTGAGGATTTCAAAATCCTCCACGGTCCGGGCGTAGGTTTTCAGCGATTCAAAATTTTTAAATCCCCGGATATAGGGATCCAGTATACGCTCTGAAGACCTGTCGTAGAGATAGTAGACATCCTTGAGCCTGTGCAGGCGGTAGCCGGCCACCCCGCCGATAAATCCGACCCGGTGTTTATTGACAAGGGAGACGGCCCTGTCAAAAAGGGTGGCATTGGTCCGGGCGATGATGGTGTAGTTGTCAGGGTCCCAGGCCGGTTTCCGGGGAACCGGGGTGCCTTCAAGGGAGCGGGTTTCCCCTTTAAAGGCTGAGAGGATCATATTGGCCACCCTGGCCACATTGTTGTCAAAGCGGAAACTGCGGGTCAGGTACTCGGTCTTGTAGGCCTCAAAGGTATTAAGGCTGTCCCTGGCCCCCCTGAAACTGTAAATCTGCTGGTGGTTGTCCCCCACAAGGATAAGGGAGGCCGGGAGGCGGCGCAGGCTGGTTTCCCGGGTCTGGGAGAAGACCAGGGCGGCGGTCACCGGGTTGATATCCTGGGCCTCATCCAGGAGGATGCAGTCATAGTCCAGAACCGGGTTGGAGAGCTGGTAGAGTTTCAGGTACCCGTCATGGAGCATGCCGATATCCGGATGGGAGCCGTCGCACATGAGACGGCCCAGGCTATTGGCCAGGGTCACAAGATCAGGCAGGGCTGTTTTGTTTTTCCGGTAAAAGGCCCGTGCAGTAACCGGAATATGGTGGGCCGTGACCCTGGGATCGGATGAGACCAGGTATTGGTTCAGGGTATCCATGGCAAACCGGGCATCTTCATATTTGGTCAGCCCCAGTGCCGCCATGACCTGGTTGGCCTTGAATCCCGGGACCAGCCGGTCCCTGTGTTTGGCCCCCTTGGCCCTGAAGGCCAGGGCATGGGTGGTTCTGGCCGTTACATTGGCCGGGAACCGCCGGGCAGCCTCCATCTGTACGCTTTTGTTAAAGGCGATATATAAAAACCGGGTGTGGGGGCGCTGCCGGGTATAGGCCTCCAGGGTCGTGGTTTTCCCGGTGCCGGCAAAGGCCATGATTTTCAGGGTCTGGCCGGGGGAAAGGTCACAACCAACAATTCTTTCCTGTTCCTGGGTCATCTGCATGGGGATTTACTTTAGAAAAAAGCCCTTTTTTTCAAGGAAGGATTTCATGCCCGGCCGGATGATTTTTCCGGTGAACTCACCCAGAAGCCGGGTCCAGGTCTGGTCCTTCACGTTTGAACTCCGGGTCTTATAGTAGGTGTTCAGGATTTTGTCAAAATTTTCCATATCGTTCCTGTCCTTTTCCGGGTCAGGTGTGCCGTCAGGCCCGTAAAAACTCTCCTCCCTGAGAATCATGTCCACCGGAAACCTGGGCTTGATACCGGGATCATGGCCCGGATATCCCAGGCACATGCCGAACAGGGGAAAGGCATGGTCCGGGATCTTAAGCAGGGTGGAAACCTTTTCCGGATCGTTCCGGATACCGCCGATAAAGACCCCGCCAAGCCCCATGGATTCAGCCCCGGTCATCAGGTTCTGGGCCATCAGGGCCGTGTCCACCGTTGCCACTATCAATTGTTCCGCCCATCCGGTTTCTGGGGGAATACCCAGGGATTCAGCCGCCCGGACCAGCCGGGTAATATCGGCGCAGAACACCAGGAAGACAGGGGCACGGGCAACCCAGGGCTGGGGACCGGCCAGATCGGCAATGGCCTGCCTGGTCTCCCTGTCCCTGACCCGTATGATGGTATAGGCCTGGACATGGTGGGAGGTGGAGGCCTGCCCGGCTGCTTCGGCCAGGGCGGTTATCACCCCGTCCGGCACGGGCCGGTCTGAAAATTTCCGTATGGACCTGTGCCCGGACATCAGGCTGAGGGTCGGGTTGCTCATGACTGGTACCTCTTTTTTTCAGCTTCCGGGATATGGGCGCCCGGGTTGCGGAAGGCTTTCAGGGTCTTTATATCGGTTTGGTGCTTCTTCAGGGTGATCTCCAACAGCCTAAAACTATCATGACACACCTGATGAGGCAAGACCGGACGGGAATCCGGCACCGGTCCCCTGGGCGGTTTTCCAGGGAGGGAAACACCCTGGGAATATCTTTCTTGACAGGTGTAGACGACTGGTCTATTATGCAGTGGAAATGAAACAGGAAACCAAATACAGAATCATTGAAGCCGGCGCCCGGATCATTCACCGCAAGGGGTATCATCACACGGGGATCCAGGAGATACTTTCTGCGGCCGGGGTTCCCAAGGGATCGTTTTATTTCTATTTTAAAAATAAGGAAGATTTCGGGCTTCAGGTGATTGAGCACTACGACGATTCCTACGCTGCCATGCTTGAACCGGTTCTCGGCAACAATGATCTGGCTCCCCTGGAAAAGATCGGGCATATCTTGGATTTTTTTGTGGGATTTTTTGACGGGCTTGATTGTGAGTGCGGGTGCCCCGTTGGCAATCTTTCACAGGAGATGGGGGATCTGAACCCGGCCTTCAGCAGCAGGCTGACCGAATCCGTTGAAAAGACCGCAGGGATTTACCGGGACCTGCTGGTGCAGGCCCGTGACAACGGGGATCTCCCGGACCATATATCCACCCGGGAGATGGGGGAGTTTATCGTCTCTTCCTGGCACGGCGCCCTGGTGAAGATGAAAATCAACAGGAGCACGGCCCCTTTGCTGCTGCATAAAAAGATTATCATGGCCATGCTTAAGGGATAAGTTCACATCCTGTTGGTAAAATATCCAATGTTTTAATGGGACTTGAGGGTGTTCTTGAACGGTTCCTAATGGATAAAAAACTTTGACCGATCACTAATAGACTGGTCTATTTTTAATACGAAGCCGTCCGGTTTCATTTTGCTGCTGACGGTGCTGCGGCTTAAAATGTGTAAATATCAATAAACGACCGGTCTATTATTGGGCCGGACACAAACCCATCATAACCAAGGAGGTAAACATGAAAAAAATCGGAATTCTCACCTGCAGCAACACCACCCAGGACCTGGGATGCTCATCTTTTAAATGCCTTGAGGATATCTATGCCGGGGGCGGGGAGTTTAAACGGTATGAAGCCGAAGGCGGGGCGCAGCTCGCCGGGATTATCAACTGTGCCGGCTGTCCCACGGCAGTGGCCCCTGAAAAACTTCTTACCCGCGTCCGTTCCCTGGCAGTGCTGGGGGTGGAGGCCATTCACCTGTCAGCCTGTGTAATGGGGCTGTGCCCGTTTAAGAAAAAATATGCCGGTCTCCTGGAAAAAGAGTTCCCGGGGATTGAAATCGTCCTGGGCACCCATGATGCCCCCGAAGGGGAGGGGGAGTTCTTCATGGACTGGGCAAGGCAGAACCTCTCCACCCGGCCTAATCCCATGGCGGACCTGGCCTCCCAGGTGGCAGCCGGACGGCAAAGCGCCTGAGATTGATCCGCGGCCGCCCTTTTCCGGACGGGCTAAATTTTTGTTATCCACTCCTTGTCCTGCAGTTTCAGGCCGGTGGTGAGGAAGCTGAAAAAACGTGACCTGAACGTATCACTCACCAATGCCTTTTTGACTGGCGGCAGCCTGAAAAACGCACCGGTGACCATACGCATGAAGGCCTGGGTGTTGCTCCGGGGATTGTCAAAGATCTGGTTTTGCAGATTGCCTTTTTCAAGGGATTGTAAAATGATCCGTTCAAATGTGGTCTCCGGGGTCAGCACCCTTTGCCTGCGTTTTTCCAGTTGAATCGCCTTAAGCCTGCACTGCAGGGCACAGACCCCGCATCCGATACAGATGCCATGATCCGCTTCCGCCCAGGGTTTATCCTTTCCGTTTTTCTTCAATTGCCCCGTGGGTTTCATATGGATGGCATCAACCGGGCAGGCAGTTGCACATCTTCCGCATCCGGAACATCGGGCCGCATCTGTACGGGCAATAAAGTTTGAGGTCACCACTGTATTGGGAAACCCGAATTTGCGGATGCCCAGAAGCGGATTGCAGCAGCACTTGTCGCAATGGCACATAAACCCGATTCTGTTTTTCACATTGTCGGCCTGGAGGACCAGCCCCAGCTCCCTTGAACGGGCCAGGTTCTCAAGCATCTCGGTTTTGGAGACCTCCTTTGCCAATCTGTTCCTGATCATGAAATCCGCAAATATCCCGAAGGAGGAGCAGGTGTCCAGGGGGATGTCGCATTGTTTGGCCCCGGAGTGAAGTTTTTCATGCCGGCAGGAGCAGATCCCGACACTGAACCGGTCCGAGGCTTCAATCAATGCCCCTGCCTTTTCATAGTCATAGATTTCAATGTGATCTTCAGGTATCACAGCCTCTTCATGGGCAAGGGTCCGGATAAAGGCAAATGCGTTGCTTTTTGTATTTTCCCTCCAGAAATCCATGTGCCCGTTCAGGTACTCGTGGAAAAGGGCGGCGCATTTCCTTGTATCCGGTTCATTATCGGTTCTCATCATGGTGAACTCGAAAATTCCCACAACCAGGGGGGAGGGCATATAGCGGTATGCCCCGTTAACCCGGAGGTCCACAACAAGGCCTTTTGAGGTCATGGCATCAAGCCGGTTCTTGAGTTCGGCCTTTCCCCTGCCCGTGGTTCTGGAAATCCGGTCCAGGGTGGACAGGGTATAGGGCAGTGCGACAAAAAGGTCTGCCTCTTCAGTGGAGAATACGGTCTTTAGGATCTCATGGAAGGCTGGATTCCACGGAGCCTTTGCCGTTGACCCGTCAATTTTTCTGCCAAGGGCGTAATATACGTCTTTTCCTGCCAGGTGTCCCATTATCTCTCCTGATTCTGTTAACTTAGGTGGCCGTGAGCATCTCCTTGAAGCCCTGGGCAAATCTTAATCCGGTAAAGGTGACAAGTTCCGTGATCTCATCATCGGTGATCTCCTGGTAAAATCCTTTGTTCACCAGGCTTGCCAGGCCGTGGGAGTATGTCCAGCCCTGGAGGAGAAATCGGTCCACCTGCTCCCGGGGCAGGCCCCTGACAATGGGGTAGGCAGCCAGTTTCCGGCCAAGGGTCTTGAAAATCTTATCGTGATACTCCCTGTTAAGGCTGTTATAGCGCTCGTCATTAATGCACCTGAACAGATGTTTTTCCTCTTTGGCAAACAGGACATATCCGATTCCCATATTGAGGAAAATATCCTCTGTCCGCCGGGTGGCCTGGTAATCCAGGAGAATCTCGAACGCCTTTTCAAGTATCTTGCTTTCAAGGGTTTTCATGGATTTGAGATGGGTATAGATGGGGCCTGTGGACGCGTTGAGTTCCCGGGCGATAGATCGGGCTGTAAGACCCTTCCACCCGTGTTTCCGGACCACGGCAAAGGCTGCATCAAGGATGGCCTCTTTTTTAAATTTGACTTTTGGGGGCATGGCTGCTCTCCTGGTGTTTTATACCTGACATTGGTTATATAACAAGTGTTGTGTAACATCTGTTTGGTATCGAGTCAAGCCCTTTGCGATACTCTTTCTGATCCTCTGTCTGATCCAAGGTGCCCGGTATCTGCTCCTGTCCCGACAAAAGTCAGATTTACGTTTACAAGCCTCCCTGTCTGTTGTTAAGACTCTCCTTGAAGGTGTTCTTAAATTTCCAGGGAATCCGATTGTTTAGGAGAGCAGATGATGATCAGGGAGG
>JAKSAX010000068.1 GCA_022361395.1 Desulfobacterales bacterium | reverse complement strand
ATAATAATTCTTGAAAGACAAATACATCAAAAAATACTAGTTTGTCTAGACTAACTTGAAATGTTTTTCAATCACACCTCACACCTGCGGAATGTAGGCCTTAAATTATCTTCATGTAATTGAATTTGATCAAGCCTGTGAAATTGGTGTATACTGCCCAACGGATCTCACCCCGATTTGTTGGAGAAAAAGATAATTACACAGCATTGGAAATTTTGTGGCCGGAAGAGTGCCGGGCCTTTATTTTTTTGAAGAAGAGAACCCCTATGTCCGGAAAGACAACAGCAGAAGAGTTGGAGAAAACCCTCCTGAAGCTAAGGCGTACAGAAGAAAAACTCCGCCTGGAACAGGAGGCCAGAAAAAGGTCTGAAGGGCTCTACCGGATGACACTGGACGGATTGTCCGCCAGTATCGCCATACTTGATGACCAGGGTGAAATCTTATTCGTGAACAAGGCATGGAGGGTATTTGCCCGGGAAAACGGCATAGCGGCGGATGCTGTCTCAGAGGGGATAAATTACCTGAAGGTATGTGACGCCGCAGACGGACCTGATGAAGACACGGCCAGGATCTTTGCCAGGGGGATCCGGATGGTTTTATCGGGAGAAAAGACCTCCTTCAGCCACGAGTACCACTGCCATTCCCCGGAAAAGAAACGCTGGTTTACCGGCCAGGTAACCCCCTTTCCCGACATGAGCCGGAAACGTATCGTGGTTTCCCACCAGGATATCACCGAGAGAGTATTGTCGGCCCGGGCCCTTCAGAAAAGCGAAGCCCATTTAAGGGCAATTCATGAAACAATGCCCGGCCTGTTGTGGTTAAAAGATCCCCAAGGGGTTTATATCTCCTGCAATCCAAGGTTCGAGCGTTTTTTCGGAGCCCGGGAATCGGAAATCATCGGAAAAACAGATTACGATTTTGTTGACAGGGACCTGGCGGATTTTTTCCGCAGTAAAGACAGGGCTGCCATGTCCGCGGACAGGCCGATGGTCAATGAGGAGGAGGTGACCTATGCGGATGACGGGCATAAGGAAATACTGGAAACGGTCAAGACGCCCATGTATGACAATGAGGGCAGGCTCATCGGTGTCCTCGGCGTTGCCCATGATATAACGGAACGCAAGCTTAACGAGGATAAGCAGAAGAAAAACCTCTTTCTTTTGAAAACGGCATTCCAATCCGCCAGTGACGGTTTTGTGATTATAAATAAAGAGGACAGGATAATTAACTGGAATGACGGTGCGGCAGCAATGTTCGGTTATCAGGCGGAAGAGATCATCGGCAAGCCCTGTACCCTGATCATGCCGGAGCGGTTCAGGCAGAGGCACGAGGAGAAAATCGCAGGGTTTGACCATGAAAAAGGGTCCCGCCTGATCGGTGAAACCCTTGAGCTTGTCGGCCTCCATAAAGACGGCCACGAGTTTTTCATAGAACTCTCCATTGCCCACTGGCGTGTCGGCGACGAGCTTTATTTTTTCAGTATAATCAGGGATGTTTCCGACAGAAAAAAACTTGAGCAGGCACTGGAGAAGTACACCCGCCACCTGGGAGAGCGGGTCAAAGAACTGAACTGCCTTTACGGTATTTCAAATTTAATAGAAAAGGATATCAGTTTAGAGGAGTTCTTCAGGAGAACCGTTGAGCTGATCCCGCCCTCCTGGCAGTATCCGGACATAACCTGCGCCCGGATTACATTTAAGGACCAGGTGTTTGAAACCAGGTCGTTTCAGGAGTCAAACCGGGTTCAGTCCTGTGACATCATCGCACACAACAATAAGGTCGGGCGTGTAGAAATTTTCTGCAATGAGGACGGCAGGGCCACCCGGAACCCTTTTTTAAAAGAGGAGTGGGATTTAATTAAGGCAATCTGTCAAAGGCTGGGAGACACGGTTGAAAGAAAAAACGCAGAAAAAGACCTGAGGGCGGTTCATGAGAACCTTGAAGAACTGGTAAGAAAGCGGACACGGGAACTGGCCCAGAAACATGAAGAGCTGATACAGGAGACCAACGGCCGCCTGAGGGCATACAAGGAGAAAAAACAGCTTGAGGAACAGCTGAGCCGGTCTCAGAAGATGGAAGCCCTGGGCACCCTTGCCGGGGGCATCGCCCATGATTTTAACAATATCCTGTCCGGGATATTCGGATATTCCCAGCTGGCGGAAGTCAGTATCGGCAATCCGGAAAAGGCAAGGAATCATATCCGGAATGTCGTGAAAGCGGCCCAGCGCGCCACTGATCTGGTCCATCAGATCCTGACGGTCAGCAGGCGGTCGGAATTGCAGAAGCGG
Source organism: Desulfobacterales bacterium (assembly GCA_022361395.1). GTDB lineage: Bacteria > Desulfobacterota > Desulfobacteria > Desulfobacterales > Desulfobacteraceae > Desulfobacter. The sequence continues at coordinate 12,307 of JAKSAX010000068.1, read as the reverse complement.
CCGCTGAACATCGCCATCGTGGTAAAAGAGGCAATCAAGCTGCTTCGCTCCACGCTGCCGTCAACCATATCCATTAAAGACAATATAGAAAGCCGGGAAAAGGTCCTGGCCGAACCCACCCAGATACATCAGGTTGTGATGAATTTGTGCACCAACGCCTATCATGCCATGCGCGGTACAGGCGGTGTCCTGACCATTGATCTCAGGGAGGTTGAAAATATCGACCATTCCCTTGAAAAGGGTATGGCGCCGGGCAAATACCTGAGGCTGGATGTCCGGGACACAGGCTGCGGCATGGATGAAAAAATACTTAACAAGGTGTTTGATCCTTATTTTACAACCAAGGAGGTCGGCGAAGGAACCGGTCTGGGGCTGGCTTTGGTCTACGGGATCGTCCAGGAACACGGCGGTTCTATCTCTGCCCGGAGTGTTCCCGGAAAGGGATCCCGGTTCCGGATTTATCTACCGGTAACAGATAAAGAAAGCCGGGGTAACTCCGGTACACATGATCCCGGAGCGATAAGCGGGGGCACCGAAAGGATAATGGTTGTGGACGATGAAAAAAGCATCCTTTTTTCAACCCGGGAGCTTCTGGAGGATTTCGGGTACAAGGTGAGCCCGTTTCCGAACGGCCGCCTTGCCTATGATGCGTTTAAACAGGATCCGTCTGCCTATGACCTGATTATAACGGACATGACAATGCCCCTGATGAGGGGGGATGAGCTTTCAATCGCCGTTACAAAAATCCGGCGTGACATACCTGTTATCCTTTCCACGGGCTTCAGCGATAATATTTCCGAGAAAAGGGCAATGGAAATCGGCATAAAAAAATATCTTCAAAAACCCATAAGCTATAATAAACTGCTCATCCACATCCGCGACGTATTAGACGGAAGTTAACCGGGGGGCTGCGGAAACAGATCAGCCCTTCCCAACCGTGCGTGAGGCACAGGGTCAACGCATATAACTTTCAGGCCCAATGATTCCAATAAGTTACTTTTGTACAGGCAATCGCAGGCAAAATTCGGATAAGGCATAAATGCCCAAAATCTTTAAAAATTAAAAACCGTGCCAAATTTATATGCGATTGCCCTGCGTGAGGCGAGGTTATGGTTTGCTTTACCTGATAATTATGATAATTTGCTGTTTTTACCGTGAAAGAATGATGGAGACAGCATATGTTTGACATACAGACCCTGATCATGTTTACCACCACATCGGTTCTTTTGGGGCTGGCCCCGGGGCCGGATAATATTTTTGTTTTAACCCAGTCAATGCTTAACGGCAGAAAAGCCGGTTTTTTTGTTACCCTGGGACTGTGTACGGGGCTGATCTTTCATACCCTGGCAGTGGCATTGGGGGTTGCCGTGATCTTCCAGACCTCGGCCCTTGCTTTTGCTGCATTGAAATTTGTGGGGGCCGGATACCTGCTCTATCTGGCTGTTCAGGCGTTCAGAGCCGGCAATACCGAAATCAGCCAGGGGCAAAAGAGTGATATCAGTCTTTTCTCCCTCTATAAAAAGGGAGTGTTCATGAATATCACCAACCCCAAGGTGTCGATCTTTTTTCTGGCCTTCCTGCCGCAGTTCACTGACCCGGGCAATGGCGCGCTTCCCCTGCAGATGGTTACACTGGGGTTTATTTTCATGCTGACAACCGTTGTTGTATTCGGCTCGGTAAGCCAGCTGGCCGGTATGATCGGGACCTGGTTTTCCAAATCCCGAAAAGCCGGAATCATACTTAACCGGACAGCCGGAACGGTCTTTGCCGGCCTTGCCGTAAAACTTGCCTTTGCGGAAAGGTAAAAGGTCCGGAATGCTTAGATCCGGATTGAAAAGAGCAAGGTTTGGACATTGGAATTCATCTAGAAACATTCAAAACTGGCCATGTTTGTTTACACCGGTGATGACTTGTTGAGACGGATGAGGCGTGAAGCCGATATAAAGAAACGGGGGCTGACCAGGCCTGACCGTCTGTCAGGCCCAGTTATCAAAATAGTGTTTTAATTGGTCAGGATCCTCGAACATATCCGTCAGTTTTTCGATCAACCCTGAAAAATCCAGGTTAAGCAACCCCAGAGCCTCGCTGTAGGCATCGCTTTCTGTTGATGCGTTTACCTCTTCAAATACTTTTTCAGTGGCTTTTCCCAGTTCCGAGTATTTGGCAGCAGCAGATTTTATTTCCGGATCATTGCTTCTGGAAACGGTACTGCCCTGATCATTATAAGTGTACCTGAGAGGCTGTGCGTTCTGCACGGAAAGGGAGGCCCGGGATTCAGAGACTTCCTTCCCGGGGGCTGCCGGTTGGGTCATGACCTGCGTGGCGGGATTATATCCCATGACCATGCCTGACGCATAACTGGTTGAAGCGGCAAAATCAAGGGCCATGGCATAATCCGTCAATGATTCATACCTGGACATGTCAAGATCTTCGGCCTCTTCGAAACCCGTGGTGCGGCGGGAAAGATAGTCTTCAACAATGGACCTGACCTCTTCCTGGAAGGCAGCGATATCAGCCTGCTCCTGTTCATCCAGATCCCCTTCAACCGTCATTGAAAATGTATCTTCCGAGGTGTTGGTTATGGGCAGGCCGGGAACATAGCTTCCCTCGACATGGAGATAGCTGTTCATGACTTCGGACCGTTCATAGGTCAGTGTCACCGTATCCCCGTCCGCCGTGGCAATTTCAAAGGTGGCCCGCCTGTCCTGGGACGACATAAAAGGTCTGGTATAGAACGTACCCACAGGAGGGGCCTTGGCAATATCTTCCTCAGAGACCGTTTCAACGCCGTCGGGCAGTTTATATGGACCCGCGGGCGGTTTGTAGTGTTCCTTTAAATTCAGGGAGGCAAGGCTTTGAGGGGTGGTATGGGTGTTCATAAGATTGATTTGGCTCATAATGCCCTCGATCTGTTGAATCAGGATAAAAGATAATATGCTTTCTATCGGAGAGGCACTGAGGAACTTTAGCCGGCCGGGGATTTTTTTGGAAAAATTATAACTGCCGCCGGATTGCCGTCTTTCATTGGCAGGTCACCTTTGGTATAGTGCCGGACCAGAACAATGTAACAAGGAGGCCACTGGTCTGATGGAAAAGAAGAAACGGTATTCGGATTATAATGCCTATCTGCGGAACCTTTACGGGGAGCGGGTTCAGAAGATCTCTGTGGATGCGGGGCTGACCTGCCCCAACAGGGACGGGAAATTGTCTGACACCGGGTGCATATACTGCAACGCAAAGGGATCGGGAACCGGGGCCTTCAGCAGGGGGATTTCCATCCGGGAGCAGATTGAAAACGGCAGGATCCCCGCCATGAAAAAATATAAGGCCAGGAAATTTCTGGCCTATTTCCAGTCCTATTCCAATACCTATACCACAGTTGCCCGCATGAAGGCCATGTATGACGAGGCCTTGTCCTGTGATGGGGTTGTGGGCATGGCTGTCGGCACCCGTCCCGACTGCGTGGATGAGGAAAAGATCGCATTGCTGGAGGCCTATGCAAAGAATTATCTGGTTTGGCTGGAATACGGGCTTCAGTCTGTTCATGACGTAACCCTGGACCTGATCAACCGCGGCCATGATTTCAAGGCCTTTGAAAGGGCCATGGCCCTGACCCGGAACCGGGGGATCAACGTCTGCACCCATATCATTCTGGGGCTGCCCGGTGAAGACCGGGAGATGATGCTGGACAGCGCACGGGTGATTGCAGACCAGGGGGTAAACGGGGTCAAGATACATCTGCTGTATGTGATCAGGGATACGCCCCTGGACCGGATGTGGCAGCAGGGCCGATATACCCCCCTGGAGCAGCAGGCCTATGTGGACCTGGTCTGTGATTTTCTGGAACGGCTGCCTGAGCATATGATTATCCAGCGCATCACAGGGGACCCCCATGCCAGCGAACTCCGTGCCCCGGCCTGGGCAGGGCGGTACAGGGAAACCTTTAATATGATCCAGCATACCCTGGAGCAGAGGGATAGCTGCCAGGGCAAATTTTACGGGAAATGAAAGCCTTAATAAACGGGGAGGTGTCAAGTGAGTGCATTGGATGTAAATACCGAAGGCCATGTCCTGCTCATGGGGCTCAACCGGCCTGAAAAGCGGAATGCCTTTGATATCGGGATGTACAGGGAACTGAGCACGGCCTACGGAAGGTTGCACCGGGATCCTGAATTACGGTGCGGGGTGCTCTATGCCGCAGGTGACCATTTTACCGCCGGACTGGACCTGCCCCAGTGGGCGGACTGTTTTGCCCGGGGCAGTTTTCCCGAACTGCCTGAGGACGGCATGGATCCCCTTGGGCTGGCGCCTGAAAACCAGGTGGGCAAACCCGTGGTCATGGCAGTGCAGGGCATCTGCCTGACCTTGGGGATAGAGCTTTTGCTGGCAACGGACATACGGGTGGCGGAAAAAAGTGCACGGTTCGGCCAGATCGAGATCAAGCGGGGGATTTATCCGGTGGGCGGGGCAACGGTAAGGCTTTTTCAGGAGATCGGCTGGGGCAATGCCATGCGGTACCTGCTCACGGCTGACGAGATGACCGCTGACGAGGCCTTTCGCCTTGGACTTGTCCAGGAGGTGACGGAAAAGGGGGCCTCATTGGACAGGGCCATGGATATTGCACAGACCATTTCACGCCAGGCCCCCCTGGGGGTAGCGGCAACCCTTAAGTCAGCAAGGCTTGCACGGGCCAAAGGGGACCAGGCCGCCATCCAGCGCCTGCTTCCGGATCTTCTGCCGCTGATGGGCAGTGAAGATGTAAAAGAGGGGGTGGCCTCCTTCCTGGAGCGCCGGGAGGCCAGGTTCAGGGGGATCTAAAAACTTACCCCGGTAAGTGATTCTGACATTTTCCAGAGACGGTTGCCGGTCTCTTTGTCCAGTGACCGTTTATTGGGGGCCACCTTTTTCGGATAGCCTCTCATTTCAAACCATCCCCGCGGGCCGAAATAGTTCTTTGGCTTTACATCGGGACTGCAGGCCGCATACAGGGTAGGCAGGGCCCCCATCTCAGTGCCCTGGGCAAACAGCGGATTCAAAAAGCCGACAGTCCCGGAGTTGCGCTGGAGTTCCGTGGCCGTCCACCCGGGGTGGGCTGCTGCCGTGATCACCCCGGAGCCTGAAGCGCTCAGCCGGTCTGCCAGGCTGAATATAAAGTAGAGGTTGGCGATTTTGCTGTCTCCGTATGCCTGCCAGGGTTTATAATTCCGGCGTGTCCAGTGCAGATCTGAAAAATCAATCTTCCCGGCTTTGTGGGCCATTGAACTGACTGATACTATCCTGCTGCCCGGTGTGGCCTTGATCATCTCAATCAAAAGCCCGGTAAGGGCAAAATGGCCGAAATGGTTGGCGCCCATCTGGAGTTCGAACCCGTCGGCGGTTTTGCCGTAGGGGGGAATCATAACCCCGGCGTTGTTGATGAGAAGGTCCAGCCTGTCGCAGTCCCCTTTGATCCGGTCTGCAAATTCCCTGATCGAATCAAGGGAGGAAAGGTCCAGTGGAAGGAGCCGGATATCTGAATGGGGTAGGTCATTCCGGATTCTTTCTGCGGCTTCCCGCCCTTTGGACCGGTTTCTGCAGGCCAGGATGACCCGGGCGTTTTTTGCTGCCAGGGTCCTGGCTGTTTCAAAGCCGATGCCTGAGTTGGCACCTGTTACAATAACGGTTCTGCCGGCCTGGTCGGGGATGTGTCCGGCATCCCAGTTGTCCTGTGTCATTTTATATCCTTTATTTTGTTGTTAAGGGATCTCGAAAAAATCAATTCATGTCCTGTTCTGCAATACACCGAATGTATTAAGGCGTTTTACAAACAGGCTGCGGAGTTACTTTTGCGCAATTCCCAGGCTTTTCTGCATGGGAATTTCCCACCAGGGGGAGCCCGGGGAGTTCATATCTATGGTCTGGCCTGCCATGGGGGTGGCAATGGTTATGCCTGCAGTGTCTGCCGCTGTTTTAAGCCGGGTCATGGGATCGTACCAGGGGTGAAGGGCCAGGTTGAATGTGCCCCAGTGGATGGGGTGGAGGATTCTGCCCCCGAGATCCTGGTGAGCCTTTACCGTTTCCTCGGGGTACATGTGCACCCCGTGCCATGAAGGGTCGTAGGCACCGCATTCAATAAAGGTCATGTCAAAGGGGCCAAGGGTCCTGCCGATGTCGGCAAAGCCGCTGAAGTATCCGGAATCCCCGGAAAAGAAAATGTTGTGGTTCGGGGATTTAACGGCCCAGGATGCCCACAGGGTCCGGTTTCTGTCCGTCAGGCCCCGGCCGGAAAAATGCTGGGCCGGGCAGGCCGTCACCCGTATGCCACGGGCTGGTTCATGGGACTCCCACCAGTTCAGGGCAATGATTTTTTCACCGGGTACTCCCCAGGATAACAAGTGGGCATCCACGCCCAGGGGAACAATAAAGAGCGAGACCCTGTCATGGATTTTTTTTATGGTGAATTTATTCAAATGGTCATAATGGTCATGGGAGATAATCACCAGGTCCACCGGGGGCAAATCGTCTATATTCATGGGCAGCGGTCCGTTGAACCGCGCCGGTCCCACAATGGAGACCTTTTGCTGAAACACCGGGTCCAGGAGAATCCTGAATCCGTCCATGTTGATCATCAGGGAGGAGTGCCCCAGCCAGGTGCTGTTGAAGGTCCCTGTCTCCCTGCTGGAAAATGGGGCAAGGTCAGCCTGCTGTGAAGGCAGGCTGACCCCGGGTGTCCGGTTGTTTTTTTCAAATAGGAATTTCACGGTGGTGGACAGGGTTTCCCCCGCCCCCATGGTCAGGGGATTGACATCCGTATAGAACCTGTTGTTGCTGCGGCCCGGCATGGGCAGATTGTCCAGGGCATTGGCGGTGGTGGTCATGAGGACTCCTGTCAGGATTGTGCTGATTAAAAAATGCTTTAAGTGAATATTCATTTAATAATAGTGTAAAATTTTTTGGTTAAAGCCCGGGTTACCGGCGAATGGCATCCCAGGCCAGGTTAAAAGCTGTCCCTATGTTTTCCCGGTTCATCTCAAAGTTTTTGCAGTGCCGGGGGTTGGCAAGGGCCATGACAGGAAAGAAAATAAAGGCGGCAAGGATATCAAAGTTTACATCCTTGATTATCTTCTGTTCGATGCCTGTCAGTATAATCTGTATCACCGGTTCAAAATAGGCCTCGACCTCTTCCGTGTTCACCAGTTCGCTGTAGGGGGAGTTTGAGAATTGTTCCACATACTGGAAGTAGGCCGGGTGTTCCGAAACAAAGGAGAATATATTGCTCCAGACCTGTTTTAAAATGTCCCTGATGGGCCGGCTGCCGTCAAAATTTTCAAGAACCGCACGGCCCATAAGCTGTTTGATCCGGACATAGGTGGAGACCAGCAGCTCCTCTTTGTTTTTGTGGTATACGTAGAGGGTGGCAGGGGAAACCTTTGCCTGCCCGGCAATTTTGGATACCGAGCTTGCGGCAAAGCCGATTTCATTGACCAGCTTTACCGTAGCCTCAAAAAGGGCCTCCTGTTTTATTTCATCCTTGACTCTCATGAGAGTTAAAGTAAATGATCATTCAGTTAAAGTCAAGGGCAGGCAATAAATTTTTTCTATAAAAGCCGGGGAACATTATGGTAAGGTCTTCCAAACCGGAAAAGCCAACGTACGGAAGGAGGGTGCCGTGAAAAAAGAGAACAAAGGGATCAACCGCCTGCTGATCATGGGATTTATCATCTTTGCCGCTGTTTTTTTAGCCTTTATGAATGCCGAGCCCCGCCCCCTGGGCTGGCTTGTGAAAACCATACCCATCGGCTGCCTGGCCCTTCTGGTCTTCTTCAATATGCCGGGCAGGCGGATGCTGGGGCTGGGCCTTGTGTTTTCCGGCATCGGGGATATTCTGCTTGAACTTCCGGGGGAAGGATTGTTCCAGGCCGGGATGGGGGCTTTTATCCTGGCCCATCTTTGCTATATATCCGTATTTCTGCGGAAGCCCCGCCTTACCCTGGCACGGGCAGTGGTCCTGGTGGCCATGGTGGTGTTTTCCCTGGATTTTGCCGCCAGGCTTTACCCGGCCCTGGGTCCCATGAAACTGCCTGTTTTCGTATATCTTGGCGTGATCCTGGCCATGGGCGCATCTGCTTGCCTGGGACGCTATACCAACGGCATCATCATTTCCGGGGCATTGGTTTTCATTATTTCCGATGCCCTGATTGCATATCCCATGTTTGTCAAACCCATTGCCAACTCAGGGTTCCTTGTCATGGCAACCTATTATGCGGCCCAGGCCCTGCTGACTTACGGCACCCTGAAGATGAAAATGAAAAGATCGATACGGTTATGATTTATGGAAACCCTGAAAGAAAAAATAGCCCGGGTAGTGAAAGAAGAGATTGAGATCCGCCCTTATGACCCGGCCTGGCCGGCTATGTTTGAGGATGAAAAAGCCTGCCTCCAGAACATCCTGGCTAAAGATCTGTTCCTCAGAATCGAGCATTTTGGCAGCACTGCGGTGCCGGGTCTTCCTGCCAAGCCAGTGGTGGATATGCTGGTGGAAGTCGTCAGCCTTAACAGAATCAAGGCGCAGGTTCCGCCTGTTCTGGAACCCCGTGGCTATGATTACTTCTGGCGTCCCACCTCCGGTGATACCACGCCCCCGTTTTACGCCTGGTTCATCAAGCGGGACCAGGCCGGTCGCCGCACCCATCATATCCACATGGTGGAAAAGGACTATCCCCAGTGGGAAGGGCTGTTGTTCAGGGATTTTCTGCGGACACACCCGGAAACGGCCAATGCCTATGCCGCACTTAAAAAAAATCTGGCAATAAAATATCCCGGTGACCGGGTGGCCTACACCCGGGCTAAAACGGAGTTTGTCAGGCTATATACGGATAAGGCCAGAGCACTTTTTAACAAGGAGTAAAGATATCCGGTTCAGCATATTAGGCTTGTTTTCCGCAGTCTTCCTCAATCCTTGCCGCAAACGCTTTCTGGAGCTTTCTTGTAACAGGGCCCGGCAGGCCTGACCCCACAGGGCTGCCGTCAACTGCCGTCACCGGGGTTATCTCGGTTGTTGTGCCGGTGATAAAGGCCTCGGTGAGTCCGGGCAGGTCCGTGGCAAAGACAGGCGCTTCCCTGTGGGGAATGTCATTTTCCGCGCAAAGCGCCAGTACCAGCTTCCGGGTGATGCCGTGAAGGATATAGTTGGAGGCAGGGGCCGTGACAAGACAGTTGTCCATCACTGCCATGAAGTTGGAGTGGGTGCCTTCCAGGATAACGCCGTCACGGACGAACAGGGCCTCTTTGGCGCCTTTTTCCTTTGCCTGCTGGTTGGCCAGGACATTGGCGGTCAGTCCCACGGTTTTCATATCGCACCTGGCCCATCTTTGATCCGGCACCAGGATGACACCAATACCCTTTTCCATATTCAGCCGGGTCGGTGCAGGGTCAAAGGGTGAGGCTGATGCAAACACGGTGGGTTCAGGGGAGGGTTCCGGAAAGGCATGCCCCCTTGGGGCAGCACCCCTGGTAACCTGGAAATAGATTGTGGCATCCGCGGTAAGGCCGTTTTTTTCAAGGAGCTGCCGTGCCACTTCCGAAAGATAGGAAAAGTCCCGGATTCCCAGGTTCAGGTGGGCGGCTCCGTGGTTGAGGCGGTTAATATGGCCGCCGGTTTTGAAGAGGCGGCCGTTGTATGCCCGGATTACCTCATACAGGCCGTCTGCAAATAAAAAACCCCGGTCATCCGGTGAAATGGAGATCTCTTCCCTTGGAAGGTAGGTGCCGTTAAAATATGCAATCATGATAATATCCTAAATGTTATTCAAAATATCCTTTTTGTTCCAGAATCCTGTCTGCCATCATCACCCGGCCTTTTGCCAGGACATCCCTGATCTCAAGGGTTTCCTTGTCCAGGATCAGGATGTCTGCGTGGGCGCCTGGGGTGAGTTCCCCCTTTTTCCCGGCAAGGCCGTAGGCTTTAGCCGGGGTCTGTGTCAGCGGGAGAAGGGCCCGGGAAAGGTCCATGCCGTGGTGCAGGACCAGCCGCCGGAGTTCTGACAGCAGTGATGCCGGTGTGCCGATACCCATGCCCAGGATCCGGGTCCTCTCCTTGTTCCACCTGGGCAGGGATCCGCCGGCATCCGAGCTGAAGCAGACCCTGTCGAATACCTGACGGGTATCTGCTGTCAGGGCAAAGTCTGCGGCTGATACGAGGGAGGTGTCTTCACCGGTGCTGTCTGCCAGGCAGGTGGCATCGATAAAAGCACCCTTTTCGGCAAGATCAAGGGCCTGGGCATTCATTTTCGGGTTTTTTCTGTTGATATGGGTGGGGATAAATATATCCGGCCCTGTGGCATAATGGTCAACAGCATTGAAAATTTTATCCAACCCCTCAGGATTGGCGCCGGTGTGAACGGTGATGATACCGGGCTTTCCCGAAACCAGGGCCGCCACCCGGACTTCGGCTGCCAGGGCGGCAAGCTCTTTTACCCCGTAGCAGGGTCCCCGGTGGTCTGCCATGGCCAGCTTAACCCCGATGACGGGGTCAAGGAAGGTAATGTCCCTGCCCACGCTGCCGCATACCGTGGGGGAGGGCAGCCAGTAAGAGCCGGTGAGCATGAATGCGGTGAGCCCTTCATGGTTGAACCCCTGGGTTTTGGCATACAGGTTTTCAACGGTGCGGGTCTGGGAGTCGGTGCCCAGAAGTCCCACTGCCGTGGTTACCCCGCTTTTAATATTCATGGACAATGTCATTTCAGGTGTACGGGATTTGAAGCCGTCTTCCCCGCCGCCGCCGGTGAAGTGCTGGTGGCCGTCTATGAATCCGGGCACCACCGCTTTACCCCCGGCATCTATAACACGAACCTCTCCGGGAAGGGCTGAGCCCTCTATTCTTTTTTCAACGGCAAGGATTTCCTGGCTGCCGGTAAGTATGTCGCAGCATCCGAGGTCCTCTGGTGAAAAAACGTGTCCCTGCTTTATCAGAATCATTTCGTATCCTTCTTGGGTTAGGGCGTGACTTCAAAGGAACTGAACCCCTTTGAGCGGATAGGCACCAGGGTCTCTCCCTGTTTTTGAATAATCATGCATTCGGTGCCGGGAAGGCTGTTGATCATCTCAAGCCCCCTGTCCGTATCCATGACCATGAGTGCCGTGGCAAGGCCGTCCGCCCTGGTGCAGGTACCTGTGATTACGGATGCGCTTACCACCTTGTTTTCCACCGGGTAACCGGTCCTGGGATCAATGATATGGGAGTATGTTTTTCCCCCGGTTTCAAAGAAGTTCCTATAGTTGCCGCTGGTGGCAATGGCCATATTGTCCAGGGAGATGACCTTGAAAAGGCCTGGATTAATGGTGGATTTTTCAGGGTTTGAAATCCCCACGGCCCAGGGTTTTCCCCGTTTGTTTTTTCCTGATCCGGCCAGTTCTCCCCCGATTTCCACAAGGTAGTCCCGGATACCGGCACCGGAAAAGAGCCGGGCGATTTCATCCACCCCGTATCCTTTGGCAATGGATCCCAGATCCAGGGTGATGCCCGGGGCGGTTTTGGTCAGGGTGACATCTTTCAGGATGAGTTTATCAAAGCCTGTACGGGCCCGGGCGGATTCGATTTCCCGGGAGGAGGGTATTTCATCGGAACGCCCCCTGGTGCCGAAGCCCCAGAGATCCACCAGGGGTTTTACCGTGCCGTCCCATGCCCCCCGGCTGAGCGTGTGCATATCCCTGCATTGCAGCAGGACGCGGTTAAAATCCTTTGACAGGCGGAACGGCTGATCCTTGGGAGTTTTATTGAACCGGGAGATTTCACTGTCCTTCCGGTACATGGACAGCCGGGCATTTACCTCCTTGAGGCGCATCTCCGTTTTTTCCCGCCACAGGGAAGTGGAGACCTTTACGGGAGAGTTGAATTTTATCCGGTAGTAGGTGCCCATGGTTTTGCCGGTAAGGGTATACTCCCTGGCTGCGGACAGCACCGGAAGGCTTATGATGACCAGTGCCGGAATCAGGAAGCGTATGAATCGGGATATATAAGGCATGTTCATTATCCTTTGGGTTATTGTTGTCTACCCATTAGCATAAACCAAAGGGGCTCACAAGGATGCATTTTCACCCGCGCTTTGTTGTTTGGAAAACACCGTGTTCAGAAAAAAAAGTTTGACATCCCCGGTTTGATTCAATATTTAACGTTTCATTGTCATCCGAAGGTGATTTGAAAAGTAAAAAGATAATAATAGCAGGTCTATAAGCCACGAAGGCATTTTCCCGTGAAGGGAGAGGTGTTTTCGTGGCTTTTTTTATTGGGGAAAATGAAAATACTATTATTGGTCATTTTGGTGCAGTT
>JAKSAX010000194.1 GCA_022361395.1 Desulfobacterales bacterium | reverse complement strand
GGGACCAAGATCATCGTAAAGAACAGGCCTTCAGGCATATTCATTCCCATGGCACTATACATGATGAAAGACTTTCCCCAGGAGAGCGATGATGCCGCCGCCCGTTTCCTCTATACCTTTACCCATGACGTTGTGGCGGAGCGAAAGGCGCTTTTCCTGGAAAACTGCCGGAGAGGTGTAAGATATGAAACCTATATGTGCAAGGGCTGCCTGGAAGACAGCCTGGACAGGCATATCGGCGTCAGGGCCCAAAGGAAGTCCATGGACCGGGTGGACCTCTATGCCAGATATTTTGCAAATGCCGTGGCCGCCACCCTGAAATTTCCCGACCAGCACCTGCACAAGGTGGTCCGCAGGTGCACCCATTTCGAGTTTCAGATCCAGGATGCGGACGGAAAGTCCCCCAAGGTGAGCTTTACCTCCAACCGTCATCATTATTTCCAGAAAGAGTGGGAACAGCTCAATATCGAAGGGTTTTTATCAGATGCGCCCGGGGTGACAGACCTGTTTTTAAAGGAGATTGAAAAGTGTCGCTCCGGCATGGACGAGACCCAGGCTATCGTCACCCCCCGGGACTTTGCCGATTATATCAGCGCCCAGTTTGACCTTCACGGCGTAAGGGATTTACTTGACAGGGCCTTGGTGCCTTTGATGGAATCACCTGATCTGGTCCTGCATTAAAGAAATAAGTTTAATATTTTTTTAAACTATATATAAAAATTTAATTGACCCTGGTGTTAGAATTGTGTTAACCGATAGTCCGACACAACGTTAATTTTTAAACTCAGGATACCGAATGCATGAATGATTCAGTGCAACCCCTTCTTTCCATTCAGGATTTAAATACCTGGTTTTTTTCCCGCAAGGGCACGGCCAAGGCGGTGAACGGAGTCACTTTTGACCTTGAAGCCGGCCAGGTGCTGGGTGTGGTCGGGGAATCCGGATGCGGAAAAAGCGTCACAGCCCAGTCTGTCATGCAATTGGTCCCTGATCCGCCCGGCAGAATTGTGAATGGAAAAATACTATTCCACGGCAGGGATCTTGTTCCCATGTCCAGGGAAGAGATGCGCCACATCCGGGGAAATAAGATTGCCATGATTTTCCAGGAACCCATGACCTCCCTGAACCCGGTGTACACCATCGGAAACCAGATCTCCGAAATGTTCACCCTGCACAGGGGATACGGCAAAAAACAGGCCATGGATGCAGCTGCGGAAATGCTGGCCAGAGTGCAGATCCCCTCACCCCACAAGCGGGTCCATGACTATCCCCACCAACTCTCCGGGGGAATGCGCCAGCGGGCCATGATTGCCATGGCATTGTCCTGCAATCCTGAGATCCTTATCGCGGATGAACCCACCACCGCCCTTGATGTCACGGTCCAGGCCCAGATCCTGGACCTGATGCTCTCCCTCAAGGATGAGTACAACACCGCCATCCAGATGATCACCCATGACCTGGGCGTGATTGCGGAAATGGCGGACAAGGTGGTGGTCATGTACGCCGGCCGGGTGGTGGAGGCCGCCTCAACGGGAGCGCTTTTCAAGTCCCCGCTCCATCCCTATACAAACGGGCTGATGAGTTCCATTCCGGTCCTGGGGCAGCGTACCCGGGGCGAAGCAGGGGAACTGGCAGAGATAAAGGGGATGATCCCCAGTCTTTTTGACCTGCCGCCGGGCTGCAAATTTGTAAACCGCTGTCCCCATGCCATGGAAATCTGTGAAAAAGAAGAACCTGAACTGGAATCCGTTGAACCCGGCCACAAGGTCAGGTGCTGGCTCCACCAGGAAAAGGGGGAGATCGCTCCATGACATCATTGCTAAGGGTGGAAGACCTTAAAGTTCACTTTCCCATTAAAAAGGGAATCCTTTCAAAGACCGTGGGCCACGTCCATGCGGTTGACGGTGTCAGTTTCAGCCTGGAAAAGGGGGAGACCTTAGGCATCGTCGGGGAATCAGGATGCGGGAAGACCACCGCAGGCATGGCAGCCATGCACCTGACCCCGCCCACGGCGGGCAAGGTCTTCTGGCAGGGAGAGGAAATGGGCGCCATGGGCGCGTCCCGGCTGCGGTCCCTCAGAAAGGAGATGCAGCTGATCTTCCAGGACCCCTACTCCTGCCTGAATCCCAGGATGACCATCAACCGGATACTGTCCGATCCCATGGACGTCCACGGCAAGTATAAAGGAAAAGAGCGGAAAGAGCGCCTTGCCTTCCTGCTGGAAACCGTGGGCATGAGTCCGGAGCAGGGCAACCGGTATCCCCATGAATTTTCAGGGGGGCAGCGCCAGAGAATCGGTATTGCCCGCGCCCTGGCCCTGGATCCCAGCCTGATCATCGGTGATGAGCCTGTATCTGCCCTGGATGTCTCCATCCAGGCCCAGATTATCAACCTGCTTAAACGGCTGAAAAAGCAGTTTGACCTATCCCTGGTCATTATTTCCCATGACCTGGCAGTTGTGGAGTATCTCTGCGACCGGGTGATCGTGATGTACCTTGGCAAGATCGTTGAATCCGCGGACTACGCCTCGTTATACCGGAACCCCAGACACCCCTACACCCGGACGCTGCTGTCCGCCATTCCCGTGCCGGATCCCTTCAGGAAAAAGGAGCGGATCATTCTTCAGGGGGATGTGCCAAGCCCCATAAACCCGCCCGGCGGATGCCGGTTCCACACCCGGTGTCCGGAAAGAATGGAGATTTGTGAACGGGTCGAGCCGGAGACGCGGCAATTCGGCCCCGCCCATACCGCAGCCTGTCATTTATACGGGGAAGATTCCCCAGTAAATATTAATACCCAAGGAGGAGAAAGATGAAACGTAAAACCCTGATCAGCGCAATGCTGATGATTTCCCTGGCCCTGCCGTCCCTGGCACTGGCCAAGGCCGACCTGACCGTGGCAGTTGATGCACCGCCTAAAAGCATGAACCCCCACAGCTACAATTCCGACGCCAATTTATCCTATATGTCAAACTTCTTTGACGGCCTGCTCCAGCGGCCCGCACCCGAGGGTAAACTGGCCCCGGCCCTTGCCACGGACTGGGCCCGCCTGGATGCCCTGACCTGGAAGTTCAACCTGAGAAAAGGGGTAAAGTACCACAACGGCAACGACTTTACAGCTGCCGATGTAAAGTACACCTTTGAACGGATGAAAGATCCCAAGTTTTCAAAGTTCGTCAACATTGCCAACGCCATTGCCTCCATTGAGACCCCCGATGACTACACCGTTATCTTCAAAACCCACAAGCCCGTGCCCTGGTTTGCAGAGACCATGCACCAGAATTTCATCGTGGACAAGGAGAGCACCGAAAACCGCGATTCCGGTGATTACAACACCCGCCCCATCGGCACCGGCGCCTATAAATTCGTCGAATGGGTAAAGGGATCCTACGTACGCATGGAAGCCAACCCCGACTATTGGGAAGGCGCGCCCCAGTTTAAAACCGTGGAGATCAAACCCATCACCGAAGGCGCCACCCGGTTTGCCGCCATTGCCGCCCGCCAGGCCGACATCCTTTCCGGGGTTCCCGTGCCCATGATCGACCGGATCAAAAAGACCCCCAACATTGAGCTGATCTCCCGCCCGGCCCGCCGCTGCATCTACATGGACCTCGGCAACAAGGCCGGCACCCCCTATGAGGATATCAGGGTCCGGAAGGCCATTGCCATGGCCATCAATGAAGACGAGATCGTTAAAACCATCATGAGGGGCCAGGCCACACCGGCCGCCCAGGTGCCGGATATCGCCACCATCGGTTATGACCCTTCCCTGAAACGGCTCCCCTATGATCCCGAAGGCGCAAAGGCCCTTCTCAAAGAAGCCGGATATGAAAACGGGTTCGAGATCACCATTGCAGGGCCCAACGACCGCTACATCAACGACAAGCAGATCTGTGAGGCCGTTGCAAAATACCTGGCCAAAATCGGCCTCAAGGTCACCCTGGACGTTAAACCCAAATCCATCTTCTTTGACGAGCTGAGCGACCACAAGCATTCATTCTACCTGATCGGATGGATGGACGGTTCCTACGACTTCGGCCGCTCCGCCCAGATGCTGCTCCACACCGTGGACAAGGAAAAAGGCATGGGAACCTACAACGGTGCCATGTACTCCGACGCCGCCCTGGATGAAGGCATTGAATCCTCTGCAGCCATCCTTGACCGGGCCGAACGTGAAAAAGCGCTCCAGGCCGTCAACAAAAAGTCTGTTGAAGATATCGCCTGGATTCCCCTGCACTACCAGCAGGATGTCTATGCCGCCCTCAAGTCCTCCGGCCTGAAGTTTACCCCGAGACCGGACCGGTGGATTGTGGTTAAAGAGATTAAAAAATAGAGAATAAGGACGGATAAGCCGCCTGCCCGGGACCACCGGATACCGGTTTTCCCGGGCAGGCGCTTACACATTATCCATGGCCAGATATATATTTCAAAGATTGGTTCAGGGCGTGATTGTCCTTTTGGCGGTTTCCTTCATCTGCTTCCTGATTTTCAGGTTCACGGGAGATCCCGTGCTCATGCTGGCGGGTAAATACGCCACCCAGCAGGAGCGGGAGCAGGTGAGGATAGCCTACGGCCTTGACAGGCCCTTTTACGTCCAGTATGCAAGCTTTTTAGGCAATGCGGTCCAGGGAAATTTCGGCAAGTCCTACGTCTCCCAGGTGGATGCCCTGGACACAATTCTGGAACGCTTCCCCGCCACCTTTGAGCTGGCCCTGTCCGCCATCATGATCTCCTTTATCATCGGTGTGTCCCTGGGAGTGGTGGTCTCCCTGAGGCCGGGATCCGCCCTGTCCAGGTTTATCATGGCAGGGTCCCTGGGCGGTATTTCCATTCCCACCTTTTTAATGGGGATCCTCTGGGTGATGATATTTGCGGTATACCTGGAATGGCTGCCGCCCTTCGGCAGGGGGGAGACGGTTCAGATCGGCCCCTGGCGCACCGGGTTTCTCACCTGGGACGGGATCAAGCACCTGATCATGCCGGCCCTGACCCTGTCCGGATACCAGCTGGCAGTACTGCTCCGCCTCACCCGGGCCGGAATGCGGGAGGTGCTGAGCGAAGAGTACATAAAGACAGCCTGGGCCAAGGGGCTGTCCCCCTTCAAGGTCATTGTCAAACATGCCCTGCGCAACGTGCTCATCCCTGTGGTAACCATTGCCGGGCTGTCCTTTGGCGAGCTTATTGCCTTTTCCATTGTCACCGAATCCATTTTCCAGTGGCCGGGCATGGGAAGCCTGCTCCTGGTCTCCATTTTTGAAACCGATCATCCCGTAATCGTCACCTATATCATGCTGGCCGCCTTTATCATTCTGGCCATCAATATTATGGTGGACCTGCTTTACGGGTGGCTCAACCCCAAAATTCAATATGATTAGGACGGATTCATGATGCGCCCATTAACAGACAATGCATTTGTTTACAGTTTTTTAAGGGATCCCTCCGCCATTTTCGGCGGGGTACTCCTGGTCATATTTGCACTCTGTGCCCTGTTTGCACCGCTTATTGCGCCTATGGATCCCTATGATCTCACCTCCATCGATCTTGGAAATTTCCTGCTGAGCCCGGCCTGGATGGAAGGGGGCAGCCTCTCCTTTCCCCTGGGAACGGACGACCAGGGCAGGGGGATACTCTCCACCATACTCTTCGGTCTCAGGACCTCCCTGCTGGTGGGGTTTTCCGTGGTGATCGTCTCCTCTGTCCTGGGTATTGTCTTCGGGATGGTCGGCGGCTACTACGGCGGATTGCTTGATGCTTTTATCATGCGGTGCGCAGACACCGTGTTCTCCTTTTCCACCACCCTGCTGGCCATCCTGCTGCTGGGGGTGTTTGAGAGCCGCAACATCTGGACCGTGGTTTTTGCCATCTGCATTGCCGGATGGGTGAAATATGCCAGGACCATCAGGGGATCTGTTCTGGAGGTAAAGGAAAACGCCTATGTCACGGCTGCCAAAGCCTCCGGTGCCAGGGATTTCCGGATTCTCTTCCGCCATATCCTGCCCAATGTGCTGCCCCCGGTTTTCGTTCTCATGGCCGTGGACCTGGCCGTGGTCATCATGCTGGAATCCACCTTAAGCTTCTTGGGCGTGGGCGTTCCCATCACCGAGCCTTCACTGGGCATGATGATTTCCATCGGAAAAAATTATATTTACGCCGGCATGTGGTGGATGGTCCTCTTCCCCGGCCTGACCCTGATCCTCCTGGTGGTTGCCATCAACCTCTTTTCAGACTGGTTCAGGGACGAAATGAACCCCAAACTGGCCAAACAGGCCTGACAGCAGATAATTACCATGAACGATTTTATGACCTCCCGTTACACCGACTTTGTGGATGACCTTGAAACCATCGTCAACCAGGACTCCAGCTCCGGAAACGCAAAGGGCATTGCCGAAGTGGCCCGCTTTTTTGAAAGGCGGTTCACCGCCATCGGCATGACCTGCGAAATCATATACGCAGGCCAGGCCGGAGTACCCTGCCTGAAGGCGGAGACCCGTCCCGGCCAGACCCCTTATGACCTGATGTGCCTCGGGCATATGGATACTGTCTTTCCTGAAGGCGAAGTTGAAAAACGCCCCTTTTCCACTGACGGCACAAAGGGTTATGGCCCTGGTGTCTGCGACATGAAAGGGGGGCTCCTGGTGGCCCTTTATACCATGGAAGCCCTTCACCACCAGGGCATTCTGGACAAACTATCGGTATGCGTCACCTTTAACGGGGATGAGGAAACCGGCTCCAATGCCTCCAGGGAACTGATTGAGGCCTGCGCCCGGCAGAGCCGGCGGGTATTGGTGTTTGAACCCTGCCGTCCCGGATACAATATGGTGCTCCGTCGCAAAGGCGGTGGCTGGTTCCATGTGAAGGCCAAGGGCAAAGCCGCCCATGCCGGTGCCGATCCTGAAAAGGGAATCAACGCTGTGGTTGAGCTGGCCCACCAGATCACCCGGATTCACACCCTTAATGACAGTGAAAAAGGCACCTCAGCCCAGGTCACCGTGATGCACGGCGGAGACAAGGTCAACATTATTCCGGAAACCGCCGTTGCTGCCGTGGATGTCCGCTTCTCAAAATCGGAAGAGGCTAAAACCGTGGAATCCTTTTTCAAGGAACTGACCCGCACCCCCTATCTTCCCGGGGCCGAATTAGAGGTCTCAGGACGCATTGACCGGCCCCCCATGGAATGTTCCCCCGAAGCCGAACTCCTGTTCCAGCAGATCAGGGACTGCGGAAAGATTATCGGGATGGACGCTGAGGGAATATCCACCGGCGGCTGTTCCGACGGCAATTTCACCTCAGCCCAGGGCACGCCCACCATTGACGGCATGGGCATTGTCGGCGCCAATGCCCACAGGGATGATGAGTATGTGGAACTGGAAAGTATCATCCCCATGGTGACGCTGGTGGCAGACCTGTGCAAGTCTTTTATTGATTCAAGCGCTGGTGATACAGGTTCTTAGACTTGAATTTTTCTGGGGCTTTTGGTTGTTCCGGGATCTGGTATGAGGAAATTTTTCAACATAAACCCGGCAGCCGGAGCCGCGGGACACTCCGTTAAAATCCTGGCGGTCGTCCTGACCGCCAGGATAGCGAAAATTATCGTGTCTTACTGTCCTGACGCCCCGAAAATTTACACCACTCCGTGCCTCCACGCCCCCGGCTGCCTGGAACTCCGGGTTTGCGCTCTAAAACACTCTGCCTCAACTGGATGAAGCATTTTTGCATATTCAAAGTTTGACTTGCATTTTCAGGCAGAGAATGATTTTTCCATACAAAATCGATATCGGAATCAGCGTTCTGCTAAAAAATTAAAAACATGAAAGCCCATTATTCTCTTCAGAACAGCTCTCCATGTTGAAAACCGGTTTATCTGAGATATATCTTGAATTAACCTGTCTTTTATGTAAATTAATATTTACAGATATTTCGTAATTGTTCCTTTTCTAAAGTTTCTTGATTCTCAACATATCCAGCTTGGGAAAACTTTAAAATCTTCCCAATATCTAAAGGTTTAAACGATGTGGGGAAAGACTAAATCTTTGAGTTCTTATTAAAAATTATCTATGAAAAATGCTATCCGCCACAACGATGTTTAAGTTAATGAAAGGAAATAGCGATGCCAAAAAGACTAAAATCAACCCTGAAAGGTAAGAATCAAGTAAATTCATTCCAAGTTAGAAAGCAAGGTAAGTTAATCGGAAAATTAGGTCGTAAACCAATAACCCAACAACAATATTCCGCAAGGAAACTTGCGAACGCGGTCGCAAGAAAACAGGGATTCGGTTCAGCGACTGTCAAAACCGCAAAGAGCTTTAAACATACGGTTTCGGCTACCCTGCGCAAACGACGTGCCGGAGCCCAGAGACAGGCATTAACTTCTGCCCAGGTAGTTAATCCGGGCTATAATCCCGTTATTAACAATAAGTCGCATCTGGCACCGGATACTTTTGGCGGACCAAGTATAAAAAATAATTTGATCAATGCCGAGCGGGATATCAATTTGATGTTACATAAACGAGTCGAAAACGCCATTGCCTCTGATATGGATAAACGTACACCTCCCGGAGCCAGTCCGCTCCAACGCCGCGGGAGTATTGAAATAGAAGATGTTTTCGATCCAAAATCTCAAAAACCAACGGGGAGGGTGTATAATGTACACCTCGACGCTGGCAATAAGCAGCCGGAACGGTATGATCAATATACTGTCATTAATTCATGATTATACCGGGCTGGAATATTTCAATGTAAAAAAGAGAGTCATTTATGAATTACAAGACTATTCTCCAGGGTCGGGTCTGCGGAGTTTTTCAGCATAAACCCGGCAACCGGAGCCGCAGAACACTCCGTTAAAATCCTGCCGGTCGTCCTGACCGTCAGGATAGCGGAAATTTCCGTATCTGCCTGTCCTGACGCCCCGAAAATTTACGCCTCTCCGTGCCTCCACGCCCCCGGCTGCCTAGAACCCCGGGTTTGCGCTAAAACACTCTGCATCAACTGGTTGAGCCATTTGAGCATATTCAAAATTTGCCCTTGCATTTTCAGGCAGGGAATGGTCTTCTCATACAAAATCAATATCGGAATCAGCGTTCTACTATAATTAAAGATATGGGGATACTTTCCTGGTCCGGGATCTTAAACATTTTAGGTTGAAATCAAGGATTGGTGAACAAATCGTCTGCGCAACGAACATTGAGAATTACTTGCAAAGAATAAGTAGCCTGTATAAAGTTCGCACAGGCAGAGTCATTTTAGAGTATTAGCTACGGTTCCTGAAATGTAACGGGTGTATAATGATCAATTCAATTTCAATAAATAAAGTGGCAAGTTTCGAAGCAGAAACGATTGATAAATATTTAAAGGTGTTTCAAGATATTTTTAAGCTGACCCGGCATGAAGGACACTATAATATGATGATGGGGCTGGAGGCGTGATCGTAGTGAGACAGGGTCAAATTGTAAGGATTGAAAATGGAAGACAACCAACAAAATATTATTATTTATAATACCAAAGACGGTAAAGCATCTGTCTCGCTATATGCCAAAGACGGCATGGTTTGGATGAATCAAAATCAAATCGCCCAGCTTTTTGACACCTCCAAGCAAAATATCGGTCAACATATCTCTAACATATTGAATGAAGGGGAATTAGAGGAAAACTCAGTTGTAAAGAATTACTTTACAACTGCTGCCGACGGCAAGAACTATAATGTTGCATTTTACGCATTGGATATGATTCTGTCCATTGGTTTCAGGGTCCGCAGCAAAAGAGGTACCCAATTCAGGATCTGGGCAAATCAGAATCTGAAGGAATACATGATAAAGGGCTTTGTCATGGATGATGACCGCTTGAAAAATCCGGATGGCAGACCGGATTATTTTGATGAGCTTCTGGAGCGCATCCGGGAGATCCGGGCCTCTGAAAAGCGATTTTATCAAAAGGTGCGGGATCTATTTGCCTTAAGCAGCGACTATGACAAGACTGATAAAGCCACCCAAATGTTTTTTGCCGAAACCCAGAATAAATTACTTTTTGCAGTTACCGGTCAGACTGCTGCGGAAATCGTATTGGACAGGGCTGATGCAGACAAACCCAATATGGCGTTGACATCGTGGAAAGGCGGCGTAGTGAGGAAACAGGATATTTTTATTGCTAAAAATTACCTGAACACAGATGAAATCGACACATTGAATCGACTGGTTGTCATCTTTCTTGAAACCGCAGAATTAAGAGCGAAAAACAGGATCGATATCACTATGAAATTCTGGCAGGAAAATGTGGACAGAATTTTGGAATTCAACGAACAACAGCTTCTCACCGGAAAAGGGACGATCAGCAATACAGCTATGAAAGAAAAAGTAAGACAGATTTATCAATTGTTTGATACCAAGCGTAAAGTCCATGAAGCCACACAGGCGGACCAACAGGATCTGGATGAGTTGGAACAGCTGGAACAGAAAATTGAGAAAAACAAATAGCGAAGCACATTGTCAAATTCCAAACAAAAAAATGCTGACAGACAAGCCGCATATTTTTGTGGTTAACTATTCAAACAAAGAGGTTTATTCCAATGGATATTGCCCAAGCAAAAGAGATTCTGAAAGATGACCTGCCTTTTCAAGCCGTTGTAGATTTTGCTGATCAGGTGATTCAGGAAATGGACTTAAGTAAGCACGGAAAAATTTTGGATGTTGGCACGGGTGAAGGCAATATGGCGATCACCCTGGCCTTGAACGGATATCACGTCATTACCGGTGAGCCGGAAGATGATGATTCCGATTACAGTAAAAAAGACTGGGCAGGTAAAGCAAATAAACTGCAGGTGGACCACTTAATTACATTCAAGTCGTTCAATGCTGAAAATATGCCCTTTGAAAATGGAATCTTTGATACGATCTTCCTGTTTGGTTGTCTGCATCACATGCAGGAAGCCGTGAGAGCGGATGTGATGAAAGAGTGCATACGAACAACAACACCGGCAGGCACCATCTGCTTTTTTGAACCTAACCAAGCAGCTCTTGACTTTATCCGCAAAATAGATCCGGATCATCCTGATGCGGCTGATCCTGTATTATATACACGGGGATTCGATCTATCTGAGGAAAGAAGGAGCGGTGACATGTTTACTGCGTATATTTTTAGAAAGAGGGGATAAAACAGAGAAAAAAGATCCTGTCGCTTATAATCCGGGGGAATAAGTCCACTTAATTCCAACAGCAAAAAATAAACCGGGTGTAGCCGACTGTCTTAACGTTCTTTTCAGGATTTCTTGACAATTTTCAACGTAGTGTTTAGATTTCAACCAGTAAGTCCAATTTATTAGACATATTGGTTGTGATATCATGAAGGATTTAATTCAACTGCCGGCAGAATTTGATTACAATTTGCTGCTGCATGCTTTAAGGGATTTCAAAAAGCCAAGAGATAAAATCAGGGGATTGATTAAGAGTAAGGATATCCTGAGGGTTAAAAAGGGTCTTTATGTGTTGGGCAGGGAGTATAACAAGCCTTTTAATAAATTTGTCCTGGCCAATCAGATCTACGGGCCTTCATACATCACGGGTCAGACCGCTTTAGCATTCTGGAACATGATACCGGAACGTGTTGAGCTTATTATCAGCATGACAATGAAAAGAAAGAAGGTGTTTGAAACACCGATGGGCATGTTTTCCTATCTGTATTGCCCTAAAACGGTATTCAACATCGGAATTAAACTCGAAGATATCGGTGACCAGAAAAGAGTTCTGATTGCGTCTCCGGAAAAGGCGCTATGCGATATCGTAGCAACGCAAACCCATATTTCAGCGGAAAGGGAAATGAAGGAATTCCTCGAACTAATGAGATTGGATTACAGTGCAGGTAAGAATTTTGATTTGTCTTTGTTAGAAGAAATCAAGACAGGATATCGAAGGCAAAGTATAAACCTGCTGTTTAACTACTTAGGGAGCGCGTAAAAATTAATTCACATTCTGTTCGCAAAATACCCCATGTTTAAGGGTTTTTGTAAACAGACTAGGTGAAGTTGTTTTTTTTTTTTTTTTTAAAGGAAGACCATGTTTGATGAAAAAATTGAACAAATGTTAGGCAGGTATGAATTACTAACGGTTCATGATCATGAAAACGCGCTTAAAGAAATCATACAAGAGATTGTTTTGCTTGGTTTATGGCGGTCAAAATTTTATGAAAAAGCCGTTTTTTACGGTGGGAGCGCATTGCGAATCCTGCATAAGCTTGACCGTTTCTCGGAGGATCTGGATTTTTCATTAATTCAGCCGGAAACCGCTTTTGATATTAAAAAATATTTTAGCGCTGTAAAATCAGAATTGGGACTATGGGGTTTTGAGGTTTCTACAGAAGAAAAAAGCAAAAAGAATAAAAGCACGATTAACTCAGCTTTTATAAAGGCAAATACACTGATCCACCTGTTAAAAATCAATCCAAATTTAAAGACCCATAAAAATGCGGTAATGAAGATTAAACTGGAAATTGATCTGGAGCCGGCTGCAGGATTTACCAGCGATCTCAAATATCATCTCCATCCTATTCCGTTTTCCGTTAAAACCATGGCATTGCCCAGTCTGTTTGCAGGTAAAATGCATGCATTGTTGTGCCGCACAGTGAGAATCAATATTAAAGGCCGGGATTGGTATGATTTAATCTGGTTTGTGAAAAATAATATTCCATGTGACTTGCACTACTTGAAGAACAAGATGGTGCAGACAGGCCATATTGATTTCTCACAGGTCCTGGACAAGGAAAAATTTGTAGAACTGATATCTGAAAAAAGCAGGGAAATTGATTTTACCCTGGCAAAAAAAGATGTTGAGCCATTTTTAAAAACCTCAGGGCAAAAGGATGAGCTGAACCTCTGGTCCCATGATTTTTTTAATAATTATCTGATTCATGAAATTGATGTCCTGGCGGATCATTAATCAGGG
>JAKSAX010000070.1 GCA_022361395.1 Desulfobacterales bacterium | reverse complement strand
CTGGTTTTCCTTGGCCAGGATGGCAGCACTTTCCGCCATAAAGTGAACCCCGCAGAATACAATGTATTTTGCATTTTTATCCCGGGCAGCCCTCTGGGCCAGGGCAAAGGAGTCCCCCCGGTGATCACCCAGGTCCACAATGTCTTTGCGCTGGTAATGGTGGGTCAGAATGACCAGTTCATTGCCCAGTTCCTGTTTAATCTTGATAATCCTGTCAATGATTTCCCTGTTTCCGAAATCAGTATCCATTGTCTATTCCTTTCCTATTAAAAATATCCCATAGGTGGCAAAGAGATTGGGCAGAAAAAATACCCGTTTGCCCTGGCGGTGCTGGTTTTTGGTGTTGATGGCAGCCTTCTTTAAAATCCTGAACCCGGTCTGGTCCGCAAACCGCTTAAAGTCATCCAGGCTGAGGACCCTGATGTTCGGGGTGTTGTACCATTGGAACGGCAGGTCCGGGGTGACCGGTGCCCGGCCGGTGATGGCCAGCTGGTACCTGACGTTGATATGGCCGAAGTTGGGGAAGGAGACCACCCCTTTTCTTGCCACCCGGAGCATGGCGTTGATCAAGACTTCCGGATCATAGACCTGCTGGAGGGTCTGGGAGCAGATGGCGTAGTCAAATGCCTTGTCCGGGTAATCTTCAAGCTCCTCATCGATATCTCCCTGGAGCACGGAAATCCCCTTTTCAATACACTTGACCACCTTGGACTCCTTGATCTCAATACCCCGCTCAACCACCTGCTTTTCATTTTTCAGCCAGTAGAGCAGGTCACCCTCTCCGCACCCGAGGCCCAATACCCTGGACCCGGGTTTTATCCAGGAAGCGATCAGCTTTAAATCGTATCTAAGCGGTGATGTCATTGGGTCACACTCCTCAGGAATCCGGTGATGAGGTTGTCTATGCGCGGGTCAGGGAGCAGGAAGGCATCATGGCCCCACTGGGCGTCGATTTCGCAGAAACTGACATCAAGGTTGTTTTTTTTCATGGCCTTGACCATCTCTTTGGACTGATAGGTGGGGTAGAGCCAGTCCGAGGTGTAGGAGACCACGAGGAACTTGGACTTTGCCCCTGAAAATGCATTGACCAGAGACCCTTTGCCGTATTCCCGGGCCAGGTCAAAATAGTCGGCCGCCTTGGTGATGTAAAGAAAGGAGTTGGCGTCAAAACGTTCGATAAACTTATTCCCCTGGTACTGGAGATATGATTCCACCTGGAACTCCGCCCCGAATTCAAATTTAAGGGCGCTCCGGTTCTGGAGCCGCCGGCCGAACTTCATCCGCATGGATTCATCGGAAAGATAGGTGATATGGCCGATCATACGGGCAATGGCCAGCCCCATATCCGGTTTTTTGCCCCCGTAATAATCTCCGTTGTTCCAGTTGGGGTCTGCCATGATGGACTGGCGGGCCACCTCGTTAAAGGCAATGGCCAGGGCCGAATGCCGGCAGGTGGTTGCCAGGGGAATGGCTGAGGCCACCATATCCGGGTATCTCACCGTCCACTCCAGCACCTGCATGCCGCCCACGGAACCGCCGATCACCGACAGGAGGCGCTTGATCCCGAGGTGATCCAGCAATGCTTTCTGGGTCCGGACCATATCCCCCACGGTAATCATGGGAAAATCAGTGCCATAGGGTTCGCCTGTGTCCGGGTTGGTGGATGACGGACCGGTGGACCCCATGCAGGACCCCAGGATATTGGAGCAGATGACAAAGTACTTGTCCGTGTCAATGCCTTTGCCCGGCCCCACCATGATGTCCCACCATCCGGGTTTCGGGTCCCCTGCCTTGTAATACCCGGCCATATGGGAATCCCCGGTCAGGGCGTGGAGTATGAGAATCACATTGGATTTGTCGGCATTCAGGGTGCCGCAGGTCTCGTAGGCAAGGGTGACCGGGGCAAGGGTGGCCCCGCTTTCCAGGGTCAGCGGGTCGCTTTGGTCGGTAAAGGTAAAATATTCCTTTTTAACAATACCGACCGTGGCCCCGGTCTGGTCATGTCCGGTGTATTCACTCATGGGCTGTTTTTCCGAAGTCTAATTAACCTATGGCGTTAAGGGCCTGGTCCAGGTCCCGGCAGATATCATCGGCATGCTCGATACCCACGGAAAAACGGATCAGGCAGGGATCTGCCAGCCTGTCTCTTACTTCCTGGGGAAAGCTCACGTACTGGGATGAATAGGGGTGGATGATCAGACTTTTACAGTCCCCGAGGTTGGCCAGGTTTAGTATCATTTTCAGGTTGTCAATCAGGGTGAAGCAGGCCTCCTGGTTTTCAAGGCCGAATGTCAGCATGGTGCCGAATCCCCTGTTGCCGAACTGGGACTTTGCGGTGTCATGGCAGGGATGGTCATCAAATCCCGGGTAGTTGACCCAGTTTACCTTTGGATGCTTTTTCAGGAAACCGGCCACGGTAAAGGCGTTGGCCATATGCTTTTCCATGCGCACCCCCAGGGTGGACAGGCCGATGGCCGTCAGATAGGAGTGAAAGGGTGCCGGGGTGGTTCCGCAGTTTACATGGTGCTCTTTCCACATCCGGGTGAGAAAACTCAGGGAGGGATCCCTTCCGGCAAAGGGTGAAAAATCTTCAAATTTTTCTGTCTGCCAGTCAAATTCTCCCCTGTCGATCACCACGCCGCCCATGGCGCCGCCGTGGCCGGAAAAATATTTTGTGGTGGAGTGCAGCACAATATCGGCCCCCAGTTCCAGGGGGCGGCAGAGCCAGGGAGAGGCCAGGGTATTGTCCATGAGCAGGGGGATGCCGTTTTCATGGGCAATGTCTGCAACTGCCCTTATGTCCGCGATTTCCATGCCCGGGTTGGTAATGGTTTCCATGTAGACGAACCGGGTCTTTTCATTGATGGCCGCAGCCACCTCCCCGGGTTTCAGGGGATGGGCAAACCTGACCGTTATCCCGTATTTTTTAAATACATTGGAAAAGAGGCTGAAGGTGGACATGAACAGGGCGGAGCTGGCCACGAACTCATCCCCGGCCCGGAGCAGGGTCATACAGGCATTGGAGATGGCAGCCATACCTGATGAGGTCACAACAGCTGCCTTGCCGGATTCCAGGGCGGCCAGTTTCTGCTCAAGATGCTGGTTGGTGGGGTTGCTCAGGCGCATGTAAATATGATCCCGGCTCTGTCCGGCAAAGGTCCGGCTCAGGGAATCGGCTGTTTCGTGGATATGGGCGGCTGACTGGTAAATCGGCGGAAGGGTGGCCCCTTCCCATGCGTCTGCGTCAGTCCCTTCATGGATGGCACGGGTCTCAAACCTGCAATTGTCTAAAGTCTTGTTATGGCTCATGATTCCACCTAAAATGTTAAACAAACTTCAAATATCACATCGTGGTATTTTTTTGTCAATATCAATGTGCTGATTCTTCAAAAACAAATAAAATACCAGAGAATCCGTACAATCCAAAGTAAAATTTCTGCAAATCAGGGTTTTTTGGGCTTTACAAGTTCTGTTTTGCCCATGTAGACTAAAACCTCTTTACGATGCGTTCCAATGCAAATTATTTAGGGGGTCGCTTGAAACTATCCATACGATGGGGAGTGATTCTGGGGTGTATCCTTCTGGTCTGGGCCACCCAGATGTTTATCATGCCCTTTTCCGTTGTATCGTCGCGCAGGGTCATGCTGGATCATACCCGGGATATTATGGAGAATATCCTGGATCTTACCCTTGAGGAGACCCGGAACTACTTCGGGGTCGCCAGGGGCGCCGCCCATCTCACCGAGCGCCTGATCACCTCTGATATCGTCAGTGCAGACCGGAGCAGCATTGAAAAGCTGGAACTGTACTTCTACGACCAGCTGGAGATTTATTCACAGTTTGCAGGGATCTACTTTGCCACCCCCTCCGGGAATTTTTACTATGTGAACAGGGAATCCGATCCGGAAAAGGGGGCGTTCCGGTTCAAGCAGATTGAATATGATGAAGCCGGGAAAAAGATCACCCGCTTCCTTTGGCGGGATAAGGAGAAAAACCTCCTGGCTGAAAAAATCGATTTCCAGGATCCCTATGACCCCAGGACCCGTCCCTGGTATAAAAAAGCGGTCAGGGAAAAGAGCATCATCTGGACAGACCCCTATATCTTTTTTTCCTCCCAGAAACCGGGCATCACCAGTGCCGGCCCCCTCTACGGTAAGGCAGGGGAGTTCCAGGGGGTTGTGGGGGTGGATATTGAGCTGGATGTGCTCTCTGCCTTTGTGGGCAAACTGAGGGTGGGAAAAACAGGCATGGCCTTTATCATCAACCAGAACCGGGATGTGATTGCATTTCCCGATGTCTCCCGCCTCAGGTACAAGGAGCAGGAGAACAGCAGGGCCATCCGCCTGCCCAAGCTGAATGAACTGGACAACCCGGTCTGCCAGCTGGCCTTTGAATCGGTAAAGGAAAAACTTGCCCGGCTCAAGTCTTCCGGGACGGACGAGCCTGCCTTTGCCGCCTTTGAATTTGACGGGAAAACCTATTACACCATGTTCACCCGGGTAAAGGCGGAGAAGATCTCCTGGATGGTGGGGGTTTATATCCCCGAGGAAGACTACCTGGCCGAGATCCTGGGCCACCAGCGCCAAACCCTGCTGCTTACCCTGGCCATGTCTGTGCTTGCCACGATTTTCGGTTTGTTCGTGGCCCGCCGCATTGTCGCGCCTATCTCGGCCCTGGACAGGGAGGCCAGGCAGATCAAGGCCAATGATTACTCCGTCCGGCCCCGGATCAAAACCCCCTTTGTGGAGATCCAGCGCACCGCAGACAGTTTTGCAGAGATGAAAACAGCTGTAATGACCTATAAACAGGAACTCAAGGACAAGGAGGCTGTCCACCGGGCCATCACGGAAACCGCCCACGAGGCCATTGTCATGGTGGACGGCAACGGGTTGGTGGCTTATTGGAACTCCGCAGCAAGGGATATGTTCGGATTCAGTGTCCGGGAAGCCATGGGCTCGCACATCCGTGCCCTTTCCCCGTTTCATCAGCAGCTTGGGGATGAGGACCTGACCCTGCACACCCTGTTCAAGGACAAAGATCCCTTTATGCAGTCTAAGATCGTTGAGCTGGAGATCCGGACCAGGAGCGGAAAAGAGATACCTGCCGAGGTCTCCATGGTGGCTGTCACCCTTGAGGATAAAAGCTATTCCATTGCCGTGATCCGGGATATCTCAGCCAGGAAAAAGACAGAGAATGAAAAGCTCGCCATCTGGCAGCAGCTCCAGCAGGCCCAGAAAATGGAGGCCATCGGCACCCTTGCCGGCGGTATTGCCCATGATTTCAACAATATCCTGTCGGGAATAATCGGGCATGCGGAACTCCTTCAGACCGAACTGGATGAGACCGAAGATTCAGCCGAACATCTGGACGGCATTATCGCAGCCGGGGAAAGGGCCAGGGACCTGGTCCGGCAGATCCTGGCCTTCAGTTTCCAGGAAAATCAAAAGATGTCGCCCCTGGAAGTGCCCGGGATCATTCATGAGGCCTGCCACCTGCTGGAATCCTCCCTGCCGAAATCCATTACCATTGTCCGGAACATAGATGACAACTGCCCCCTGGTCTCAGGCGATGCCACCCAGATTCACCAGGTGGCCCTGAACCTTATGACCAACGGCTTCCACGCCATGACAAACATGGGCGGAACCCTGACAATCAGCCTCGGGGTCATTGATTTTCCAGGGGAAGGCCTGCCGGAAGAGACAGGACTCATGCCCGGCCAATACCTGTGCTACTCAGTTGCTGACACCGGGGTGGGCATCTCCCGCGACAACATCGACAAAATCTTTGATCCCT
>JAKSAX010000071.1 GCA_022361395.1 Desulfobacterales bacterium | reverse complement strand
TTTAAGCTCCCTGATATTGCCTTTCCAGTGATAATCCATAATTAACTGCCAGACATCCGGACTGAGGCTTAACACTTCTTTATTATGGGTTTCATTGAATTCCTGAACAAAATGCCCGACAAACTGGAGCAAGTCTTCCCGTCTTTTGCGCAAAGGCGGCAGCTGTATCGGGATGACGGCCAGCCGGTAGTATAAATCTTCCCTGAACTTGCCACTTTTTATATCTGAAGTAAGATCTCTGTTGGTGGCACATATGAACCTGACGTCAATTTCTATGGTCTGGTTGGTTCCTATTGCCCGGATTTTTCGTTCCTGTATGGCCCTGAGCAGTTTAACCTGGGTCGATGGCTTCAACTCTCCAATTTCATCCAGAAAGACGGTCCCCTGATGCGCCTCCTCCATCAACCCGCGTTTTGCCCTGATGGCTCCGGTAAAAGCGCCTTTTGCATGACCGAACAATTCACTTTCCAAAAGATTTTCAGGAAGTGCCCCGCAGTCAATTGTAATGAAAGGCCCTTCATGACGGTGGCTTGTCTGATGGATATGGCTGGCTATCAGGCTTTTTCCCGTGCCTGTTTCGCCCTCAATCAGAATGGATGTATCTGACTGGGAAACTTTATCAATGGTTTGCATGATTTTTTGCATGTCACGGTTGGAACCCATGACCAGAGGACTCTCTTTTACGCTCTCCTCTTCATGCATTCTTGACAACCTGCGGTGCATCAATCCAAACTCAACAGCACGCCTGGCTAAAATTTCCAGGTCTTTGCGCTTGAATGGCTTGGTAAGATAATGAAAAGCACCTATCTGGATAGCTTCAACCGCACTTTCAATCGTGCCTGCACCTGTAATGATAATAAACGGCAGGTGATGGTCTACGGCTTTAATCTGTCTTAATAAATCCAACCCGCTCATTTTTTCCAGTGCAAGGTCTGATATGATCAGATCATATTCGATTTCCGAAAAAGCGCTGAGCGCCTCCTCCGCACTTGCAACACCGGTTACGGCATACCCTTTTCTGGTAAAAAAACGTTTTAGAAAAAGGAGCATTTCCTGCTCATCTTCAACTATCAGCAATCTAATCTGCATTTATTCCGCCCGACACTGTGGGAGGTCAACTATCATGGCCGCGCCGCCCAGTATGCTGTCTGCCACAAAGATAACGCCTCCGTGTTTGGTTATAATCCGTTGGGCCACAAAGAGCCCCAGGCCAACACCCTCTTTCTTACCATGGGTAAAAAAAGGATCAAACACAAAAGCACGGTCATCTTCCGGAATACCTTTGCCGCTGTCTTCTATTCTAAGGCGATTCCAGGTTTTACCTTCTTTATTTTGTTCCGTAAGTTTTAAATGAATTGTGCCGTGCCCCTTAATGCTCTCAACCGAATTTAACAGGATATTGATCAGGACCTGCTGGATCTGGCTTTCCTCGCACTTTATCCAATACCGTTCCTGTTCAAGGTTGATCTTTGTCCGTATGTTCTTCAACCGTGGTTTTAAAAAGTTAATGCATTCAGCGGCAATAAATCTGAAATCACATATTTCCCTGCCGGCAGGGGCTGGAGACGCCTGGTTTAAAAGGGCTTCAGTGATGTCGCCGGCCCTTATGGCATTGCGCCGGATGGCACTAAGGCTATCCTGGGATTCTGCCGAGTTTAATTCCCCGCTGAGAAGGTCTTCGGTGTGTGAAAGGATGATGCCAATGGGATTGTTCACCTCATGCGCCACACCAGCCGCCATTTTTCCCATGGTTGCCAGCCGCTCTGAATGTATCAACTCCCTTTCCATTCGCTTTCGTTTGGTAATGTCCCTGGCAAAACAGCAGGCCAGGCGCTCAGAAGCACTCCCCCGACGAAGAATGGCCGCGGCAATTTCAACGTTGAATTTAGTCTCTTCACCCTTTTTAAGCTGCAGTTCGGTTGAGGCGATTTTTTCCAGGAATAAAGTGGACAGAAACGACGTAAATACACCCTGATCTTTATCAGAAAGTAAATCATGGACCTTTAACCCGGCCAGTTTTTCATCGTCTAGCCCCAGTTTGTATCGTGCACTGGTATTTGCAAGCCGGATTGCGCCTTTCCGGTTTATAAGAAAAACCATATCAGGAGAAGATTCAATGAGCTGCTCATACCTTTGTTCTGTTTCCAAAAGTTTGGCAGTAATTTTTCTGACTTGTTTTTTCAAGGCGGAATTCCATAAGAATATAGCCAGCAGAAAGGTTAATACGGAAGCGGCGCCACCATAAATATATACTCCGAACCGGCCAAAAAGATATGACGAGTAGCTTTCACCCAACCATTTTTCCCTTACTTTACCAAGTTCCCCGCTTTTGATAGCCTCCCCGAGCGCCCGGCTCAGGGCCGGGTTGAGAATACTGTTGTCTTTCTTTGTAATTATCGTCAAAGGAAAGCGGCCCATTCTGACTCCTGCCTGCCGGATGTTTTGCAGACCATGATGACCGATGAGATAGGTGATCAGCTGATTGGAGAAATCAATATAGGCGTTGGCACCTCCGGAGTTGACCAGGTGAAGCGCTTCGACGACCGTTCTGGCCTGGATAATGTTTTCACCGCGTTCAACCAGGTTTGACGCAAGATAAGGCTGGCCTTTGGCAACCACAAAAGAGGGGCGTTTCGGATTGTCCTGAAAATGGTTCCCCTTGATCGGATGGTATACAAATGCATATTGTTTTACAAAAATACTGATCTCAAGGTAATTAAAACTTCGGATTTCATTGTCATCCGGCATCACCCCAATAACCAGGTCAAGGTCTTTGTTTTGCAATGCAAACAGTAAATCCTCGCTTCGCCCTGCAAGAAAATGCGGTGTTTTTTCAAGTTTTTTACATATCGTGTTCAACACATCAACGCTGTATCCGCGGACTTCACTATCACCTTCATCCTGATAGGAAAATGACGGGAAGTTCATGGGTACCCCGATCCTGAATCTATTGTCAGAACCTGCCCAACATGGGTCAGGAGCAATACACAATCCTAAAAAAAGTAAAAGGCCTGTGAAAAAATACTGTAGGCATCTGAATATGAACTGTTCTGATTTCATAGTATTTTAGAAGAGCAAATTCCAGGCCATATCCAATGGAATCCTTAAGAATATGATTAGCTGATGCATATTGCTAAACCTGCTTTCCGGATATCGTCCGCCTGCAGTGTGCGATTTTCCGCACTTCAACTGCAGATGTATGATTATCCGCACGCACAATCAATCGAATTTCAGCTGAACGACCTCTTAGGAAAGTCCGAATCCAGCGTTGCCGCAGGATTATAGCACCCTGGTACGGGAATTGAAATGTTAGTCCGGCATTAGTGTGATCTGCCATAGGGATCGCGCAAAAACAACGTCACTTGGTAACGTTTACAAAAGCCCTTAAAACATTGGGGCTTTTGCAAACAGATTGTGAACTAATTCTTGCACGATCCATTAGAAGCAGATTAATTTCTTTTATTGATTTAGACTCCAAGGGGGAAAAATGAACAAACGGTTCTCAAGTATCATGTATCATGCGTTATTTGCTTTTTTGACATGTTGTCTGGTTTTTTCAAGCCCGCCGGTTCATGCGTCTGACAAGCCGGAAAAAGTGACTGTGGTTTACGGCGGATCTTCCTGGCTTGGACATTATCCTGCCTGGGTCGGAATAGAAAAAGGGACGTTCAAAAAACACGGTCTTGGGGTGTTGTTCCAGAATTTTTACGCATCATCCGGCCGGATGGGATCACTGGTTGCAGGAGACCTGGATGTCGCCAGCACGGGATGCATTTCCGCCATTGCCCTGATGGCTGCCGGCAGCAAGGGGTTCAAAGCCTTTGGAACCCAGGATTCCTATGCAACCGTGGAGGGCATTATTGCACAGGAAAAGATTAAAACCATCCAGGACCTGAAAGGTAAAAAGATTGCTGCACCATTTGCCTCAAGTGCCCATGTCCTTGTTCTTGATATATTAAAACAAAATAACCTGGTGCCTGGAAAAGATTTAACCCTGGTCAACCTGAAGGTCAATGAAATGCCGGCAGCAATGGGCTCGGGCGAGATTGATGCATGTGCTGCCTGGACGCCACATTTCAACAAAATTCTGGCCATGGACGGCAACCATGTACTCCTCGATGATACGGCCTTCAGCCTGTACAAACAATATGATTTAGGTCCCGGGCCGGACCTGCTCGTCGTCCGCTCCGAATTTGCAAAAAAATATCCGAATACCGCAAAAGCATTTGTAAAAGGCTATTTTGAGGCTGTGGATATGCTGATCAACGAACCTGAAGAGTGTGCAAAATCCCTTGTCAAGCTCACCAACTTAAGCATTGAGGACCAGGTCAAAGTTCTTAAAGATGTCCAATGGCTGAACCAGGAAAAACAAAAAGAGTTGCTGGTGGCACCCGGGAAATTTGTTGAAGGCATGCAGAAACTGGCCGACTTTCTTGTGGACCAGGATCAGATTGACGAAGTGCCGGACGTGTCTAAGTGGATTGCAGCCGATATGATTCAGTAATAAATCATCTCTTTATACTTTGGGCAGCCGCTTAATGGCTGCCCGATTTCGTTTGCGAGCAGGAGACAAGCATGGACAGAAAAACAAACTTTAAAGCAATACTGATCAGCCTGGCATCTCTTGGAACTTTTCTGATAATCTGGGAATTGATCTGCCGTATGGGGTTGATAGAGCCTTTATTTTTACCGCCGCCGTCAAAAATAGTTTCAAGGGCTGGAAAGTTGATCGAAAACGGGTCTCTGATTGCCCACACACTGGCGTCAACCCGGCGCGTCATGGTGGGATTTTTACTATCCAGTTTAGTTGCAATACCAGTGGGTATTTTTATCGGGTCCTCTCAATTCCTAAAAGCGGTGTTTGATCCTTTTATTTCCCTTCTGCGCCCTTTGCCTTCAATGAGTTGGATTCCCCTTTCCCTTTTGTGGCTTGGAATCACTGAAACCCAGAAATACTCCATCGTGTTCATGGGATCATTTGCACCGTCACTGATGTATATAATCGAGGCCACAAAAAGTATTGATCCCCTGTTGATCAGGGCGGCCAGGAATCTTGGGGCCTCAAATGTTGATGTTATGAAAGAGGTCATTCTGCCGGGTGCCCTTCCCCAGATCATCGCCGGCTTAAAGGTAATGTTAGGTATTGCCTGGACATGTATTATCAGTGCGGAACTGGTTGCTGCCAAAGAAGGGCTTGGCTTTATGATCATGAACGGCAAAGAGTATTTTCAGACAGATACGGTGCTTTTAGGGATGGTGCTTATCAGCCTGACTGTAATGATCATTGATGCTGTGTTTAAAAAATTTGAAAGGAGACTTTTGCCGTGGACACGATAACTGAACAAAAGAAGATCTCTTTAAGAAATGTCGATAAAATCTTTACAAGTGATAAAGGAGAGGTGCAGGCCCTCAAAGGCTTAAGCCTTGATGTAGAAGATGGTGAATTCCTGGCTATCGTTGGTGCTTCAGGCTGCGGAAAATCGACACTGCTTAATCTTGTGGCAGGTTTTGACCAGGCCACCTGCGGTGATGTTCTCCTTGATGGAGACCCTGTAACCGGCATCACCCCGGAATGTAACATGATATTCCAGCAGTATGCGTTGTTTCCATGGAAAACTGTGCAGGAAAACGTTGAGTTCGGCCTAAAGATGCAGCGTGTAGCCAAGGGCGAACGAAAGGAGAGGGCACACCGGTTTATAGATCTTGTCGGCCTGAACGGATTTGAAGCAAGTTTTCCCCATCAGTTATCAGGTGGAATGAAGCAGCGGGTTTCTATTGCAAGGTCCATGGCCAGCAATCCAAAAGTCATGCTGCTTGATGAACCTTTTGCAGCGCTTGACGCAATGACACGCCAGGTGCTCCAGGAGCAACTGGTACGCATTTATGAAAAACACCGTAAAACAATTATTTTCATCACCCATTCCATTGATGAGGCCCTGCTGCTTTCTTCCAGAATTGCAGTGATGACCGCCCGCCCCGGACGCATCGCCCAGGAGATCGTTAATGCCCTGCCCCATCCGAGGAATGCCGATGTCCAGCTTTCCAACAGGTACGTAGAATTGAAACGAATGATCTGGGACAGTGTTCAAGCCGAAGTGTTAAAAAGTATGGAGGTTGAAACTCAATAAAAAGATAAAGTTGAACAGTCTGACACGGGCTGTCTTGTAAAGTCCGGATTTCAAAAATAAAACGCCGAAATGGCGCCTGATAAAGGTGACATTTCGGCGTTTGGGCTGAGGGTATTGCCGGGTTGTTAAACCCGGACCGCTTCATCTGACATCACAATGATTCTTGGAGAGGTGCCCGCCGGATTGACTTATCCTTTAACAACACCTATAGGGCGAAGTTTGTGCAAGGGTTTGATTAAATCCAGTTCAGATGCAATCACATCTTCAATGTCCTTATATGCCTGGGGCGCTTCTCCGAGGTCATACATGCCTTTGGCTTTGCCCCGTCTGACCTTGTTCCAGCGGTCATAAACAATGCCTTGCATTACCTGGTCACAGGCTTCCGGTGTGAGTTCTCTTGTTGCCTGCAGCCGTCCCATGATCCGGCCGGCACCATGGGAGCAGGACATGAACGAATCCGGGTTGCCTAAACCTTCAACGATATAGGACGAGGTGCCCATTGAGCCTGGTATAATACCGGTTTCGCCGGATTTTGCTGAAGTTGCTCCTTTTCTGTGAACCCATACGTTTTTGCCAAAGTGGTGTTCCAAGGCCGCGTAGTTATGATGGATATTCACCTCATCAGAGAATTCTGCCTCCTGGAGGACCTTTGTTAAAAACAAACGATATCACCTAGAAGGAAAAAAATCTAGTCTAAATGCAAATTATACACAAAACCGCATTTGTTCAGCAATAACATATTGAATTTATTAAATGATAAATTGATATAAATTTTTAATTTATAGGTGCGGAAAGTACGCTGCGGTCGCGAAGTTCTGGACATAAACGGCTGAGGAATCCACCGCTCACAATTCACCTTGCCCACATTTTGATTCTCCATTTTTGATACTGCTTCGGAAACTTCCAAAAATCCTCTTCAAAAAAGTAGAATATCAAAAACGGAAATTTCCAAGATGTGCCAAGGATGTGGCGTGGATTTAGGTGAGAAAAGGGTCCAAAAAATAACAAAACAAATTATTTTTACACATAAAGCTACAATTCGAAAACTATTATGATTTCAGTAGGATGTCTTGTTTTAAGGGTTGGGCGGAAACTCGAAGGCAAGTCCTACGAATCAGGGGGACATATTCATTGTTTAATCTGCCCATGATTATCCAAAGACACTTCTAATCTCATTCGCAAACCGCGGCAACCAGGCAGGGTCGGGCAAGGGGCTTGAGGCGGCGTTCGAGATGTTAAGATATCATGGACTGGGATCTGCATCTCGTCGCTCCCCGGCGGTCAGGACGACCGCCGGGGTTTAGCCGATGCCCCTTGCCTGCCTCTGCCGGGTATCATCCCCGGTCCTAACTTATTGATGATTCGCCACCATCGCAAGGAAGTTATCACTGCCAAGGGGACGTCCCGACTTTTCATGGGAATAGAACAGGTCTGCCTCTTCCGGGGGCCTGGGTTCTGACAAAAAGGCTTTCCAGCCGGTTTTAACTTTCTCCAGCAACGGACCGGTTTTTACCAACGCATCATCGCACTTTGCCATATGGGCCTTTGCGCTGCTCCACTGCCAGTCTTCGGGCTGGTCCACATACTCCCTTTTGACCGGGTTTATTTCAATGTACCGGGTGCAGGCAATGAGATATTGACTGTCCAGGAGATGGGAGGCGTACCTGCCCTGCCAGAACTGCCCCCGGCTGCCGGTCCGCTGGTTTATGTACCTTGTGTAGCGGCCGTGGGCTGTCCGCAGACACTTGGACAGGGCGTCGCGTTCCCCGGGAACGGCAATGAGGTGAACATGGTCCGGCATCAGGCAGTAGGCCAGGATATCAACACCGTGGCTGCGGGTACTTTCAGTTATTATTTCAAAATAAGCGGCATAATCTTCAGTATCGAAAAAGGTCTGCCTTCCCTCAAGGCCTCTCTGGACAACATGGTGGGGATGTCCGGCCAGTACTATTCTTTTCATTTGCCTGTGTTTCCTTGCATGTCAACGATCATATCTATTGTATAGTGCAGGTCCTGTACTTTGGGAAAAAGGGAGCGGTGGCCCGAGTCCGGTACGGTATGCACCTGGTTTGTCCGGGCGCTTTTTGCGGCCCTGTGAAGCAGGGTTATAACCCATCCGGAATGACGGAATCGTCTTCCGCGGCCACCACCAGAAGGTTGCCCTGAAATCTTTCCAGGATGGTGAAGGCATCTGATTCCCGCCAGCTGCCGGG